>CAZXDD010000587.1:0-5203 GCA_964639415.1 uncultured Armatimonadia bacterium
GTCATTCAGCTCGGAGACCCGCTGGAGCTTCTGTTGCGCCGTCATCGCGCGGAGCAGGCGCACCTGAACCTCGAAGGCCTCGGGGCTCGTGTCTGCGGGGCATGCGCCCCGGTCCTGCTGAGTGCCCTGAGGTCCGTCCGGCTTGGGGCGGGTCACATCGCACCTCGACCAGCGTGCCGTCGGCGGTCACCTCGATACTCCCGCCACGACCTGCAACCTATGTCTTCGCCGCGGCCGCGGCGAAACCCTCCGGGGCCGTGCAACTGCCGGGCCACCGCTCGAACAGGCCGACCACAGCGATCTCGGCCGGTGTTGACGTCTCCCCGCCACGCCCCCGGCCCATCCGGGTAACCGGTGCGGGTACCAGGGAGCCGGCTGTGTCCGCCCGGGGCACGCAGGCCGACACACGGGCCGACGCCGCTGTCGATGCAGGGGATGGAGAACAGGCGGAGAGTGAAGGCTCCCGGTGCTATGGCGGTTCCTCCGCGTAGGTCGGGGTGTGGTTGCGCGGACAGGTGCGATGTGGGCGGACGCGGAACCTGCTATCGAGAAGTACCGAGGCGCCCGGCCTATGGCGCCGCCGTGGGGACGGCTTCCCCATGAGAGCCGCAGAGCCCTCCCCGGTACCCGCAGGCACGAACAGGAGCCTCTGATGAGCAGTCTACTGCTGGCCGCCCTGGCGGCCCTGTCGCTGACCACCACCGCCGCGGCGGACGAGCCCATCGTCACCGTGGACCAGGAGCTTTCGACGGAGGCGGTGCTTGCGCTTGTCGACACCAGATATCCGGGACTGGAGGCCCTGGCCGAGGCGCTGGCCGCCGGAGACGACGAGGCCGCCAAGATCGCCCTGGCCCGGCATTTCGCCACTCGAGACAAGCCTGTGGTTCCGGAGCCCCGGTTCCCCGGGGTGGGGGAGAGCAACTCGATGGTCGTGGCGCGCGCCGACGCCGGACGCAAGCAGGTCGCGGACGAGCAGTGGCTCAAGCACGTGTTCACGCTGGCCAACAACGACGAGGGCACCCAGGAGACCTTCGATCTGGGGCCGGAGATCGATTGGCTACACAACCCCAGCGAGGCCCTGAGCTGGAGCATCTACCTCAACCAACTCAACGTGGTCGCCCACCTGGCCGGGCTGTATGCGGCGACCTCCGAGGAGAAGTACGCGCAGGAGGCGGGCGATCTGGTGCAAAGCTGGGTGCGCCGGTGTCCGCGGGGTCTCGGAGGCATGCAGAGAAGCGGGATCTTCAACTCCGGCATGGAGGTGCGCAATCGGCTGTGCAACTGCATTGCCGCCTACGAGATCGTGCGCAAGTCGCCATCCATCACCCCCGACACACACCTGGCCTTCTGGAAGCTGTTCATCGCCAGTTGCCGCGAGCTCATGGAGTACACGGGGGTGCGGTTCCCCGGCCTGATCCCGGCGGCCGTCATGTTCCCGGAGTTCACGGAGGCCCCCGTGTGGCTGGAGGTGGGCCGGGAGTGCCTGCACCACTGCCTGGTGGAGCGCACCACGCCGGAGGGCGCCTGGGACACGCACTCCATCTCGTACCAGACGGTGCCGGTGCCGTGGGGGGCGCGCAGCCTGGAGTTCCTCCGGGCCAACCCCGGCGGCGGTGAGTTCGCCCAGATGGAACAGATGGTCAGGACGCAGATCGGCAAGCTGCTGGGCCTGATGCTCAGGATCGCCATGCCCAACGGGGCTTTGCCCAATATCGGCGATACCTACGGCCGCTCCGACTGGAGCGACGGGCACACCCGGCAGTTGCTGACCTCCTTCATCCACAGCCAGTTGTCGCCGGAGCAGCAGGAGAATCTCAGCGAGATCCTGGACCCCTACGCGCGTCTGCAGGCGGCGCTGCTGATGGCCGACGGCGGGCGGCCGGGAGACGTCCTGCCCCGCTCGTTGGCAGCTCCCGGAAGCGGGTACTACGTACTCCGCAGCGGTTGGGAGCCGGCGCAGGCCCAGTACCTGTACTTCGACCTCTCGCCCCAGGCTCTGGGGCATGCCCACAATGATGCCACACACTTTGAGCTGTATGCGTACGGCAAGTCGCTGCTTACCGACACGGGAGACTACTTCCTGGGCTGGGGGTACCGCACGGCGTTGCACAATGCGGTCGAAGTCGACGGCCGGCAGCAGGACCGCGGCGCAGCGGCGCCCATGTTCCCCTGTGACTTCCTCAGCGCTCCGGGGCTGCAGCTTGTGGATGGCGCCCACGGGGCGTACGAGAGCCTGGGCGTTACGCAGCGCCGGAAGATGCTCCATCTCCTGGACAGCTACTACGTGCTCACCGACGTCCTCACGGGGGAAGGCAGTCATCTTTGCGAGCAGTTCTTCCACTTTGCCGGGCCGTCGCAGAATCAGGCGGCTCAGGTGACCCTGGACCCACAGACAGCGGCGGCCTTCACCACCCATGAGAAGGGCGCCAATGTCGTGGTTGCTCCGGTCATGCGCGACGACCTCGCGGCACAGTTCGTGGAGGGACAGGACACTGAGATGCGGCCTGAGGACAAGTACGAGCGCTCCGCGATGCTGGGGTGGATGGTGACGACGGGGACCTTCAAGCGCGTCAAGTCGCCGGCCCTGGTGTACTCGCGGGAAGGCCGGCTTCCGCTCAGCTTCTGCCAGGTGCTGCTACCGTTGGACGCGGGCTGGAAGGGACAGGTCGCCCCGCGTGGTCTCACCGTCACCGGGAACGGCGGAGCACTCGCCCCGGAGCAGGCCACGGCCGTCGAGGTGAGCCTCAGTATCGACCGCCCGCGGTTCTCCGAGGACGAGACGGCTCCCGAGCAGGGCCCCAACCTCGCCCTGGACAAGAGCGGAAACGCTGAGATCAACCAGGGGAGCTTCGGGAGTGACGCCGGGGCGATGCTCACCGATGGCGACCTGTCGTCCCGCACGGTAGGCCGCGGCGCCAGCTCCGGGCCGTACACCCCCGGTGTGCTGCTCCAGGGCCGGTTCTGGGTGGATTTCGGCGAGCCCAAAGAGGTCAACACTCTCGTCTTGCACCACGCCATCTGGAACGGCAGCACGCTGCTTTACCCGGCCGAGAGCATGGTGGTGGAGTTCTGGGATGGTGAGGCCTGGGCGCCTGTGACCGGCGACAAGACCGTGTGGGGCGCCGAGATTGTGTCCAGCACTTCCTTTGATACGGTCCGGACGTCCCGAATCGGGGTGCGCGTGGAGCGTCCGTCCGGTGGGCGTCTGGCGATGCGCGAGATCGAGGCCTATTGCGTGGCACCCGAGGAGCTCCGGCGTGTCGAGGCTCTGCGGGCCCAGCGCACTTCAGAGCAATGGACGGACACCCTGCTCATCCGCCATTCAGCGGAAGGTGAGCTGAGCTTCGGAGGCTTCTCCACCGATGCCGAAGTCTGCCTGGTGCGCACGGATGACGTGGGGGAGATCCACCGCATCGTGCTGAAGGAGGGGACGACGCTGACCGCCGCAGGCGAGCCACTCTTGCGGTGTGCCCATCCCATGGGCGTGGTGGATGCGCGATGGCAGGGCGAGAGCGTGGACCTGGACTGCTTCAGCCCCGTCGGCGTGGAGGTGCGCGCCGGGAGCGCCTCACGTCTCAGCCATCGAGGCCGGGAGACGCCGTTCGTGGCGGACGATGGTGTGCTGCGGGCACGGATGGCGCCCGAGGGGGATGCGCCCGTCATCAGCGATGTTCAGGTGACGTACCACCCGGCGCAGCAGGGCCTCGCCGGCGGACAGCCCTGGGCCGCGGTGACGTGGCAGACAAGTACCCCGGCCACGACGCAGGTGCAGTTCGAGCAGCCGGGAGTGGGCGTGCGCAGGACCATCTGCGACGAAGCCCTGGTGACGGCACACAGCGCTCAGGTGGAGTTCCTGCGCCCGGGTGAGGAGTACCAGTTCCGGCCGGTGTCGCTTGACGCCTGGGGGCGGCCTGCGGAGCAATGACGCTCAGTTGGCCGCGTCGGACGCCGCCGCGCGGCCGATAGCGACGGGCAGTACGGGAGGCAGTATGGGAACGCACAGTAGTCAGGGCGACGGCGCCGTGATGGGCTGGAGCTGCGCGCTGCAGTTGGACCAGGCACGCAGAGCAATGGCCGGGGGCACCGATCAACTGGCCGCGGCGATCCGTGGCGGCGCCGACCTGCGCATCGGCACCGAGTTCGTGCACAACCAGCATATCGACGTGACCTCCGGCAATGCCGAGCCGATACGCGAAGTCGCCGAGTTCGCCGTGACCTATCTCATCGATGGGGCGTGGACGGCGGGGATCATGAGCCTGCGTCAGCCTGTCGAGCTGCCGGTGGGCTTCGGAGAGCGGCCGTCGATGTCCTTCTTCCTCTACAATCAGGACGGCAGTCAGGCCATCGCCCGGCCCTATCTGGATGGCCGCGAGCCCGGCGGAGAGCCGGGACGCTCGCCCGACGAGGCGCCGCCGGACATGCCCCTGTACCATGTGGAGGATAGCTGGGATGCCGGCACCAATGCTCCGAGCCAGAACTTCGTCTACGACTTCGGCTTCTACCGCTACTTCGTGAGTGAGTGCTGGGATGAGGTCCTCGCCCACGACGCCGACGGACGGGTGCTGTCGGGCGACGTGGCGGCGCTGGCCGAGGCCTTCTCCGGTGGGTGCGAGGTGAAAGTCGCCGTGGAGGGCCTGTGTGCGGATCTCTGCGCGGAGGGCGGCGTGCCGCCGACCCATGAGGTCTTCATCCAGGCCGGTTCGGCCTACTACTACACGCAGCAGCGGCTGTTCATGGTCGGCACCCACCCCCTGGTGCGGGTGCGGCCCGCGACACCGCTGCGGTACTCCACCGGAGCCTGGGACTTCGGCTGGCTGATGCTGCGCAGCGACGGGCACGCGGTCTACCGGCGGTGCGATCCGTACACGCTGCGGTTCGAGGATCGCGTGTGCAGGCACGGCATCCGGTGGTTCGTGAGGTAGCGCCCCGACCAGACCCTCCACTCGCGAGGAACCTCGGCCCGGCGTCTACTTCCAGCCCTCCGCCGGCTCGTCTCCGGTCTGATACCACTTGCAGTGACCGTCCATGAACCCGAACACGTTCCCGCCCTGGTGGCGCGGGGGGCGAGCCAGGTCTGCAGCGCCGCCGAGCAGGGGCTCCTTGCCCAGGTCGGCCTCGAAGAACGAGAATTGCTCTGCGGGCCTTGGGCTCAGATCATGCATGAACACACTGGGGCCGCATTTCGCCATTCCCGCGTCGGGAA
>CAZXDD010000588.1:0-5190 GCA_964639415.1 uncultured Armatimonadia bacterium
TCATCCTGTCCATCCGCCGTGATCCTGTCTATCCTGTTTTGTCGTCGTCGTTGTCCGTTGCCGTTGCCGTCGCCGTTGTCGTTGCCGTCATCTTGCCCATCCTGTTCCCTGGTCGTTGGTGCAACCATGCTACTCGATATCGACCCTCAGGACAGCGTGCCGATCTATGCGCAGATCATCCGGCGCATCAAGTGGGGCATCGCCAGTGGCGCCTTGGCCGATGGCAGCCAACTGCCCTCGGTGCGCGAGCTGGCCACGCGTCTGCGGGTCAACCCCAATACCATCGTCAAGGCCTACCGCGAGCTGGAGTACGAGGGGTTCGTGCAACGCCGACATGGGCAGGGAACGTACGTGTCGGCCAGCGGCGAAGCGGTGCAGGCGGAGCGTGAGGAGGTCGTGGCCGAGGTTATCGACCGCGCCGCCGAGGTGGCCGTGGCCGTGCGCCTGTCCGAGGAGGAGGCCTGTCGACTGCTGTCGCAGGCCATGGGGCGGCATAGAGACGCCATTCGTCCGGAAGCAGGTGAGTTGCAGCATGGCTGAGGCTTTCGTCGTGGAGACCATCGATCTGCAGAAGCACTTCGGGCGCAAGCGTGCGGTGGACGGGCTGTCGCTGTGTGTGCCCCGGGGCAGCGTGTACGGCTTCCTGGGGCGAAACGGAGCGGGGAAGACCACTACCATCCAGATGCTCATGGGCCTATTGCAGCCCACCGGCGGCTCGGCGCAGGTGCTCGGGCTCGACCCGCTGCGGGACTACGTGGAAGTTCATCGGCGGGCCACCTACATGCCCGAGCAGCCGTCTTTGTATGAGTGGATGACGGTGGAGCAGATCTGCCGGTTCGCCTCCCAACTCTGGCCGACGTGGAACCAGAAGCGCTGCCTGGAACTGCTGGACCGGCTGGAGCTGTCGCCGAGGGACCGCATCTCGACGCTGTCGCGGGGGATGAAAGGCAAGGTGCAGCTCGTACTGGCGCTGTCCCCGGAGCCGGAGCTGCTGCTCTTGGACGATCCCACCTCGGGCCTGGATGCCGTGGTGCGCCGGGAGTTCATGGAGGGCATCATCGGCGCCCTGGCCGATACCGGCGCGACGGTGCTGTTCTCCTCCCACATCATCGACGATGTGGAGCGCATCGCCGACCACATCGGCATCATCGACGGCGGCAAGCTGATCGTGCAGTCGCCCCTGGATGACCTCAAGGAGAAGATCACGCGGGTCACGGTGAGTGGCGGCAATGGCGCACTGACCGCCGACCTGGGGCACATCGTCTCCCAGGAGCAGGTCGCCGCGGAGAGAGTGCTTCTGGTGCAGGACTTGGTTCGTGCGGCGGTCGAGAAGCTGCAGCAGTCGGGGGCCGAGGTGGGAACGGGTGCGGCGAGCCTGGAGGACATCTTCGTGGCCTATGTGAGCCACAAGGGGGAGACCTCGTGAGAGCGCTTGTGGCAATGGCGGCGGGCGAGGCCCGCGAGGCGCGCCCGTTCTTCATTTTCTTCACGATCCTGGCCTGCGCCGGAGTGGGCGTATCGCTGCTATACCGGGGCCCCGATAGCCACCTCATCCCCAACCTGCTGCTGGCGGCGGCCGGGACGGTGGGGGCGATCCTCGGCGGCGTCAGCGTTCCATCCGGCGCCCGCGCCGGGGCAGGACGCTGGCTGGATGCGGCGCCCCCGCCGCGCGGGCTCGTCTGGGTCTCCCGCTGCCTGCATAGCCTGGCTCTGTTCGCCTTGTGCTGGGCTTTGCCGTCCGTCGTGGCCGTGCTCGTCGCAGCGCCTTCGGCCCAGTGGAATGCGGACGCGGCAGTTGTGCTACTGTCACTGGTGGGCGGCGCACTCGCCTGCCTGTCTGCTCTGCTGATTGCGTACGTGTCGGGCATCCAGGGCGTGGGGATCATTGCCGGCATGTGGGTGACATGGGCGGCACAGATCGGGATCATGGCCGCCGCAGCAGCGGCCGCGGATGCCGGCCCTACGCCCCCCATCGCGAGCCTGGATCCGCACGGCCTGGGGCCGAGCGCGCTTCACGCCGTGCCCTATGGCTGTGCTTTGCTGGCGATGGCGGTTGTCCTCGGCGGGGCAATACTCTTCGCGGTCGTCCCCCCCTGCGAGCGCCGACAGCGCGGCGTGCGCGCCGTGGTCTACCTGGTTCTCTGCGGAGCGCTCGCCTTAGCGGCTGTCGCCTCGATCGCGAGGTCCAGATGGTGAGACCCATGCTTGCACTGCTGCTCAAGGAGCTCAGAGAGGCCGCCGCGGCGGGCCTCGGTGTGCTGGCGCTGGTGCTCGGCGCCCTGGTGGCCGTCGGCACCGTCCCCATGGCGGCGTCGACCCGGGCATATCTCGTCCCGGCGCTGCCCTCGCTGGTGGCGGTTATCGCGGCCGCCGTTTTGGGGGCCCGCGGCTTCTCCCCGGAGTTCACCCACGGGGCGGGGCGCTTCCTGTATTCCAGCCCGGTGCCCCGCGGCGTCCTGTGGCTGACCAAAGGGCTCGCCGGCTACAGCCTGTACCTGCTGTGCGCCGCGGTGCCCTGTGTCGTGTACACGAGCCTGTGGGCGGCTCAGAACACCACCGGTCTCCCCATCGAGCCGGTGAGGCTCAGCGCCCTGCTGAGGGGGGGCGCCGTGCCCTATTTGCTGGCCCTGCTGGTCTCGTCTCTGGGGGGGGCGGGTCTGACCGCGGTCGGCGTGACGCTGTTCTCTCTCGGGGTGCGGTCGGCATTGCCCCTGCTGGGTCTTTCAGCCTTCAGCGTGCCGGTCGCGAGCACCTGGCTTGCGCTGGCGCCCGGCAACCCTCTGGCCCGGGCCGTGTGGGCCTATCAGAGTCTGCTCCCGGCGGGCCTGATCGTCGTCGGCGTGCTATCCCACGGCAGAATGAGCCTCGCGGAGCCCGGGCGCCGGTGGGGCTACACAGCGGGCTCCCTGGTCCCGATGGCTATCCTCGCCGCGGTGCTTGCCGTGCCCTGTGGGCTCCTCCGTGCCCGCTTTACCGCTCCACAGCCAAGAGGCGAGATCAGCCAGGTGCGGGTCAGCGCCGATGGGCGGCATGTGGTCTTCCGCGCCAGCGGCCGCAGCGCAGGAATGACCCGCTGGGCACTGGAGGCCGGCTCGCCCGATCCTATCTACCTGGGCGATACCGTCTGGGACGGACGATGGGATGACGACGTCAATGGCTACCTGCTGCTGGCAGGGGTCCGGGGTCCGCGCAAGAGCCCGGAGTGCTGGCTGGTAGACCCGGAGGGCATGCGCCGGTACCTGACCACGGCGCCTCGGGCTTTCAGGACCGGCGGGGCCTCCGTCGAGGAAGTCTGGGTCCGCCCCGACCGCAAAGCGCTGGTGATGTCCCAGGGGTCCTCCAGCAACGGGGCCCTGCACCTCTCGGCGGCCCGCGGTGCCCGGCCGTCCGGGATTGCCGTGACGCCCGACGACACCTTCCTTGGTTGGGCGAAGGCCGGCGACGCCGCCTTCGTCCTGCGGCTGACGGTCGCCGGAAGTGAGGATCCCGGTCTTCCCCCGGAGGCTCTCGCCCGTCTTAGAAGGCTCCAGATCGCCGCCGGCGTGCCGCACCGATCCGGCCTCCTGCGCCTGGAGCCCGACGGCCCGAAGAGCATCGCAGAGCTGCCGGGGCTCCTCCGGGTCCTGGCCGTCTCCGGGGGCGCGTCGGTGGCACTCAAGCCGGGGTCCGGTCTGCACTCCGCCGGCGAGGCTCCCGATGGCTGGGTGATCGACCTTCACAGTGGCAAGAGGGTCCTGCTTCCCGGGCTGGGGCGAGTAGAGAGCGCCGGCTTCTCCCCGGACGGCGGCATGCTTGCAGGGCTCTGCCCGGACCCCTGGTCGCAGACGCGCACCTTGAGGATCTACGACACCCGCACGGGGAGAGTGGTACTGGACGACGCTGGGCCGTGGCGCGAGGTGAGGCTCTTCTCGCAGGGAATGGCCGCCGAGCTGTCCGGCAGTCGTGTTCTGGACCCCGAGTACGGCGCGCCGGTGTGGTCGCCGGACGGCCGCCATGTCGCCGTGCCGGTGTCCCGTCGGCACGAGATGGCCACCGTCCAGGTCTGGAGTCTGGCTGAGCGGCCCGGCGCCGCCGCCGAGGTGGAGCAGCAGGACCCGCCGCGGACGTTCGCAGGCTGGTGGCATGATGGGCGCCTACTGGTGGTCACCCTTGAAGCGACAAGGACGCAGGCTCAGGGAGCCGGGAGGCCGCCGACTCCCAACCCGACAGGCGAGATCGTGCTGGTCGATCCGGATGACGGGACGCTGGAGACGCTCTTCACTACGCGGCCCGCCACGTCGCGATAGCGGTTGAGACCCAGACGCGAATCGGCCCCGGAGGTGCTCACCTGTGATGTCGCTGGTCACCAGACGTCTGCAGAGGTGCTGGAAGGTCGGACCGGCGCTGCTGGTGGCCGGCACGCTGGCGGGGTTGCTGGAGCGGGGGCTCGCGCGGGGCAACCCCGCAGCCGCCTACAGCGATCTGCTGTGGGCCGGCGCCGTGGTACTGCTGCCGGTGGCGGCGGTCATCTCCATGGCCGACGGCCCCGCCGCCGACCACCAGGCGCGGAGCCACCTGCTCCTGGCGGCAGCGCCGCTCTCTCGCATCGCTCTGTGGTTCGGTGAGTTCGCCGCCGGTGCCATCGTCCTGGTGGCAAGCGCCGTGCCGGCTGTGGTGGGATATGCACTGGGGCTGGGGCTGGGAAGTGGTGTTGTGACCTCCACGCCGTCGCTTGCCGCCTCCGACGTGATTCTGCTGTCGGCCGTATACAGCCTCTCCCTGGGTGTCTGCACCCACGTGGCTTCCGGCCTTGCCCGCAGCGTTCTGGGCGCCGCGGTGGCGGGCGCGCTCTCGGCCGGTCTGTGCCTGGGGGGCGTGTGGGCGTTGTCCGAGTATGTAACATCACTGCCGTCGGTCGTCTTCTACGGCGACTCCCCGGTCATCACGCTTTGCGCGGTGCTGCAGGCCGCCGTCACCGCCTGGGTGCTGCTGGCCGGCGCCTGGGCCTACGCCGGAACCGCCCCGCTGGAGCACGGCCTGCGCCTGCGTCGGACGCTGGTGGCGGGGCTCTGCGGCCTGGCGCTGCTCGGCCTGGCCGCAGCCGGGTGGGGGCTCTGGCTCGCGCGCTGAGGGGGGGCCGCGACGATGAGGCCGGCGCCTGAGATCGGAAGAGCACACGTCTGAACTCCAGTCACCGCTCATATCTCGTAT
>CAZXDD010000589.1:0-5176 GCA_964639415.1 uncultured Armatimonadia bacterium
CCACCCTATCCTACACTCTTTCCCTACACGACGCTCTTCCGATCTCGGGCAGGCGTCGAGCTTGATCTCCGGCGAGTGGGGGTACGAGAACTCGTACAGGGCCACGCCGCAGCGCGGGCAGGAGGCATCCCCCCGCGCCGCCGGGGCCCCGGCAGGGCCGGGGACATACTCGGCCTCGGCCGACCCGGAGCCCGCGCCGCCGGAGCGGATCACCTGCCTGAGCTCGTCGGTGTCAAACCAGATCCCTCCGCAGGCGTCGCAGCCGTCCAATACGACGGCGCCGATCCGCTCCTGTCGCAGGCGGACCCCTTCACCGCAGCGTGGGCAGTTGGCCACTTTGGATCCCTCGCTTCACGTTGTGGATGGCACGGAGCGGGCCCGGGCACGCTCGGCCCGGTGCTACCGCGCCTGTCGGAGAAGTCATCCAGCGCCGTCGGGCTCCCGCGACAGCGTGACGTCGCGTGTTCGTCACGTCTCCGGTCCGGCGGCCCAACCGTCTCGGCCGACAGGCTCTACCGCCGCCGCAAGACGAACACCTTGCCCGACTCGATAGCCGGCACTCTCAGGACAGCCCGGCCCGCTTCCACCGTGCAGGCGAAGGGCTGCTCGCCCTCCGGAGTGACCTCGAAGCACTCCACATCCTCCATGTAGTCCGGCAGCTCCACGGTGATCGAGACGTTCTGGGCCGGTTCGATCGCCGGCTGCTCCGGCTTGGAGGCCGGGATGTGGTTGGCGGCGGTGACGACGAGCGCGTCGGGGCCGCACAGCAGGCTGCCCACGGCCACCCGCGGCTTGGGCCAGGACTCATCACCCGCGACGCCTGTGGCGACATCCCCCGCGTCGCAGGAGGCCAGGTCCACCGGAGTGCCCAGGAGCAGCTCGCCCTCGATGTGCTCGATCAGGCGGTTGGTCGCGGCGATCTCGGCCGCGAACTCGTCATTGAGCTGCC
Source organism: uncultured Armatimonadia bacterium (assembly GCA_964639415.1). Taxonomy (GTDB): domain Bacteria; phylum Armatimonadota; class Zipacnadia; order Zipacnadales; family JABUFB01; genus CAYRFY01. The sequence continues at coordinate 950 of CAZXDD010000589.1, forward strand.
AGCCGCCGGCACCCGCGGAGTACACCCAACTGGTCAGCCCCTTCATCCCGCAGCCGATGGCCTGGACCACATTCTGCCTCCACTCCGCCGGAATCGGTCCCCGGGCCCCCGCCGGTACGCCCTGCCCCGTCTTCCAGCCGTACGCCTCCAGGCAGGCATACATGCGGTTCGGGGTGCCACACAGCCGAGCGTAGGCCAGGCTCTCACGCACGTACGCGTGGTCCGCGCCGTAGTATGTCACGGGATACGGGTCGAAGCAGGCGATGTCCGCGAACCGCCCGTACACGCACCAGTTCAGCGGCCGCACCGTGCCGTTCATCACGATCCACGAGGCGGCCTGCGGGGCGAACCGCTGCAGCAGCTCCTGCCAGCCGGACTGTGCCAGTCTCCGGGCGTGGTAGCCAAGGCCGGTGGGGTAGCCACCGCCGCGGTTGTCGTGGGCGTCGGGCTCGTCGGGCCCCATCAGATACGCCACCCGCGGGTGGAGGTCGAACATGCCGCCGGTGGCGCTGGTCAGAAGCCCGTACCGCTCGCAGACCTCCAGAGAGTGTGCGTGCCACATGGCAAGGTTCATGTGCATCTGCTCGCACAGCTCGGGGGGCACGTGGATCGAGCTGCGCGAAAACAGCCAGGGCAGGACCCGGAACTGCGCCGCCACCTGCGTCCCGGACCCGCTGCCGGCGGTGACAACATGGTAGTCACCCGCCCTCAGCGGCGCCTCAAGTCTTGCCACGAGCAGCGCCACTCCGCCGGGGAAGTCGGCCCCGTAGCGCCGGACCTGCCCCAGCGGCTCGCCGTCCAGCGACAGCGCCTCGGCCGCGCGAACACCCGGAGCATGCTGCCGCAGGTACACGTACAGGGCCTGTGGGTCAGGGCCGGTGGTGACATAGTCCACGGAGAGCTCCGCGGAGGCGTACGGAATGGTGGCCTCCGTTCTCGCGCCGCTCGCGGTTACCAGCGTCACCCGGGCCGCCTCGCCCTCCGGCCGGCGGCGGAAGCGCACCAGCACCTGGCCGCACTCCCCGGCCTCCAGCGTGCGCGGGCGCACCCGGTACCACACCACGCCCCGCGCGTCCCAGGCGTCGGAGACCAGATCCACATAGGTCTCGTCGATCGGGACATCGTTGAGCAGGAGGTCGGAGATGCGCAACGTCTGGGTCCCCGTGTTCCGGACGGCCAGCCGCAGTGAGCCGAAGTCCTCGTGCTCCTGATACAGTCGCTGCATGCCCGCGAAGACCAGGCCGGTCTCCTGCCCCTTCTGGCGGCCCTCCACCACCTGCGACGCGGCCGGTGGGGCCGGGTCCGGCAGGTACTCGGCGGCCAGGACGGTGAGCTCCCGGCCGGGGGCCGGGTCGGGGCGCTGTGTCCAGGAGATGTCGCCGCCGCCGGCCAGCGCCACCGTCCGCAGGAGCAGTCTGCCCCCGCTGCGGGGCGCCACGCGCAGCTCGTGCACGCCGTCGACCGGCGCCGCGCTCAACTCTGAGAAGACGGTGCCACGGCGCTCGATGCCGGCGGCGGTGTCGAACGAAAGCACCTCCTCACCGTCCCACAGCACCGTGCAGTCGCGGGGCGACTGCGCATCGGATGAGAACTCCAGCCGCGCCATCAGTGGGCCCGTCACCCCCTGCGTCTGCACGAAGGCGGCGAGGGACAAGGGCGACTGGGACTCGCTGAGGTACTCTCGGTTCAGCGGGAACCCGGAGGTCTCATCCAGTACCAGGAGCGGGTTCTCTCCGGGGGCGGTGAGCCAGCCGTCGGCCTGTTCGTAGTAGTGGGGGGCGCGGGCCCGTGGAGGATCGGCGCAGTCCAGCGCCGGGCTCCGCCAGCCCTGCGCGGAACGCAGTCGCGCCCATTGCGCCCTCAACTCGGCCTGCGGGTCCGCGGCCGCGGATAGCGCCTCGCCCGTCTGCAGCTCGACCCGCAGCCCATCGACGATGTTCGATACATACGTCTCCAGGCCGCTGTAGTTGTCCAGAACCAGGCGCAGCCACAGCTCGCCGCCCCCCAGCAGGCCGGGCACTCGCTCCGTCTCCAGGGTCAGCGGCTCCGCCTGCCAGCCGTTGGCGTCTCCCTCCTGGCCCTTGCTGTCGGCCACCTGCTCCCAGTCCAGACCGTTGCCCGAGGCCCACAGCGTTGTCTGACCGCCCAGGTGGCGCGCGTTGGACCGCTGCGCGACGCGCACAGATACCCCTGTGAGCGCGAGGTCGCCGTGGAAGCGGTAGGTCAGCGTCCGGCGGCGGGCCGGGCCCTGTGTCTGCAGCGAGCCCGCCGTCCAGATCTCGGTCCCCGTATTGCTGAGGATGGCGTCGGTGAGGCATCTGGGGGTGGAGAAATCGTCCTCGTAGACGAAACTACCGTCCTCGCCGGGCCGGATGGGGACGCCCGGCTCCGCGGCATGGATGACGGGACTGAGCAGAAGCAGAAGAAGACCAACGGCCTGGCTTGCTCTCATGGCGAAAACCTCGCGGGACGCAATAGCACGAAGCCCCGGCGCACGGCACCGGGGCCTGCCAAAGAGCGTTCGCCCCCGGTCACCGCGACTCCTCTGCCGGTGCCACGCGGGTGTGCTTCGGGGGCCGTGGTCACGGGCGTCGCTGCGTGGCGCGGCCGCCGCCGCTACTGGTCGGTCACCGCCTCGGTGATGGCTGCTACGAGCTGGGTCATGTCGAAGGGCTTGCGCAGCACTCCGCAGGCTCCGAGTCGCCGCAGTTCATCCTCGAGGCCCTCATCGCCGCGGCCCGAGATGGCCAGGACCGGCGGGGGACTGCCCACGCGGCGTGCCCACGCCAGCACATGCCGGCCGCCGCCGGCGGACATGCCGACATCCGTCACGACAAGGTCGAACTCCGCGGCCTGCAGCAGCGCCCAGGCCTGGTGAGCGCTGTCGGTGGAGAGCGTGTGGAAGCCCGCCAGGCGGAGGATCCGGGTCACCGCATGCAAAAACTGCGGCTGGTCCTCCACAAGCAGTACCCGCAGCCCCCGGGGCGCCGCCTCGAGCGCCTGCAAAAGCGCCTCCTCGGCCTCGCCGGCCTCCGTACACTCGCCGGTGCAGGCCGCGAAGCGCAGCTCGAAGGTCGTCCCCGTCCCCAGCTCGCTATCCACCTCCAGGCTCCCCTGGTGCCGCAGGACGATGTCCCGCGAGACGGCCAGTCCAAGACCACTGCCCCCGACCGGCGTCGCCTCGCCCCCTCCCTTGGTCGTGAAGTAGGGCGAGAACACATGGGGCAGGTGCTCCGGCGCGATTCCGGTTCCGGTGTCCGAGACCGTGACGACAACCTGCCGGCTCCCGTCGGGCGCCGTTTCGCGCCAGCTCCGCACGTCCAGGGTCCCACCATCGGGCATGGCCTGGCAGGCGTTGAGGAACAGGTTCAGGAACACCTGCTCCAGTTGCCCGCGGTCGCCCTCTACGAGGTTTTGGCGGCTCCCGGCGTCGCGCTGAATCGCGATACCGGTGTCGCGGGTGTGATGGGCCGCCAGAGACAGCGCCGCATCCACGGCTTCGTCCAGGTCCAGGGGGACCCGCCGGGGCTCATCGGGCCGCGAGAAGGTGGTGATCTTGCGGCACAGATCGCCGCCGCGGGGAACCAGCTCACGGACGGTGTCCACCAGCTCCTCGTACGCTTCCTGTGTCTGCACGTACCTGGTGAGGTCGGCGGTCATCACCAGGCCCGAAAGCAGGTTGTTGAGTTCATGGGTCACGGCGGCCGCCAGGCGTCCCAGGGATGCCTGACGCTGCAGGCTCTCCATCTGGTAGCGGGCGGTCACGTCGGTCAGCAGCACCGCCACGGCACCGTCGGCCAGGAGAAACGCGCGGGAGCGGCACCACTTGCCCGTGCCGGAGAAGTGCAGCTCCGCCTCGGCCGGACCCGGCGCCGACAGCGCCCGCACCACAAGGTCAGACAGCTCCGGGGCCTCCTCGGCGTAGAGATCCTCAATGCGCTTGCCCGCGGCGTCGCTGCCCGGACGGCCGGTCAGGGTCTCCCAGGCCGAGTTCCAGCCCTGCAGCACCAACTCGCCGGAGCCGGCGAAACTGCGCCCCGGAGCGAACTGGGCGTAGCCTTCGTCGACCACCGAGAGCCAAAGGATGGGCGGGACGAACACGCTTTCCAGACCAGTTTCCCCTTCTATGACTACGACCCCGCCCTAGTACGTAGACCCCTACGCCGTCAAAACACACTACCGATCGGTCCCCAAGCTCAAGGGTTCCGCAAGCGCTTCTATCCGAAC
>CAZXDD010000590.1:0-5147 GCA_964639415.1 uncultured Armatimonadia bacterium
GCGATGGAATCTCGTGACTGGAGTTCAGACGTGTGCTCTTCCGATCTCACTGCGGAGCGAGGCTGCGGGGGAGCACAGCGTCAAGCGCGAAGCGCTGAGCGCGACGGCGTGGGATGTGACTACCGAGTTCGAGGCCCTGGACGGGAAGGTGGTCCACAGCAGCCTCGACCCGAAGTTCGGGAAGCCCGAGGGGCGACCGGGGCTGCTGCTCGCGCCCCTGTGGCCCGACCTGCCGTGCTCTCTCTTCACGAGCAACATGCGCCATATGGGGTTCTACAGCATATTCCCGGACGCCCTTCGCGAGCCGCAGTCGCCTGGGATGGACCATCCCCTCGAGACTCACGGGCACAACCTGACGTCCGTGCTGCGCAAAGTCCAGAGAGACGCTCCCGCCTCTCTCGCGGAGGTCCGCAAGGCGCTCGCGGCGCTTCTCCCTCGGGTGCGGGACATCCAGATCGCTGGTGTCGGCGGATACGAGTACGTCAAGTTCCAGCATGAGGAGCCCGATGCGCGTCGCCACTGGCTCGACAGCAAACAGATGTCCGACGGGACGCTGCGCATGCTGGGCATCCTCACCGCCCTGTACCAGGAGCCGGCGCTCAGCCTCGTCGCCATTGAGGAACCCGAACTCACGGTCCACCCCGGCATGCTGGCCGTCCTGCGCGATGTCATCGCGGAGGCGAGCCAGAAGCGCAGTCAGGTCATCATCACCACCCACAGCCCCGACCTGATGAACCTGTTCGATGTAGACGTGCTGCGTGTGGTGGAAATGACCGACGGGGGTACCAAAATCGGCCCGGTCGCCCAGTACCAGCGAGAGGCCGTGCGAGAGAATCTGTTCTTGCCCGGCGAACTGGCAAGGATCGAGGGCCTCGTCCGCGCACAGTAGCAGCCGGAGGTAACGCACGGTGATCGTGCCTATCGTCGAGGGCGACGGCGAGGTCCAGGCCGTGCCGTTATTGCTGCGCAGACTGCTCGAGGAGCGGCGGGCATGGGACGCCCGGGTTGCCAGGCCCAGGAACGCCGGGGGGATCACCAAGCTCGCCCGGGACGCCCGGCAGGTGGAGAGGTTCCTGCGCTACGCTGTGAAGGAGCCCGGGGCCTCAGCGATCCTTGTGCTCGTCGACGCGGACGCGGACTGCCCTCTGCAGCGCGCTCTCCTCTTCGCCATGTGTGCCGAGGGTACCGGCCTCCGTCTGCCCGTCGCCGTCGTGGTCGCCAAGTGCGAGTATGAGGCCTGGTTCCTGGCCAGCGCGGAGACGCTCGCGGGCCGACCTCTGAAGAGCAAGGGCCAGCACGACAGAAGCGGCATCGTGGCGGGGACGGTCTTCGAGGGCGATCCGGAGGGCGTCCGCAACGCAAAAGGCATGCTCTCGGACATGATGCCCGCGAACTGCGCCTACAAGGAGACGCTGGACCAGGCCCCGCTGACGGAGGCGATGGACCTGGCGCTGGTGCGCGCCCGGTGCCGCTCCTTCCGGCGTGTGGACAGTGCCGTCGCCTTCCTCGTCGAGCAGATCCGTGCGGGCGGCCGCGCAGTCAGCCCCTCGACCGAGGCACTGCGACAGCGCCTGTGGCAGTAGAGTCCCGGGAGCGCCACGCCGTCCTCCGCGTTCCTCGTGCTCTCTGCATCTCTGGGTTCCGCCGTAGCCTTCATCGCCGTGCTCCGTGCTCTCCGTGTCTCCGTGGTGAGGCGCTTGTCTTTCCCCTCCGCTCTCCCCCTCCCTATCCCCCGACCTTGCCCGCCACCGCCGCGAAGACCTCGTCCACGGTGATGGCCCCCATGCAGTCGAACGTCCTGCAGGTGGGGCGGGAGAAGCAGGGATGGCAGGGGAGCTTGTGATGGATCACGGTGTGGTTCGAGCCGTACGGGCCGGTGCGCTCCGGGACGCTGGGACCGAACAGGGCAACCACCGGCCTGCCCAGGGCCGCCGCCAGATGCTGAGGCCCGGTGTCGGAGCTGACCAGCAGATCGCAGCGCTGAAGAACCGCGGCCAGCTCGAGGTAGTCCGTCTTGCCCGCGGTGCAGGTCACCGGCACATCGGCCTGCTCGGCGATCGTGCTCCCGACCTCCACATCCCCCGGCCCGCCGAGGACCACGATCCGCAGGCCCAGCTCGCGGTGGGCACGCCGGGCGAGCGCCGCGTAGCGCCGGGGAGGCCAGGTGCGGTGCGGGGCCGAGGCGGTGGGGTTGAGGGCCAATAGCCGGCCGTCCGGGGGCAATAGCGAGGCCGCTGTCTCTCTTGCCGCCTCGGGGATATGGACGTCGAAGCACGGGTTCGTCGTGCGGGCGCCGAGGGCGGCGGCCAAAGGCAGCATACGGTCCACGGTGTGCTCGCCGTGGGGGGCACAGCGCACTCCGGGGAAGATCCAGCGGAGCCGCCCCAGCCTGTCCGTGGCCATCTGGTAGTTGCGCGGGCAACCGGCGGCGCGCGCCACAAGGCCGCTTTTGAGTATGCCCTGAAGGTCGAGGGAGACGTCGAACGGGTCTGTTCGCAGTTCCCGGCGCAGTGCCGCCGTCTCTGCTTTCAGCGTGGCCCAGCTCGCGGGCGAGCGGGCGAGCTCGGTCCAGCGGCGCAGGGGCACCACGAACACCCGGTCGATGGCGGGGTCGTGGGTGACGAGCCGGACGAACCGTTCGTCCACGACCCAGCCAATGCGGCAGCGGGGGAGGTGCTGTCTGAGGGCGCGGAGTGTGGGCAGGGCGCAGATGATGTCGCCGAAGGAGCTCATCTTGATGATGAGCACGCTGTCAGGTGCGCTCTCCATTGTCGGGGTCGGCCTTCCAGCGGTTATGCAGCCAGAGCCACTGCTCCGGATTGTCCCTGATCTGCTGACCGATGATGTCGTTGAGAAGCTGCGTGATCGCCAGCGTGTCCGCCGGGCGGTCGCCGGTGGGCGCCACCCGCAGGGGGGGCATGATGCGGAGCAGGATACGGTCGTCGGGCCGGCGGTAGGTGAACACAGGGACGATGGGCGCCCCTGTTCTGAGGTGGAAGGTCGCCGGTCCCACCGCGGTATCGGCCGGGCGTCCGAGAAAGGTGGCGCGGACCGCGCCTTCGGCCGCGTGCTGGTCGGGCAGGATCGCCACCAGTTGGTTGTCCCGCAGCGCCCGGAGCAGTGCCCTGCCGTCCCAGCGGCCGAAGACTCGAGTGCCCTTGGAGCGCCGGGCGCGGTCGAACAGCGTGCCGATCAGCGGGTCGGTGGCGTCTCGGGCCACGACATTCATGGGGTAGCCCTTGACCGAGAGCAAGGCGCCGCCCAACTCCCAGTTCCCGAAGTGTGCCGTGATCACCAGTACCCCGCGACCCTCCGCCAGGGCTTCATCCATGTGCTCCAGTCCCTCGACGAGGACCAGCTCCTGCAGCTTCGCGTCGCTGATCCACGGCAGCTTGAGGAACTCAGCCATGGTCTTGGCCACGTTGACGACGCTGGCGCGCTGGATGGCGCGCCGGTCCGCCGCCTGCAGCTCATCGCCGAACGCGGCCCGGAGGTTGCGATCCATCAGGGCGCGGCGGCGGAAGGACAGGGAGCACACCAGGGTGCCGAGGGCACCGGCGGCCAGCCTGAGAGCGGGCAGGGGGAGCAGGTAGACGGCGGGGAGGTGCGCGGCGACCAGCCCGCGAGTGACAAGCCGTTTGATGGCCTTGCTCAGCGGCACCGGAGCCGGCCTGGGGGGCATGCGAGGTCAGCCCCCTTTGGCCGCGCAGGCGCCGCCGGCGAAGACGGCATGCAGTCCCGACAGCAGGCTGTCTTCGCCCTCCATGATCTGAAGCTCGCACCCCTGCACCACCACGGGTGGACAGTCCGCGGGCGGCGCCGGCAGCTTGACGGCGTCCTTCTCGGTGGTGACTATCATCTCGGCCCCCACGGCGCGGGCGGCAGGGACGATGCGCCGGTAGTCCTCGAGGCTGTAGTCGTGGTGATCCGGGAAGCTGAGCGACACCACCTCACAGCCCAGTTGTCTCAGGCCCAGCTCGAAGGCCAGGGGGTTGCCCAGGGCGGACAGGGCCAGGACGCGCTGCCCGGCCAGGCATTGGGGCGCCTCATCGTCGGCCCGCAGGGCTCTCAGAGAGCTCTGGTGGTGGCGGGTAACGATGGGCGGGCGGCCGTCGCAATGCGCGGCGATTGTGCGCTTGAGCCGGGCCACCGTCTCGGGCCCGCACAGGTCGGCATGAGTGACCCAGACCTGATGGGCGCGGCCCATGTGGGCCATGGGCTCGCGCAGGCGCCCCGCCGGGAACAGGCGGTCGGCCATGCCGTCGGCCAGCGCATCCACCAGCACGATATCCAGGTCTCGGGCCATGCGGAAATACTGGAACCCGTCGTCGAGTACGGCGATCTCCGCGCCGGCCTGCGTCCTGAGGGCATCGATCACGTCTTCGCGCCGCTTGCCCACTGCCACGGCACAGCCGGGCAGTTGCAGGGCAAGCATGTAGGCCTCGTCTCCGGCTTCGGCCAGGCCGGCGCGCAACTGCTCGCCATCGGACACGATCAGGGGGCTGGCGCCGCTCTGCCGCCTGTACCCGCTGAGGACGACCCCCGGCTTGCCACGGGTCAGCAACTGCCGCGCGACGAAGGCGGTGGCGGTGGTCTTCCCGGTCCCCCCGAGCGTCAGGTTACCGATGCTGACCACGGGCAGGGCGGGGATGGTGCGGCGCCGGATGCTGCGCTCATAGAAACGGAGACTGGTCGACAGGCCAAAGCCGTGCAGGGCCGCCGCCGCCTTGAGCCCAAACATCGCCAGGCCGGCAGCGGCGCCCTTCGTCTCTCCGCTGATGATCGCGTGCCAGTTTTCCTGCAATTGTCTCGCTCCGAAGTGGTCTGCGGCGGGTACGCTGTTGCCCCCACGGGCATCCGGGACATGGCTCTCGGCCGACAGGACCGACCGGCGTCGCGATCCTTCCGACCTGGAAGCCCGGCCGGAGACCCGCTCTCGCCGCGGATGTCATTCTGAGAGCGTCCGCTCCCGAAGGGAGCAGCTCGAAGAATCTCGTGACATTCAACGAGATCCTTCGCTATCTCGCTACGCGAGATTCACGCTCAGGATGACATCTTCACGGTAGAACCGGCTTTTCGGCCGGACTTGTAGAAGTCCGGCCGGAAACCCCACCTTCGCCGGGAATGTCATTCTGAGAGCGTCCGCT
>CAZXDD010000591.1:0-5137 GCA_964639415.1 uncultured Armatimonadia bacterium
GATGGAATCTCGTGACTGGAGTTCAGACGTGTGCTCTTCCGATCTGGAGGCGGGCGCCGTGTCTTGGGTGGCCCCGGTCCATGCCACAGGGACCGGGGGCACAGACCGGGGGCGCTTTCCCATTGCATCTCATCTCACAAGCGCGTATCATGGCCCGGTTGTGCCATGATGTGGGAGGCAGTCAGATGTCGGAAACAGTCGCGAATGCCGGGTGCGGGTGCCGGCCCGGTCGCTGGGATCAGACCCGCAAGCTGTTGCCGGGCATCATCATGTGTATCGCCGTAGCGGCCGTCGCCGGGTGGCTCGGGCAGCGGGCGACGCTGTTTGGGGGCGCCGTGATCGCGATCCTGCTGGGGATCGTGGTCGGCAATGTGACCGGCGTCACCGCCCGGGAGAAGCCCGGTATCTCGTTTTGCAGCAAGAAGGTCCTGCAGGCGTCCATCATCGTCCTGGGGGGCGGCGTGAGCTTCTCCCAGGTGGTCGACGTGGGGGGCCAGTCGGTGGTGGTGATGCTCAGCACGCTGGCGGCGGCGCTGCTGGTGGCCTACGGGGTCGGGAGGTTGTTGCGGGTGCCGCGCAACCTGATGCGGCTCATCGGTGTGGGGACCGGCATCTGTGGCGGGTCGGCCATCGCGGCCGTTGCGCCCATCGTGGAAGCCGATGACGATGAGATCGCGTTTTCCATCTCCACGGTATTCCTGTTCAACGTGATGGCGGTGGTGCTGTTCCCGGCCCTGGGGCACCTGATGCAGATGAGCGACTCGGGCTTCGGTATCTGGGCCGGGACCGCCGTGAATGACACGTCGGCCGTGGTGGCCTCGGCCTACAGCTACAGCCAGGCCGCCGGCGACTATGCCACCATCACCAAGCTGGCGCGCACCACGATGATCGTCCCTGTGGCCCTGGCTTTCGCGCTGCTGCTGGCCGGGGGCCGGCGAGCGCAGGGCGAGCCTTTGGCCGCCGGCGTGGTCCGTGTCTTCCCCTGGTTCGTTCTGGGTTTCGCCGCCATGGCGATGCTCAACACCTTGGGGGCGTGGGACGCTGCGGTGGCGAAGGGGTTCAGCACGGTGGGCAAGGACTACCTGATGGTCCTGGCGCTTGCCGCAGTGGGCCTGGGCACCGACCTGCGCAAGATCATGAGCACCGGATTTCGTCCGGTGCTGCTGGGCCTGGCCGTCTGGGCGGCCGTGGCTCTCACCAGTCTGGCGGTCCAGGCGGTCACTCGCATGCTGTAGCCGTTTCGCGCCCCGGCCGCCGGGGGCGATCATCAGACGCAACCGCCGTTGGCCGCGCCGCCTTTGCCATCGCGATAGCCGGAGGTCACACTCGCCTCGTCGGCGAACACACCCATCGGCGCGGGTCCACCGCGCCCCTAACGCCTCGGGAGGACCGACCCATGCCAAAGATCGCCTTTATCGGAGCAGGCAGCTTCGGGTTCACCAGGACCCTGGTTAAGGATATCCTGACGTTCCCGCTCCTGCAGGACGCAGAGCTGGCCCTGATGGACATTGACGCCGAACGACTGGATTACAGCACCCGCGCGGTGCAGCGCATCGTGGATGAGGGCAAGTATCCGGCGAAAGTCACGGCCACCATGGACCGCCGCGAGGCCCTGGATGGCGCCGATGCCGTGCTCATCACCATTCTCGCCGGCGGCGTGGATGTGTGGCGCTACGACATCGAGATCCCCATGAAGTTCGGTGTCGACACCAATGTCGGCGACACCCGGGGCCCCTCGGGCATCTTCCGGGCCCTGCGCACCATTCCGGTGATGGTGAGCATCATCAAGGACATGGAAGAGCTGTGCCCCAAGGCCATCATGCTCAACTACACCAACCCCATGGCCATGCTCTGTCGCGCCATGCAAAGGGAGAGCAAGGTTGCGGTGAGCGGGCTCTGCCACAGCGTACAGGGCACGGCGGGGATGCTGGCCAACTGGATCGGCGCGCCGATGTCTGAGATCGACTACGTCTGCGCGGGCATCAACCACCTGTCCTGGTTCGTCAAGTTCCTGTGGAAGGGCGAGGACGCCTATCCGCTGATCCGCAAGGCCATGAAGAAGAAGGCCGTCTACGAGCACGAGAAGGTCCGCAACGAGATGTTCCTGGCTCTGGGGTACTATGTGACGGAGTCCAGCGGGCATAACTCGGAGTACAACTGGTGGTTCCGCAAGCGCCCGGATCTGATCGAGAAGTACTGCCTCGACGGTACCGGCTGGAACCCCGGTGAGTACGCGTACATTCTCAAGCACTATCGCGACCGGGAGAAGAGCTGGAAGAAGGACATCATCAAGTGGCTCGAGAGTCCCGAGCCGCTGAACCTGGAGCGGGGCCACGAGTATGCCGCCTCCATCATCAACGCCTGGATGGGCGGCGAGACGTTCCAGTTCAACGGCAATGTCCCCAACACCGGGATCATCAGCAACCTGCCGGAGAACTGCTGCGTGGAGGTGCCCGTTTTGGCCACACGCGGCCGGCTGAACAAGATCCATGTGGGCGCTCTGCCTCCCACGGTCCAGCCGCTCACCGCCCTCACCGTCGCCTACGAGGAGCTGGCGGTCGAGGCCGCTCTCACCGGCAACCCCGAGTTGGTCTTCCAGGCAATCTGCTACGATCCGCTGACCTCTTCGGTTCTCTCGCTGGAGGAGATCCGAAAGATGGTCCAGGCGATGCTGAAGAAGAACGAGCCGCACTTGCCCCAGTTCCCTACCATCAAGTGGTAAGCCGTGGCCCCGTGATCATGTCCTGTCATAGGAGCGCCCTTCAGTGGGGCGCTCCTATTCGTTCTACCGCTCTTCAGGCGGCATCGCTTCCGAGTACCACTGATATCGTCGCACAAACCATGGAGTGACCGTTGATGCCGAGCCCGCGACCACTGAGCCGGTGGGCCGCCGACGCTTCCGGGGATGCGGGGCAGACCGTGCAGCTCTCAGCGACCCTCACTGCGGGCGGCCTCCCCGTGGGTGGCAAGACGGTGGACTTCCAGGTGGACGGGGTCCCTGCGGGGAGTGCGACCACGGACCCAGTGGGCGTTACGCGCTTGGCCCATACCATCCTGAGCATGGGCGACAGGGTCGTCGGGGCCGACTTCGCCGGCGATGGCACCCACCCGGCCTCCGGGGATGCGGCCGATCTGGCGGTCCACAACCGGCCGGACCCTCGTTGACGGTCCGTACAAGACCGGCTTCTGGGGTCTGACCCACGCGCTGGATGCCGTGGACCCCACCAGCATCACGTACGGATCCGCGGAGCAGTAGCCGCCGCGGCGACCACAGAGCGAGACGTGCTCAGGGGCGAGTCCGCGCAAAGGGCTCGCCCCGGTTCTGTTCTCTTGGTGTTCCTGCGGCGAACCAAATGCAGGTATAGGATATCTGATAGCCTACTTCGGGTCTTGTGTCCGGGGTATGTGTTTTCGATTCGTCAGAAGGTGTCAAAAGAGAGTTGGCGAATACGAGAATGAGTGGACGGAGGCGTGCCCGGGGCGGCCGAGCAATGTCCGCGTGGGTGACCGGTCTGCTTCGTAGTCATCGCAGCGCCGTGCCCCGTGCATGGGCTGCCGGAAGCATGCCGGAGTGTGCGGGGCCGCGCAGGTCACGATGCCCGCGAAAGGGGAGAGATACATCACCGGCGCCGACCTGCCACCGGCCGCATCCGGGGCCATCGAGAGCAAGGCAGCTTATCACAAGGGGAGTTTCACATGGAAAGGGAGAGACACGTCAGGTACGTATCTGGGGTCGTGTTGCCGGTGGTTGTGCTCGCCTCGCTGCTTTCGGGGGCCCTCACAGCCGGTCCCGGTGCCTCCGCAGGCGCGGTGGTGCTGGACTTTGAGGACCTGTGGCCGGGCTATGAGGCCTCCGGCACGCTACCCGCCGGCTACGGCGGGTTCAACTGGTCGAACGCCGATTGGCTGACCAGCGACTACTACGTCACGAGCGGGTACAAGAACACCATTGAGGGCCACGTGGGCATCTACACCGCGTGGGGCAACACATTGACTATGGGCGGGCAGCCCTTCAACTTCGTTGGCTGCAAGCTGGGAGCGGCCTGGCAGACCGCGGGACAGGGCGTCACCTTCCGGGGCAAGTTGGGAGGCGTCACAGTCTACTCAGTGCACCTCGTCGCCGACTACAACGGCGCCTACGAGACCCTCAACTTCTGGAATGTCGATGAGGTTGTCATCGACCCGGACACCCATGCGCTCGGGCATCAGGTGGTGCTGGACAACGTTGAGCTGTGCACGGGCTCGATGGTCATCGACTTCGAGGACCTGTGGCCCGGGTACGAGGCGGAGGGTTGGCTGGCCAGCCCCTATCACGGCTTCAACTGGGGCAATACGGCGTGGCTCACCAAGAACCAGTACACCTCCAACAGCGGCTACGCGGAGACGATCCAGGGGAACGTCGGCATCCTGACGCCCTACGAACAGGCCATCTCCATGGGTGGGCAGTTCTTCACGCTGCTGGCCTGCGAGATCGGTGCGGCCTGGAACGACAACCAGTACGTCACGATCGAAGGCTACCGCGGCGGGAGCCTGGTCGTCACCGACTACTTCAGCCCCAGCTACTTCGGAGAGACGCATGCCTTCGCCGGATTCATCGGTGTGGACCTGGTGACGATCACGCCCGACCTGTCCACCGGCACTCGCCACCCGGGCACCTACGGGAGCGGGCATCACGTCGTTCTGGATGACATCGCCGTCATGGTCCCTCCGGCGACGACGCTGGTTGCTGCGGACGTCTCGGGCAATGTGGGGCAGACCGTGGAGCTTTCAGCGACGCTGACCGCCTGCGGGACCCCGGTGCCGGGGCAGACGATCGACTTCACTGAGGGTGCCTGGAGCGCCTCGGCCGTGACAGACGCCGGGGGTGTGGCACAGGTCAGCTACACCATCATGAGCACGGGTGACAAGACGTACACGGCCGACTTCGCCGGGGGCGCCGCCTTGCAGCCCTCCAGCGATGATGGCACGATCTCGGCGTACAACAACGTGACCGGCATCGGCCTGTTTCTGAGCCACAATCCCGTCGACGCCGGGGACACCACGGTTGCCACGGTCGTGGACAAGAACGGCAACATCATCACGGCGGTCGCCAACGTGTACATCCAGGCCGGCGCCGGCGGCTCGTGGGCGGGCAACG
>CAZXDD010000592.1:0-5128 GCA_964639415.1 uncultured Armatimonadia bacterium
TACACCCTATCCTACACTCTTTCCCTACACGACGCTCTTCCGATCTTCAGCGACGGGCTTGGGCATTGCTGCGAGCACGAGCACATAGAGCCCTTCGAGGTGACGGTTGTCGTGCGCGACGCCATGCTACACTGCGCCGCCTGCGACCATCAGGCTCCTATTGAGGACGCCATGCGCTGCCCCCGGTGCGGCAGCGAAAACGTCTCCGTCAAACCCAACACAGGAGTGAGCATTACCGCCATCGAGTTTGTGTAGTCCCCTGAAGTGCCCGGAAGTGCCCTGGGTTTTCGGACGGCTGGCCTTGTGGGGTGACGGTCCGAATGAGTGGGCGCACCGATGTGGACCACAATCTGCCCGGCCGCTACCCGTCCGGCGACGGCGTCCGTCGTCGGCGTGTGGTGGTTCACGGCATCGTGCAGGGCGTGGGCTTCCGGCCCTTCGTCAGCCGTCTGGCCCGGGAGCGCGCTCTGGCCGGCAGTGTGCGCAACTTCACCGGCGGAGTGAGCATCGAGATCCAGGGGCCCTTAGCCGAACTGGACAGCTTTCTTGAGGCCCTCGCCTCCCATCCCCCACCCATCAGCGTCATCGACGATATTGCCGTGGAAGAGCTGGCTCCCCAGAGCCAGCAGGGCTTTTCCATCGCGCCCAGCGCGACCGAGGCCGGCGGGACCATTCTCGTCTCGCCCGACGTGGCCCTCTGCGCCGATTGTGCCCGAGAGCTGCTGACCCCCGGCGACCCCCGCTACCGGCACCCCTTCATCAACTGCACCAACTGCGGCCCGCGTTTCACCATCATTCGCCGGGTCCCCTATGACCGGCCGCACACCTCCATGGCGCCCTTTGCCATGTGTTCCCACTGCGCCGCCGAGTACGCCGACATCGACAACCGCCGTTACCACGCCCAGCCGGTGGCCTGTCCGGAGTGTGGACCGAAGTTGGAGCTCTACGCCGACATCGGCGAGGGGGTCCGTCGTGGCGGCGAGGAGGCCCTGCGTGTCGCCGTGGAACTGCTGGGCAAGGGCGGCATTCTGGCGATCAAGGGCATCGGCGGCTTCCATCTGGCCTGTGACGCGGACAACGAGGAGGCCGTGCAGGAGCTGCGACGCCGCAAGCGCAGGGAGCAAAAGCCCCTGGCGGTGATGGTGGCCTCCCTGCCGGCGGCCCGGGAGCTGGCCTATCTGGACGAGAGTGCGGAGGCTCTGCTCAGCTCCCCGCAGGCCCCCATCGTCCTGGTGCCGAAGCGCCCGGACAGACCGCTGGCCCCCGGGATCGCCCCGGACAGCAGCGACTACGGACTGCTCCTGCCCTACAGTCCCCTCCACCTCCTGCTTCTGCATGACGCCCCGTACCGGGCGCTGGTGATGACCAGCGGGAACCTGGCGGACGAGCCGCTGTGCACGGACAACGAGGAGGCCCGCGGTCGCCTGTCGTCCATCGCCGGCGCCTTCCTGTGGCATGACCGCGAGATCCTGGTGGGCTGCGATGATTCGGTCCTGCGCAGCGGCCCCTGCGGCCCGATCTTCATCCGCCGCGCCAGAGGCTATGTGCCGTTTCCCGTCAGGCTGAAGTCAACGGCGCGCCCGGTCCTCGCCGTCGGCGGGCAGATCAAGAACACCTTCTGCCTGACCTGCGGCGACAACGCCTTCCTATCGCAGCACATGGGCGACCTGGAGGACAGCCGCAGCCTGGCATTCTTCGAGCGTTCGGTGGAGCACTTTCGAAGCATCCTGCAGACGGAGCCGGAGCTGGTGGCCTGTGACCTGCACCCGGACTACCTCTCCACCCGGTACGCGCGGCGGTGGGCCGAGGAAGGCGGCCGGCCGCTGGTGGCCGTCCAGCACCATCACGCTCACATCGTCTCCTGCCTGGCCGACAGCGGCCACACCGGCCGGGTTGTGGGCCTGGCCTGCGACGGCACCGGGCTGGGCGACGACGGCACCATCTGGGGCTGCGAGGTGCTGGTGTGCGACGCCGGCGGCTACCGGCGGGCGGGGCACCTGCGTCCGGTGCCGCTGCCCGGCGGCGACCGGGCGATCCGCGAGCCGTGGCGCTCGGCGCTGGCGATGCTCAGCCAGTTCGGGCTGGACGAAGAGCTGCAATGGCTGCGCGAGGCGTCGGCGGCGGCGGTGCCCGAGCACCACTGGGAGCTGGTGAGCGCCATGCTCCGGGGATCGGTGAACTGCCCTGTGGCCTCCTCGGCCGGGCGACTGTTCGACGCCGTCGCGGCCATCAGCGGTGTCCACCTGACCGGAGCCTACGAGGGGCAGGCGGCCATGGCGCTGGAGACCGTCGCCGTCCCGGCTCCCGAGGCCTACCCGCGTGTGGTGATAGCGGGCCCCGACGGCATCTTGGTCATGGACCCCGCGCGGACCCTGCGCAGCATCGTCCACGATCTGAGAAGTGGCGTGGCGGTGGGCCGGGTTGCCGGCCGGTTCCACCGCAGCTTCGCCCTGATGTTGTGCGACTGCGCCGAGCAGGTGGCCGCCGCCGAGCAGATACAGCACGTGGCCCTCTCAGGGGGGACCTTCCAAAACCGCCTGCTGCTGGACATGCTCTGCACCGAGCTGGAGCGACGCGGCCTGACACCGCTTTGCCACCGCCGCGTGCCGCCCAATGATGGCGGCCTGTCTCTGGGACAGGCGCTCATCGCCAACGCGAGCAAGGGGGCGTGATTGCCTGTGTGTCTGGCGGTGCCGGGGCGCATCGAGCGCATCGATGGACTATGGGCCACCGTGGAGGTGAGCGGGGTGCGGGTAAAGGCACGCCTGGACCTGCTGCCCGAAGCGGTGGTGGACGACTGTGTGCTGGTCCACGCGGGGTTCGCCATCACCGTTATCGATCCTCAGCAGGCCGCGGAGATCGCGCGCCTGCGCCGGGAGGTGACGCAGCTTGGCTAGCCGGGGAGCCGTAGGCCTGCAGGCCGTGGCCGCGCTGGAGTGCACCAGGGAAGCAAACCTCATGGAGGTCTGCGGGACCCACTCCCATGCCATCGCCCGGCACGGCATCAAGCAGCTCTTGCCGGAGACGGTGCGACTGATCTCCGGCCCCGGGTGTCCGGTGTGCGTGACGCCCACCGGCGACATCGACCTGGCCATCGAGCTGGCACACAGGCCGGAGGTGACGCTGGCCACCTTCGGCGACATGATGCGCGTCCCGGGCTCGGAATCCAGCCTCGAACTGGCCAGGGCACACGGCGGGGATGTACGGACGGTCTACTGCCCCACAGAGGCCTCCGCCCTGGCGGCCGAGTACCCCGACAGGCTCGTGGTGTTCCTGGGCGTGGGCTTCGAGACCACGGCGCCGATGGTGGCCGGCTCCGTGCTCGAGGCGGAGCGCTGCGACCTGGACAACTATGTGGTGCTGTGCTGCCACAAGCTCATCCCCCCGGCGATGGACGCGCTCCTGGCGACGGAAGACGTGCGGATCGACGGGTTCCTCTGTCCCGGGCATGTGAGCACCATCATCGGGATGGAGCCCTACGAGCGCCTGGTGGCGCGGTACAGGGTGCCCTGTGTGGTGGCGGGATTCGAGCCGCTGGAGATCGTGGAGGCTCTGCGGCTCTTGCTCTTGCAGATCGAGCGGGGCATCTGGGCGGCCGAGAACGCCTACCCCGGCTCGGTGCGCCCCGACGGCAATCCCCGGGCCCGCGCGGTGCTGGAAACGGTCTTCGAATCCACCGACGCCCGGTGGCGTGGATTGGGCATGATCCCCGGGAGCGGACTGCGAATCCGGGAGCGGTACGCGAGGTTCGATGCCGTCAGCCGGCTGGGCCTCGACCGACCGCGGGGCCGCGAGCCGGAGGGCTGCGCCTGTGGCGAGATCCTCCGCGGCGTCAAGGCGCCCGCCGACTGCCCGCTGTTCGGCGACACCTGCGTGCCACAGGCGCCGGTGGGGCCCTGCATGGTCTCCTCCGAGGGCGCCTGTGCCGCCGCCTACAGGTATGAGCGATGAAAGACATCATCACCATGGCCCACGGCGCCGGCGGCGAGTCGATGCGCCGCCTCTTGGCCGACGAGATCGCGGTCCTGTACGACGGCCATGCCGATCTGGACGACGCCGCCATCGTCCCCGGCGGGCCGAGGCTGGCGGTGACCACCGATTCCTTCGTGATCTCCCCGCTGACCTTCCCGGGGGGTGATGTGGGCAAGCTCGCGGCGGCGGGAACCATCAACGACCTGTGCATGAGAGGCGCCACGCCGCTTTACATGACCGTCGGCCTCATCCTGGAGGAAGGGCTGCCGATGGCGACGCTGCGCCTGGCCCTGAGCTCGCTGCGCGCCACCTGCGACGAGGCGGCGGTGGCCGTCATCGCCGGAGACACCAAGGTCGTCCAGCGCGGCAAGGGTGACGGGCTGTTTGTCAACACCACCGGGGTAGGCATGGTTGGCGCCCCGGCACCGCCTTCGTCTTGCTCCGCCGTCCCGGGCGACAGGGTGCTTGTCTCCGGCTACCTGGGAGACCACGGAGTCGCGGTGCTCGCCGCCCGGGAGGACTTGCCGCTGCGCGCGGAGATCGCGAGCGACTGCGCCGCTCTGCACGGCCTGGTAGCGGCCCTGATCTCCGCGGTCGGCTCCGACGTCCACGTCCTGCGCGACCCCACCCGTGGGGGCCTGGCCTCCGCCCTGAATGAGATCGCGGCCGATTCGGCCGTGGGTATCATGCTGGAGGAGGAGGCCGTGCCGGTCAGGCCGCAGGTGCGGGGTGTCTGTGAGATACTGGGCCTGGACCCGCTTTGCATGGCCAACGAGGGCAAGCTCATCGCGTGCGTGGCTCCATCCGGCGCCGCCGCGGCCCTGGAGGCGCTGCGGTCGCACCCGCTGGGGCAGGACGCCGCGATCGTCGGGGAGGTGATAGACAGCGCTACGCCACGGGTACAGGTCACGACCGGTCTGGGCACGGGCCGAGTTCTGAGCATGCCGGCGGGAGAGCTGCTGCCGAGGATCTGTTAGGGCGGCGCCGGGAGGGGAGGAACGGCAGACGTCAACGTCACCTCACCCCCCGGCCCTTCGGGCCGCCCCCCTCTCCCTTACTCCGCGATACGACCGCGGAGACGGGAGGAGGGGGGGAACGGCGGACGTCAACGTCACCTCACCCCCCGGCCCTTCGGGCCGCCCCCCTCTCCCTTACT
>CAZXDD010000593.1:0-5117 GCA_964639415.1 uncultured Armatimonadia bacterium
ACCACCGCCACCCAGAAGGCCGGCGCGCCCTTACCCTTACCCATACGGGTCTCCGGCGGCGTCTCGGTCACCGGCTTGTCCGGGAAGATCCGGATCCACACCTTGCCCCCGCGGTGCGCGGTGCGGGTGATGGCAACACGGGCGGCCTCGATCTGTCGGCTGGTGATCCATCCGGGCTCTGTGGCCATCAGGCCGTACTCGCCCTGGTTCAGCTCGCAGCCCTGATACGCCAATCCGCGCATCCGGCCGCGATGGTGCTTGCGATGCTTCTGTCGCTTCGGCATCAACATTTAGCTGCCATCCCCTTCGTCGAAGGATCCGAAGTCTATCACCGAATCCTGGGGGTCACCAAATACGTCCTCGGCCTCGGGCTTAGCAGGAGCCGCCTCCGGCGCAGCAGCGGCCGGCTTGGGCTCAACGGCGGCCGCCTCCGGCGCCGCCGCCGGAGCCTCGGCCTCCACCGCCGCCGGGGTCTCAGCGGCCAAGGGGGTCTCAGCGGCCACGGGAGCCTCAGTGCCTACCGCCTCGGCCACCGGCGCCTCCGCCGCCTCAGCCGCCGGGGCCTCTGTGCTCTCCACGGCCTCCGCGGCCTTCTCCTCCGGCTCCCCGGTGTACAACTGGTCCGGCTTGATCTTCTTGGGGGGCAGGATGTCGCCCTTGTAGATCCAAATCTTCACACCGATGTGCCCGTACCCCGTGGCCGCCTCGGCGAAGCCGTAGTCAATGTCGGCGCGCAGGGTGTGCAGCGGCACTCGGCCCTCAGGACCCATGGACTCGGTACGCGCGATCTCCGCGCCCTGCAGCCGCCCGCTGATCGTGCACCGGATCCCCTTGGCTCCCAGCTTGATCGCCCGCTCCATCGCCTGGCGAATCGCCCGGCGGTAGGACACACGCCGCTCGATCTGACGCGCGATGTTCTGGGCGGTGAGCGTTGCGTCCACGTCGGGATTCTTGGTCTCCTCCACGTTGACGCGCACACGCTGGCCACAGATGGCCTCGAGCTGCCGGCGCAAGACCTCCACATCCCGTCCGCCACGCCCAATCACGATGCCGGGCTTGGCCGTCTCCACCGTCACCGTCACGGTGTCCGCGGCCCGCTCCACCCGTACGCTGGAGATCCCGGCGTTGGCCTGACGCTCCTCGATGTGCCGGCGGATCTTCAGGTCGCCGAGCAGGCTCTCGCGATACCGACGGCCCTCAGCAAACCAGGTGCTGCGAGGCTCACGGATGATCCCCAGTCTGAAGCCGTACGGATGAACCTTCTGTCCCATGCGGGTCACTCCCTGCCGTTCTGACGCCCTAGTTGGCTAGTTGTCGGCCCCGTCGCTCAGGATCACCGTCACATGACACGTGGGCTTGCGGATCCGGTCCGCCCGGCCCCGCGCCCGGGGCAGAAGCCGCGGGATCGAGAAGCCGCCATCCACGAAGGTCCTGGCGATCGTCAGGTCCTCGGCGTCCAAGTCGTGGTTGTTCTCTGCGTTGGCAACCGCCGAGTCCAGGGTCTTGAGGACCACCCCGGCGGCCGGACTGCTCTGCACACGCAGAATCGCCCGCGCCTCATCGA
This sequence comes from uncultured Armatimonadia bacterium, assembly GCA_964639415.1. GTDB lineage: Bacteria > Armatimonadota > Zipacnadia > Zipacnadales > JABUFB01 > CAYRFY01. Next base: position 1,565 of record CAZXDD010000593.1, read on the forward strand.
TGCCCTTGCCCCGGATCAGGTCCACGTACCGCCGCACCTTCCGCGGCCCCGTCCGCACCCACTTGGCTACTGCTCTGACTTCCATGTTCCTCAGAACTCCTTCACACAGGCCGTGGCCCGATTCCCCACTAACGGCCCGCGCTGGTGGTCCGCTCGCTACGGGACGGTCGCATGCCCCGGTAGGTGCGGGTCGGGGCAAACTCCCCCAGCTTGTGTCCCACCATGTTCTCCGTCACGTACACAGGCACGTGCTTGCGGCCGTCGTGCACCGCGATCGTGTGCCCCACCATATCGGGGAAGATCGTGGACCTGCGCGACCACGTCCGGATGATCTTCTTCTCACCCGTCTTGTTGAGACCCTCGATCTTCGCCAGCAGCTTGGCGCAGCAGTACGGCGCCTTCTTCATCGATCGGGACATCTTCAGGCCCTCCGGTCTTTGATCCCACCCAAGCGAATCTGCCCTCTACTTGGACCCGCGCCGCCGAACGATGTGCTTGTTCGACCACTTCTTGCGCTTGCGCGTCTTGGCCCCCAGAGTCTTCCAGCCCCACGGGCTGCGCGGGCTGTCCATCCCGATCGGCGCCTTCCCCTCGCCACCACCGTGCGGGTGGTCCACCGGGTTCATCACCGAGCCCCGAACCGTCGGACGCACCCCACGCCACCGGGAACGACCGGCCTTCGAATCGCGGATGTTGATGTGGTCCAGATTCCCCACGCGTCCCACCGTCGCCCGGCACTGGATCGACACCAGCCGCATCTCACCTGACGGCAGCCGGATGTGGGCGTAATTGCCCTCCTTGGCCACCACCTGAATCTCCGCCCCCGCGCTGCGACCGAGCTGACCGCCCTTCTCCGGCGTCAGCTCCACATTGTGCACCACCGTACCCACCGGGATGTTGGCGATCGGCAGCGCATTGCCCAGACGCGGCCCCGCCTGCGGCCCCGACAACACCTGGTCACCCTTCTTCAGCCCCAAAGGTGCCAGGATGTACCGCTTCTCACCGTCCGCATAGTGCAAAAGCGCGATGTGCGCCGACCGACCCGGATCGTACTCCAAAGCCGCAACCTTCGCCGGCACCCCGTCCTTGTTCCGCTTGAAGTCGATCAGGCGAATCTTCTGCTTGTGGCCGCCGCCCTTGTGCCGGCAGGTCACGTGACCGTGGTAGTTCCGGCCCGCAGTGCTCTTCTTGGTCACGACCAGGGAGCGCTCCGGCTTCTTCTTATCCAGGTGCGAGGTGTCCACTGTGGCGTACGTCCTGCGCCCTGGTGATGTCGGCTTGTGTTCCTTGATCGGCATTCGGAACTCTCCTCTTCGGGGTCTCCCACGCGGGCCACCTCGCCGCCCTCTCGGCCCGACGCAGGTCAGCCCCCCACAATCGCACGCCTGCTAGACGCCCTGGATCATCTCGATGGAGTGGCCGGCGGCCAAGGTCACGATCGCCTTCTTCCACCTGGCCGTCTTCCCGGTGCGGTACTTGTAGCTCCGCCGTCGACTCTTGCCCAGCACGTTCATGGTGTTGACCGCCGTCACCTTGACCCCGAACAACGCCTCCACCGCCGACCGAATCTCCACCTTGTTGGCGTCCGGATGCACGCGGAAGTGATACTTGCCCAGACTCTCGGCCTGCGCCATCGACTTCTCCGTCACGATGGGCTGCAGGATGATGGCCCGGTACCGGTTCATCTCGTAGTTAGTCTGCATCAGCCGTGCCTGCCTCCATGAGCTGCTCGAGGGCACCCTTGGTCAGCAGCACCTCTTCGGCCCACAGCACCTCGCGCGTGTTGAAGTGCGGGATCTCCCGAGCGATCAAATTGGGCACGTTGCGCGCGCTCTTGTAGAGCACCTCGTCGCCCGCCTCGTCGCTCGACAGCAGCATCAGGATCCGTCCGCCCAGGCGGAGGTCATCTAGGAACTTGGCAAACCTCTTGGTGGAGATCGTCTCCATCTGCAACCCCTCCACCAACGTCACGCCACCCTTGCGCAGACGCTCCGAAAGCGCCGTGAACAACGCCTTGCGCCTCATCCGCTTGGGCATCTTGTGCGTCCCCGGGATACCTACCGGCCCGTGGGCCTTGCCGCCACCCACGAACACCGGCGCGCTGCGGGCCCCGTGCCGCGCCCGACCCAGACCCTTCTGACGGTACCACTTGACACCGCTCAGGGACACCTCGCTGCGGGTCTTGGCCTTGCCGCAGCGCCGCTTCCGCTGGTGGTCCACCGCCACCACTGCCTGGTGCACCAGCGCCTGGTTCATCGGCAGACCGAACAGCTCCTGTGGAACCTCGATCTCACCGGTCTTCTCACCGGCCATATCGTACAAAGCCATCTGCGGCATGCCGTTTCATCCCTTCGTTACTACTGGCGACCGCGGATTGCCAGAAGCCCGCCGGTCCCACCGGGTACACAGCCCTTCACGATCAGCAGATTCCGGTCCGTGTCCACATCCACCAATTGCAGCCCGCGAGCCGTCACCCGCGCATCCCCCATGTGCCCCGGCTTCCGCGTCCCCTTGAACACCCGCGCCGCATCCGTCGCCCCCGTCGACTGCGGAGCCCGGTGCACCTTGGAACCGTGCGTCGCCGGACCGCCCTTGAAGCCGTACCGCTTCACCGCTCCCGCAAATCCCTTCCCCTTGCTCGTCCCTACGATGTCCAGAATCTGGCCCTTCGAGAAGTCACCCACCGTCAACTCCGCACCCACCTCGTAACTCTCGTCGGCGGCCACACGGAACTCCCGCAGGTAACGCTTGGGCGCGATGCCACGGCTCTCGAAGTGACCCGTCATCGGGCTGTTCGTGTGGCTCCGCTTCTTTTCCTCAAACCCCAACTGGATGGCGTCGTAGCCATCGGTGTCGGGCGTCTTCCGCTGCACCACCACGCACGGACCCGCCAGGATCACCGTCACCGGCACGGATCTCCCCTGCTCGTCGTAGATCCGCGTCATACCGACCTTCTTGCCCAGTATCACTTGTGCCATCTTCGTCACCGCTCGTGTTGGCCACCGACCTGCAGGGCGGCAATGTGCTCCAAACCTATGTTACTGCCCGCCGCTACTCTCCCACCACGCCCTCCGCCACGCCACCCCGACCTAGCCGCTGGTCGTCTTGATCGCCACGTCCACCCCGCCCGGCAGGTCCAGCTTCATCAGCGCGTCCACCGTCCGAGCCGTCGACTCCAAGATCTCGATGAGCCGCTTGTGCACTCGAGTCTCGAAGTGCTCCATGCTCCGCGAACTGCGGCCCAGAGCCGTCGGCTTGACGATGCAGTGCACGTGCTTTTCGGTCGGCAGCGGCACCGGCCCCGCGATCCGCGCTCCCGTGCGCTCCGCCGTCTCGACGATCTTCTGACAGGAACGGTCCAGTATCTCGTGATCGAACGCCTTCAGCTTGATCCTGATCCGCGACATCTTGGCCATAGGACTGGGCTCCCTCTGAATCTGGCTGCACGCCCTGACCGGCTCCCGCCGATCCCCGTACCCTCCAACTACTCAATAACCCTGGTCACGACCCCCGCGCCCACCGTGTGGCCGCCCTCGCGCACCGCGAACCGCAG
>CAZXDD010000594.1:0-5100 GCA_964639415.1 uncultured Armatimonadia bacterium
ACGGCGGTGGCAACGGCGGGGACGGCAACGGCGGGGACGGCAACGGCGGGGACGGTAACGGCGGGGGCTACGGCGACCCCTAGTCACCGGTCCGGGCGGTTTGTCGGATGACGCAGGACAACCGGCGCACGTCTGCAAAAGGAGGCGTTCTAGCGTGGATTGCACGCCCTGGTATCGCCGACGCTCCTGGCGCATCGTCGCAGCCACCTTGCTGTCGGTCGGGCTGGTCGCCGGCCGCACACTCGCCGAGGCTCTGCGCGACCTGGCCCGTTCCGGTACCCCCGGAGCGCGCCACGGTGATGTGCTGCCTCCTCTACAACTGATCGACCTCGTCGGCATCGCCGTGCTGTACGGCGTGGCCATGTGGCTGGTGGCGACCTTGCGTACCGGCAACACCACGCGCTTCGTCGTACTGGCGGCGGCCGCCGTCGCTCTACCCGTCACCATCTGGGCCCTGCCGACGGCGATCTCGGACGGCATCCGCGTTGCTCTGATCGTCGGATTCGCCCTGGCCCTTCCCATCGGCGCCCTCGCGGCCGTCCCGCTGCTGACGGCCGGTGTGGTCCGCCAGATCGCGCTGCAGACAGCCGGACCCTCCGGCGTCGCTCTCCGCCTGCTGCTCCCGGCCCTTGCCGGGGCCGTTCTGGGCGCCGTGGTCATGCTGCCTCTGAGTGTGCTGTCACCGAGGGCCGGGCTGGGCGCGATGAGCGCTCTGGGAGCCGCCGCCCTGAGCGTGACGGCGGCGCTGGTGGCGTACCTGCTTGCCCTTGGCGATACCCCGCTGGGTCGGGCGTGTGGCTCCGAACCACCGGGCGGCACCACGGCGACGACACGGTAGGCGGCAAGCGGATGGCCACGTCCGCCAACAGCCGCAGGGGGACCGGATACCGCGTGACCTCACATCACACATGGCCCGGCCGCAAGAGTGGTATGAGAGTGCTGCAGGTGGCTCGACTGGCGCTCGGGTACGGCCGTCCACAGATGCGCGCCATACCGCAACACCGGCGCGAGCCGATCTTCCCGGCTTGCACGGATCGTCCGCAGGTGCCGGCATGCCTCACAAGGAATGTGAGTACCAAATCTTGCGTTACCTCGCGATAGGATTACTGCGCACCGGCCTTCTAGCCGGATGTGCCTTTTGCTGCCTTCTCGTCGCCACCGGCTGCGGCAAGCGCGACGCGACCAAGGCCGAGGACGTCTCCGGCCTGTGGATCTCGCGCTACAACGTGAACTTCGATGATCGCCATGACATCACACGGATCCTGGCCGAGGTCAGCAACGACGGCAAGGAGACGGTGAGGACGGCCGGTGTCACGGCGATCCTCCGTGGCCCCACCGGCGAGAACCGGGGCGAGAGCCGCAAGACCCTGCGCAACCTGCAGCCCGGTAAGCCCCAGGTGTTCAGCATCAGCGTCACCAGCCGCGGGGAAGAGCACAGCGTGGAGTTCCGCATCGACCCCGGAGAGCAATCAGAAAAGCCCCAGGTGGGCGAGGCAGACAAGCAGCGAACCGGGAAATGAACGGCGCCCGGAGGCGCTTTGCAAGGAGGCATTCGCCATGGCCGGACCGCTGCGCGCCGGTGTCATCGGGGCGTCGGGTGTAGGCAAGCACCACGCCAAGTGGTTCCACGCGCTGGGCTGCGAGGTGGTGGCTTTCGCCGGGACATCCGCCCAGTCCGTGGCGGCGACTGAGACGACGCTGCGCGATCTGTTCGGCTTCTCAGGCCGGGGCTTCGTGGGTGTGGAACCCATGCTACAGGCCGCCGGGCTCGACCTGGTGGCCATCTGCTCCCCTCCGTGGTTGCACCACGAGCACTTCCTCCGGGCCGTGGACGCCGGCTGTCACATCCTGTGCGAGAAGCCCGTGGTGTGGGATGCCACCAAGGACACGGTGCAGCTCGTGGATGAGGCCGCCCAGATGGTGGGGCTGGCGAGGGAGAAGGGTCTCGTCGCGGCGGTGAACACGCAGTACGTCGCCGCCAGAGCGGCCTACATCTCACTGTGCGCAGAGGCGGGCCGCGAGGTGGACCCGGAGGGCTTCCGGCGGTTCTTCATGCAGATGGACTCCCGGGGCGGCCAGTACGGGGCGACGGGTGAGAAGGTGTGGATCGACCTGGCCCCGCATCCGATCGGTGTTCTTGCCGCCTTCGCGGGCCCGGGCACCATGCGCCCGGCCTCGGCGGCCTGCCGCATCACCGACCGGCAGGCGCAGGCGGTCTTCTCCTACCTGCCCGCGGACGGCGGCCGCGAGATCGCCGCCGAGGTGGTGACCTGCAATGTGCCCGAGGGGCCGCTGGTCCGGCGCTTCGGGATCGACGGCGTGTTCTGCGACTACGAGGGGCGCAATGACGAGGCAGGGGCGTACTGCGCCTATCTGAAGCTCGATGGGGTCGAGGTGAAGGCCACGGACTTCGTGCAGACCTCGATCGGCCGCTTCGTGGGCGCGGTGCGAGGCGAGGGCGAGCCGCTGGCCACACTGGAGGCCGGCCTGAGCAATCTGGAGATCCAGCTTCGCCTGCTGGATATCGGGCGGGGCTGAGAGCGTCGCCGTTCCCCCGACGACGGATCAGGATCTCGTGGCCACCAGCAGGAAGTACGGCACATGGACGAAGTGCTCCCATGTGCCCTCCGCCCCCCGCAGCACCTGGGCAACGCTCGTGACTTTCCTCCGTTCCCACTCCTCCAGCGGTAGGTCGAGCAGGAACGCCGTAGCCTGCGGGGTCGCAGGCTGCGGGATGCCCTGCAGCTCCAGCCAGATTGAGAACCCCGCCTGCTCGAGGGCCGCGGGCAGGCGACGGCCGATGGAGGGATCGGCGCCGGCGGCGCTCAGGCCGCGCAGCCACAGATCGCGCACCGAGATCTCCTCGGGGTACTCCATCATCCCGCCGTAGTCGGGCTCGATGGCCACGACCGCCCCGCCGGGACACAAGACGCGCCGTAGTTCGGCGGCGATCAGTCCGAGGGGGTGCGGCGCCGGGGAGCAAGAGGAGGCCGTGGGACGGGCCGCGCCCATTGTAGAGGGTGCGGCCGCCCACAGCAGGACGTTCTGGCACAGGGCCAGGTCGAAGACCCCGTCGCGGAAGGGCAGAGCCGCGGCCTCGGCGCAGCAGAGCGCGGCGCCGCTGTTCCCGGCCGCCAGTGCGGGGCGGATGTCGCGATCGAGGGCCACCACCGGACCTGCAGCCCGGCGCACCAGCTCGGGGGTCACCGAGCAGTGGCCGCAGCCGAGCTCCAGCACGCGGCGACGATGGCCGATTCCCGCGCGCCGAAGCAGGCGCCCGCGCGGCCCGGCCAGCCAGTCGGCCAATTGCGCGGCCCGCTCGCGAGAAGGCAGGTCCGGACGACCCTCCCCGGGTGTGATCGGCTCTACCTCCCGCCACCGGCACAGGCGCAGGCACAGGCGCAGCCGGCACAGGCGCAGCCGCCTCCGCCGCCCCCGCCGCCGGAACCCTCGGACATGGACTTGAGGGTGTCCGAGGTCATCTTGTCCACGCCGGACAGGTCCATGATCCCGCTCTTGGCGGTCTCGAGCTTGACGCCGTCCAGGGAGGAGGCCAGGCCGGAGGACACATTCTCCGTCCAGCCCGAGAACGAGGCGGCGACGTCGCCGAAGCTCGTCCTACCCCCTACCGGTGTCTCGGGCACCGAGACACCGCCGCCACCGATGGGACCGGCGGTGCGGTACCAGGGCGGGTCGTAGTAGTGGCGCCGGGTGTGCCAGCGGTCGAAACGGTCGCCATAGTCGGGAGCCGCCAGCAGCCACAGCAGGTTCTCGTCGGCATAGGTGGTCCGCTCCTGGATATCCCCGAGCTTCTCGGCCTCCACCCAGGCCTGGTTCACGATATGCCGATAGTAGCTCTTGGTCTTCTCCACATCGAACCCGGCGACTCGCTCGGCGGTGGCCTTGATGAGCTGCTCCATCGGCCGGCCGAAGCTCATCTTCTCCAGGGGAATGGCTCCGCGCTGGCGGATGACGTCGATGAAGGGCTGCTCGTAGCCGTGGATCACCGTGCCCGCCGTGGCCGCGGCCGTGCGTCTCTCGCCCCGACTGTCGCTATCGTACTGCGGATTGATGCGCACCGTCAGCGGCTGAGCCGAGACCTGCTCGACGATCCTCTTCTTCAGCAGACCGAACACCACCAGGCTGAGCACCTTGCTCAGCGGCAGCTCCAGCAGGATCGCCGCCTCGGGGGCGGTGAGCCCGCGTTTGATCCCTCCGCCCTCCACCGAGGCGATGGCGGGCAGGTACTTGCCCCGCCGGCGCTTGAGACTCTTCTCCGAGAAGTGCCAGATCAAGAGCAACCCCGGCAGCGCGAAGAAGTGGATCACCGGGGACACCACGAACACCCCGATGAGGATCACCAGGATCCCCAAAAAGCAGCTCCAGCCTGTGCCGGCGCTGGCGCGGAAGAACATGATACCCGTCAGGACCAGGAGCGCGATCCCCCACAGGAAGCGCAGCGAATGGGCCTCCTGCCACCACTTCATCAGCAGCCCGAAACGGGTCATCCTCACCACATTCATGCTGCCCTTGGGGAAGGACACCCCGACCTTGTGGGGCCCATCCACGCGCACGCCCCGCAGGTCCCAGGCCACCGCAAGGTGGCTCTTGGTCATTGCCTTGGCGTCGAAGGGCTTGCCCTGATGCAGTACGTCGTCGGGATTGAGGTCCTGCGACAGGTTCACAACGATCGCGAGGTCGGTGGTGCCCTCCAGGTACTGGCCGTCCCACCACGTAGGGGTGATCTGCAAGGAGGCGTAGTCCTGGCGGGTGGTGTCTTGATACACCAGCTTCGGCATGATGCAGCGGAACCAGAAGTGCCCGGATTGCCCCTGCTCGATGGCCCCTTCGCCCAGGTGCACCTCGACGCCGGGGTTGACAACCTCGGACCTGCGGATGTCGCTGAGCCTCTCCCCGTTGATGGCGGCGCTCATGCTGCTGATGTTGTAGCCACCGTGGGGCAGGCCCATATCGATGATGTCGATGGCATGGGCGCCGGGAGAGCAGGTTAAGTCGACGTCATAGTCCCGCGCCACCGAGCCGTCCTGCTCCGGATAGACGTTGAGCGTCATCTTGGGTACCGAGAACCGGTACTCCTGG
>CAZXDD010000595.1:0-5097 GCA_964639415.1 uncultured Armatimonadia bacterium
CTACACCCTATCCTACACTCTTTCCCTACACGACGCTCTTCCGATCTGTCCCAATCGTCATTGAAGATCGCCAGGACCTCCTCGGCGAAGCTCTCGGGCACGGCGAACAGGAAGCGCTCCTGGGTCTCGGCGCACATGACGACCTCGGGCAGGAGGTTGGCCAGCGCCACGGGAACGGCATCCAGGTCGATCTCGACGCCGAAACCACCGGCCGCGCAGATCTCCGAGGAGCCACAGGCCAGGCCGCCGCCACCGATATCCTTGATCCCGATGGTGATGCCCTTCTCCTTGGCCCGGTCCCGCACGGCCTCATTGGCCTTGCGCATCGTCAGGACGTTCTCCAGGAAGGGGTCCGGCACCTGAACGGCCCCGCGGTCCTCGTGCTGCTCCTCCTCGTCCAGGATCTTCGAGGCGAAGGCGCTGCCGCCGAAACCCGAATCATCTGTGGGCTTCCCGGCAAGGATGATCACATACTGCTCCTGTGCGGCATCCGCCGGAACGCACGAGTGGATGATGTCCTCCTCGGCCACGAGGCCGAGGGCGACCACATTCACCAGGCAGTTGTCATCGAAGGACTGCCGGAAGTACACGTCCCCGGCCAGGCAGGGCACCCCCAGAGCGTTGCCGTACTGCCAGATCCCCTCCACGACGCCGTCCACGATCCACTTGGTGCGATCGGCATTGGGCCCGGCGGGGTCGCCGAAGCGGAGCGGGTCGGCGGTACCGATGACCCGGGCGCCCATGCAGTCCACGTCTCGCACGATGCCACCGATGCCTGTGGCGGCGCCCTCATTGGGTAGTACCTGCGAGGGGTGGTTGTGGCTCTCGTGGGCCATGACGATCCCGTAGCGCCTGCCCTCGTGCTCGGTGAGCAGCACGATCCCGGCGTCCTCCTCGGGTCCGAGGATGACGTTGGGGCCTTCGGTGGGCAAGAACTCCTTGAGCGTCGCGCGACTGCTCTTGTACGAGCAGTGCTCCGACCACTCGGCGCTGAACACATGCATCTCGGTGTAGGTGGGGTCGCGGCCGAGGAAGTCGGCGATCTTGCGGGCCTCATCGACGCTCAGGCCGATACCGGCCTCGCCCATGAGCGCGGCAAGTTGCTCTTGGTCCACTGAGGAGACGGGAACACGACGGTCGTCAAGCTTCATCATCAGCCATCCTTTGGGTTGCTGCTGCCCTGCACGGAGCCACCGCCAAAGTGCATCCGCGGATACCAGAGCATAATAGCAGGGAAGGGAGGGCGACGGCAAGCGGAAGGGCGGAGGACAGCACTCGACGGGAGAGTGGACGACCCGGCAACGCTACGCCGGGCAGAGGCCGTTGGCCGTTCGCCGTTGGCCGCTCGCCGTAGCCCTCTCCTGAGCGGTGTTTGCGAAGGAGAGGGAAAGCGGGTCCCGCTCGCGGGTCCCGCAGGGAGCGGCGCCGTTGGCCGTTGGCCGTTCTACCTCTCCCAGCGAGCGCAGCGAGCGTCCGGGAGAGTCTGGCGACCCCAGGGGTCGCTTGCGGGTGAGGGGCGAACCCACCCAACCGACGACGGAAAGAGGCCGTTGGCCGTTGCTGCGTGGCGACCTGTGCGCCGCCGCCGTCCGTCGGTGGTGTTGGATGCGCCCTCGGCGCGGTACAGGCCCGCGCCCTACAGAAGCGGCGGCGCCGAGCCGTAGACCGTGCCGTTCACCGCCCCCCCCACAGCCATACACGGGACTTCAGGCCGGGCGCCTATTCCGTGATCAGGTGGGGCGCGAAGGGCTCCAGATAGTCTCTCCACACGCGATTCTTGAGGGCCGAGCGGAAGGTGGCATAGCTCAGGTACGGGATGAACCGCGGGCGCTTCGGCACCGACAGCAACCCCATCCCCGCCTCCTGCGGCGTGCGGTTGCCCTTCTTGTTGTTGCACTCCGTGCAGCAGGCTACCAGGTTCTCCCAGGTATGCCCTCCCATCCGCTGTCTGGGGATCACATGGTCGAGGGTCATGTTCTTGCCCCGCTGCCCGCAGTATTGGCAGCGATAGCCGTCTCGCGCCATGACCGCGGACCGCGAGATGCGGACCTCCGGCATCGGGCGGCGAACGTGGTAGCTCAGGCGCACCACCATGGGGATGCGGAACTCTCTATCCGCCGAGCGCACGAAGCGCCCGTCTGTTTCGATGGCCACGGCCTTCCCCAGGTACATCAGGGCGATGGCGCGCTGCCAGGAAGTGACGTTCAGCGGCTCATAGTTTTGGTTCAGCACTAGAACACGGCCGTCGTTGTCCATAGGAGTTTCGCAATCCCCGCTGGTAGAAGAAGGCCCCGCCGATGGAAGATCCATGGCGGGGCCTCTGAGTCTACAAATGCGCACCCGGGCGCATAGTCCGGGCTGGAAACACGAAGCCCACAGTCAGGTGCCGGCCCTCACGGGCCACCGAAGCGCGCGCACGAGCTGCGTGGGCCTGTACGGCCATCAGACGCCCCTGAGTCACCACCAACATCGCGACCACCTTCGGCGATACTAACTTCTACATAGCTGCACAACGTGGGCAATAGTAGCAAAACAGCAGCACCCACGTCAAGCAGTTCGAGGCCGAAGGATGGCGGCCGACCGGGGGCCGCCTGTCCGACTGCCGACTACCACTCCAGCGGGCCGAAGCTGGGCTCGATGCCGGGGCCGTCGTCATCGTAGCTCAGAGGCAACTCCACGGTGGCGCCGCCCTCGCGGCTCGACCGATAGATCGCCTTGATGACCTCAACGGCCCGGCGCGCCTCGGAGCCCGGGACCTCGGGATCACGGTCGTTTTGGATCGCCTCCACCATGTCCGCTACGTGGGCCGTATGGCCCATGGCCGTCAGGCCAGCGGTGGGGTCGGAAGCGGTGCCGCGGTCGCCCTCGCCCTGCACCTCGGCGCCCTCCTCACCCTTCACGTCCCAGACGCTGATCTTGTCGCCCTTGAGCTTGATCGTCCCGCTGTCGCCGCTGATCTCGATATCACAGCCATAGCCGGGCGTCACGGAAGTGGTGCCCTCGATAACGCCCACGGCGCCGTTGGCGAACTCCAGGATGGCCACCGCGGTGTCTTCCACGGCGATGTTGCGCACCAGGCGTCGCGCGTAAGCACTGAGGCGCTTGACGTCACCCATCAGGTACAGGAGCAGGTCGATGCCGTGCACGCCCTGGTTCATCAGGGCGCCACCGCCGTCGAGCTCCCAGGTGGCGCGCCAGGCCCCACTGGCATAGTAGTCGTGGCTGCGGAAGTACTTCTGGTAGCAGTCGCCCAGCACCAGCTTGCCCAGCTTGCCGGAGCGTACGGCCTCGCGCACCTTCTTCGATTGCGGGTAGGTCCGCCTCTGGAACACGCCGGACAGCTTGACGTTGTTGGCCTTCGCCGCGTCGATCATCGCGTCGATCTTCTGCAGCGCGATGTCCATGGGCTTTTCGCACAGCACATGCTTGCCGGCTTCCATGGCGGCGATGGCGTGCTCGGCATGCAGCCCGCTGGGGGTGCAAACGCAGACGGCTTGGATGTCATCCTGCTTGAGCATGTCCTCGAGGCTGCGATAGGCCCTGATGCCGCCGGCCTTCTCGGCGAACTCCTTGGCCTTGGGCTCCACGATGTCGCAACACGCGACAAGCCGGGCCCCCGGTGCGCCCGCGATGGCATCTCTGTGAGTGGGGGCGATCACCCCACAGCCGATGATACCGAACCCGATCTCCGAACCTGCGCTCACACTCTTGTCACTGGCCATTACCGACGATCTCCCTTCAAACTGGCTGGGCACTGGGTCTATGTGGTCCGACCATTGTCATCAAGTGTCATCGGGCTCAGGCGTCACCGGGTACCCAGATGGGCGCACTTCCTGACGTTTGAAGCAAGTTCCGGGGCCGCAATCCGGTCGTTCGCCGGATCTATTCGCCGCAGCAGAGCCCCTCGAGGATCTGCGTCAGGCAGATGATGCCCTCGGCCGTGCCGTCGATCACGTCAGAGGTCAGGTCCTCGCCCATCGAGGCTTTGAGCCAACTGCCGTTGGCGAGCTGGCTCTGCGTCAGACCGTCGGCGATGGCCGCCGCGATGCGCCGATAGTTCTGGTTGCCCGAGCCGGCATACAGTATGGCCGCGGCCCAGCCGAAGAACCCACTGGTCTCGCTCTGGTAACGGTCCGCACCGCAACCGTCCAGGAAGTTCACCAGCTTCTGCGCGGTCTCCAGGTACTCGCCGCTGCCCGTGGCCTCGGAGAGCTTGGCCAGGAACCCGGCGGCCAGGGCCGGGATGTGGTACGCCTGGCCCGGCTTGCCGACGATCAGCACGCTCTGGAGGGCCTCCTCGTCCTCAATCTCCGTAACAAGGTCCTTACCCTTGGTCCGCGTGTACAGCCTCGCCGATCCGGCGGGCTGCCGATCCCACAGAGCCTTGAGGTAATCGCCGGCCTGCTGGGCCTCGTCCAGCCGACCGCAGTACAGCAGGGCAAGGCCACAGGTGGCGGTGGACAGCATGTCCTGCTCGCCGTCGATGGAAGCCGCCGGTCCGGCGGTGAAGAACCCGCCGGACTCCGGGTGCTGCAGGCTGCCGATGAAGTCCACGGCACGCAGCGAGAGGCCGAACTGCCCCAGACGCTGGGCACCGGCGGTGATCCAGGCATTGGATACGAGGTAGTAGTGCTTGTGCAAAGGCGAGCGCGAGAAGTGCCCGACCAGGTCACCCTCCTCGTCCATCACGTTCTCAAGCAGATAGGCGCACAGCCGCGCGGCCCTGTCAAACTGCCCCATCGTCGAGAGCGCGAAGGGCACCTTGTACACAGTGCCGACGCCGTGCTCCACCGGCTTGAGCGAGCCGTCGTCGCCCTGCTGGGAGAGCAGGAACTTGGTGGCCTGGATGATCGCCTGTCGGTAACTCTTGGTATCCATAGACTGGCACTGCCTTTCAACAGGTGTACAGAGCGCTATTCCTGGCCGACCCTACCGTGCCGCCTTCTCTCCGCGCTGTTCCTGCAGCCCGCGAATGCGCTTGAGGCGTTCACGCTCCGTTGGTGAGAGATGGGCGTCCGAGTATTCCGGATTTGCCTGGTACCACCCCTGCTCTCGGAACTCCCGCTGCCACTTGGGGTCTGAGAACTGCTTGCCCCT
>CAZXDD010000596.1:0-5094 GCA_964639415.1 uncultured Armatimonadia bacterium
TCGGTGGGGCGGATCCCGCCGCACGGGACCCGCCAAGCCGGCCCGGAAGGCCGGCATCGGCCTCCGGACGCGATTCGGGCCAGCCATCGCAAGGTCCCCGCCGGGCGCAACGCACAAGCACGGTTGTACTACTTGCGAAGCTCCGCCTCAAACCGACGAGTACGGCACGGGGATTCGCCTTCGGTCGGTGCGACGGCCAGGCGGTGATCCCGCGGGGCGGGATCGCCGAGTCGGGCTGGAAAGCCCGACCTACGGGGTGGCCAACGGCTTGGTTGCGGCCCCGGAACTTGCCTGAGACGTCAAGAAGTGCGCCCATGTAGACACCTAGGCGTCTCTAGTTCCCGCGGCAGGCAACTGCAGCAAGTGCTTCACCTGCTCGATGACGGCGGAGACAGCCTGCCCCACCTCCGGCGTCAGTCCGGTTCCCGGAGCGACCTCTTTGGGCTGCACTCCGACCACGTGAATCTCGGGCATCGGCCCCACAAGACTGCCGATCTCCAGCACGTCGGCCAGGCCGATCTGATGCAGGGAGGCGATGGGGGCGGCCATGTCGATGTCCACCTCGTCCAGGGCGAAGCTGCGCACCGTGCCGGGCGGAGCCTTCATCTCCACCGCGTCGATGATGATCGCGCGGCTGCGGCCCTCCAGCTCGAAGAGCAGGTCCAGCCCGCCGGTGCCTCCCTCCACCACCTGCACCCCCTCCGGGAGATGCTCGGCCCCCAGAGCGCGGGCGGCGATGACCCCCACGCCCTCATCGCGCATCAGCTCATTGCCGATCCCCAGCACCACCGTCTCGCTCACGGTCTCGGGCATCAGACAAACTCCACTTTCAGAAGGTGAGTCGCGCAGGAGATGCACGGATCGTACGCCCGCACCAGCATCTCGAGGAACAGGCGGATGTCCTCGGGCTTCCGGTTCAGGATCCGCGGCACGAAGGCGTGCATGTCGTGCTCGACGTTGTTGAGATTCTGATTCGTCGGGATGACGAGGTCTGCCTCCGTGATGAGGCCCTCGTCATCGAAGGTGTAGTCGTGGATGAGCTGTCCCCGGGGCACATCGGACATGCCCACCCCGCGCCCGGCCTTGATTCTGACCGTCGGGTCTTCCAGCACAATCTCCCGGTCCAGGAGCTCGTCGATGACCTCGATGGCCTCCAAGGTGGCGTGGACGCACTCCACCACCTGGGCGATGTTGTTCATGAAGGGGTTCATGCACACCGGGGCCAGCCCCAGGGCTTCCGCGACCTCCTTGGCCTCCGGCCGGAGCTGCTCGTAGTTGTTGTTGAACCTGGCCAGCGCCCCCACCATGTAGGCTCCGCTCTCGGTGGCCGCGTGCTTGGCATGGGAGTGGGGCACCACGAACTCGCGGATCTTCTGGCGATAGTCGTGGATCGGGGTGCGGTCGCCGCGACTGGAGAGGATCTCGGTGCCCCGGTACAGCGCGTACTCCTCCGGGTGGGTGAGGCTGACAAACTCCATGGCCCGGGACATGTCGGGCAAGGACAGGGTCTTGAGCAGGTCCACGGCATCCTGATAGTCGTCGAGGGAGGCCACAAGGCGTCGGCGGAGGGCGGCGAGGTCCTCCTTCTGCGGACAGTGCGGGAAGCACTTGACCTTCATCGCACAGGGGTGAATGTGGCGGCCGGCCACGATCGAGCACAGGTCATTGGCCAGCCGCTTGAGGCGCAGCGCCATGAGCACCACGTCCTTGTGCGTCTCCACCAGGGGCAGGACGCTGGGCACCCCCAGCAGGTCCGGGGCGACCAGGTAGAACACATGCAGCACGTGGCTCTGGAGAATCTCGCCGCAGAAGGCGATCTTGCGCATCAGTAGCGTCTGCCGGGAGATCTCGATCCCGAACGCATCCTCCACGGCCTGCAGCGATGCGGAGGTGTGCCCGATG
The DNA here is from genome assembly GCA_964639415.1 of uncultured Armatimonadia bacterium. Classification (GTDB taxonomy): domain Bacteria; phylum Armatimonadota; class Zipacnadia; order Zipacnadales; family JABUFB01; genus CAYRFY01. The sequence continues at coordinate 1,903 of CAZXDD010000596.1, forward strand.
GAGCAGATGCCGCAGATCCTGCACGTGATATGGGTCACCTCGTCCCAGCGTCGTCCGAGGATCATGGCCTCGTAGAAGCGGGGGGACTCGGTGATCTCCAGCCGCAACTGATCGATGCGCCCTTCCTTGACGTTGAGGATGATGTTGCCGTGGCCCTCAACGCGGGTAACCTCGTGAACCTCGATGTTGTGGTCTGCCATGTGCACACCTCACTTGCACGGGGCGTTGGCGCGTGGGTCCCTGCGCCGTCGGCGGGCGGGCTCGCCGGTACGCCGGCCGTTGGCGCGACGGTAGGCGGCCCCGCCGCCCCTACACCTTCCCCGCGTCATAGCTGTTGAACAGGTCGAAGTGCTGGATGACCTCGCGGGGGCTGAGGCCGAACTTCTCCAGTGTCTCCTTGTGCGCGTTCTCATTGGGGTCGTCCACGAAGCCCCGGCAGCCCTCACACCCGTCGCCGAAGCTGGGACAGATCGCCCCGCATCCCGCTCGCACCACCGGCCCCATGCAGAACTTGCCCTGGAAGAACACACACACGTTCTCTTTCTTCTTGCACTCCACACACAGCGGATAGTCGGGGAGCCTGGGGGTCTTGCCCAGGGCCACGTCGCGCACGGTACGGATGAACTCGTCCCGGTCGATGGGGCAGCCGGGGAGGGCGAAATCCACCGGCACCACGGCGCTCACCGGCCTGGCGGGAACCGTGTCGAACTGCTCCCCGGCGGCGCCGTAGACGATCTCCTTCACCTGCCCCATGCCGTAGCGGTTCTTGAGGGCATTGAGCCCCCCGTTGTGGGCGCAGGCGCCGATGGCCACGACGGCCCCGGCCAGCTCCCGGATCCGCTTCATCTGCATGATGTCGTGATGGGTGCTGATGCTACCGTCGATCAGGGCGATATCGATGTCATCGGAGGTCTCCGTCATCGCCTCGCGCCAGCGCACCAGCTCGATGAGGTTCAGCACGTCCAGAAGCTCGTTTTCGCACTCGAGGATGGCGAGGCTGCATCCCTCGCAGCCTGTGAAGGAGAACACCGCCACGCGGGGCTTCATCAGATCGCCTCCCACATGTGCTTGAGCTCGGAGTAGGTGAACACAGGGCCGTCCAGGCAGACGTACTTGTTATTGATCTGGCAGTGCCCGCACTTGCCCACCCCGCACTTCATGTGGCGCTCCAGCGAGAGGATGATGTGCTCGTCGGGGAGCCCCTTGAGACGGCATTCGGTGATGACGAACTGGTACATGATGGGCGGCCCGACGATGGCGGCGACCGTCTTCGCCGGATCGAGGCGCAGGTCGGGGAAGAGGGTGGTGATGACCCCCACATGCCCGTCCCAGTCGGGATGGGGGCGGTCCACGGTGAGCCGCAGGTCCACATCGGCGCGAGCGGAGAGTGCCTCCAGCTCGTCGCCAAACAGCATCTCACCGGGGGACTTGAAGCCGTAGAGGATGGTGAGGTCCAGGAAGTCCTCGCGCCTGGCCAGGGCGGCCTGGATCAGGGCGCGCAGGGGGACAAGGCCGATGCCCCCGGCGACGATGAGCAGGCTATGGCCGGCGAAGCCATCCACATCAAAGCCCCGGCCGTAGGGGCCGCGAATGCCCACGATCTCCCCTATCGTGGCGGCGTGCAGGTGTGCCGTGACATTCCCCACATTGCGCACGCACAGCTCGAAGCCCGGCGTGCCGTCATCCAGGGAGGCCATGGAGATCGGCGCCTCGCCGATCCCGAAGCAGCAGACCTGCACGAACTGCCCGGGCTCGTGGCCCAGAGGCTTTCCGTCCGCCATCTCCAGACGAAACAGCTTCTCCTTCTCGGTCTCATCGCGGATGTCGACGATACCGGCCATGCGCGGGACGTACAGCTCGCGCTCCACCTCGCAGCGGCAGGCATGACTAGACACCGATGGTCGCCCCCTTTCCGTGGGTCTGCAGAAGCTCGTTGATCACCGCCACCGGATCGATTCCCACCAGGCACTGGCGCACGCAGCGCCCGCACCCGCAGCAATAGGGCCTGCCGTAGCGTGTGAACAAGTACGCGTACTTGCGGAAGAACCGGTGCCTCAGGCGCTGGGAGCGGTCCTCGCGGAAGCTCTCCCCCCCGGCCACCTTGGCGAAGCCCTCCAGCATGCAGCCGTCCCACTCGCGGACCCGGTCGCCCGAGGCCATGGACAGATCCATCTCGTCCAGCACGTCGAAGCAGAAGCATGTCGGGCAGGTGAGGTTGCACGTCCCGCAGCCGTAGCACTTCTCCGCCTGCCGCTCCCATACGGGGCTGTCGGCGAAGCCGGCGAACAGGAGCGGGAGGTTGATGACATCGCAGTTGATGTCCCTCTCGCGCTGCATCTTCTGGTGCAGGTGGGTCTTGAGGTGGCCGGTCTCGGCGGCGGTGGCGTCACGGGTCGCGATGCCCCGCAGCATGGCCTCGCCCTCCTCGGTGCCCGTCTCCAGCAGGTACTCGTCGCATCCGGGGAGTGGGGTCAGAAACAGGTCATAGCCCGTGTCCACCGAGGCCGTGCCCATGCTGCCGCAGAAGCAGAACTCATCGGGTTCGCAGTCGATCCCGATGACCCGCATCCGGGCACGCTTGTCCAGATAGTTGGCCTCGGCATGCTCGTCGGCGAAGGCGGTGTCCAGGGCGCACAGGGCATAGATGTCGCAGGGGTGCGCGCCGAACAGGACCATGGGCTCGCTTTCCACCACCGCCTCCGCCGCGGGCTTGTCCCCCAGCTCGTAGTGGACGAGCGCTTCCTTCGGCGGAAGGGCGTACTTCTTCGGTGGCAGCACGGTGGAGACGTAGTCCAGGACGGCGTCGGCGGGGTCCTTGAGGTCATCAAAGACCCACTGCCTGTCTCCCGGGCGCTCGTGCGGCGCCACCACCCGCCCCTGCTTCATGAGCTTGGCAAGCAGCGAGCGGATTGCCTCGACACCGATGACTTGCAGTGTCATGTGCCAATACCTCCTGGTTTCCGACGTGCGCCGAGAGGCTTCGGGAACACGGCACGGCGACGGCGCCTCACCCCTTGCGCCTGCGGCGCTTTCCCCTCTCCCTTACTGCGCCCAAAGGCGGCGCAGACGGGAGGAGGGGCATACGGCGCGGCGTACGCCACGATCCTCTCCGGGCGAGTGGCTCAGCCGTCTGCCGTTCACCTCAGATCGGAAGAGCGTCGTGTAGGGAAAGAGTGTAGGATAGGGTGTGGG
>CAZXDD010000597.1:0-5064 GCA_964639415.1 uncultured Armatimonadia bacterium
ATAATGAGCGGTGACTGGAGTTCAGACGTGTGCTCTTCCGATCTGGCCGTTGTCGTAGACGCCGTTGTCGTAGACGCCGTTCGCCGTTGACTCGTGACTCGGGACTCGCCGACTCGCGACTGCCTCTCCCCGGCAGGCCGTCCCGGGGCCGGTGTGGAACCGGTTCTCAACGCTGCCCCACGCTGTGAAGGAGTTGACCTGCGATGAGGGCTTGCCTTCTGGTCGCGCCTACGTTCGTGGCCATCCTTGCATACACCGGGCTCCCGTGCTCGGCGGCTTCCCTGGAGACAGGCGATGGGCTCAGGCTGGAGCTGACCGACGGCGGGCAGGTGAGTGGGGTCTCTTGTGGGGAGACGGACGTACCGACGACGGGTCTTGGCGGGTTTTTCCTCGCGGACTTCGCCGACCAGCCGGAGCCGGTGAACCTGGTGGTCAATCCCGGCTTCGAACAGGGCCAGGAGGGCTGGACCTTCGCCGGCGGCCAGAGTCTGGACACCGAGGTCTTCCACTCCGGGGCCGCCTCGGCGCGGCTCCAAGTGCCGGGCCCGGAACCGGGCAGGAGCAATCTGGAGACAGGCGTCCGCGTCAAGCCGCTCACCGCCTATCGCGCCGAGCTTTGGGTCAGGCGCCAGAACGTGGGGGTCTGCGGGGCGTACATCTCTGAGCGCGATGATGCCAACAAGCTGGCGGGCCCACAGACGCAGGTTGGGGTGGCGATTCCCAAGACCGATGGTGAGTGGCACCGGCTGCGCTGGGAGCTGACCACGGGGCCACAGACCACCGTGTTGTCGTTTCGGGGTGATATCTACAACTCCACCGGGACTCTGTGGCTGGACGACTTCGCGCTGTATGAGGTCTCCGGGAATGTGTATGACCCGGTGGTGGGGGGCCTCGCGGCGACCGAGCAGGGCCTGAGCTTCGAGGGCACGCTGCCGGCGCGGGGACTTGAGCTGAGCGCGACGTATCAGGCGGACGGAAGCTGCATCCGCGTGGACGGGGAGGTGCGCGACAGCACCGGCCGCGATCGGGCGGTCGGCGTCAGGTTCGCGCTGCCGGTGGACCTCGCCGGCTGGACGTGGCATGACGACAGCGAGGAGCGGCGGCAGATCGCCGAAGGGCCGGCGCTCTTGCGGACGTATACCTGCCAGTCCGGGCCGGGACAGTGTTCCGTGTACCCCTGGTCGGCGGTGAGCGGGAAGCAGGCGGGCCTCAGCCTGGCTCTGCCGCTGTCACAGGGCCCGCGGAGCTTCATATTGCAGCACGACCAGAGCAGCCGGCAGTTCTCGGCGACGTTCTTTTCCGGCCTCACGCCGGACTCGGGGCACCATCCCGGCCGAGCGCCGTTCTCACTGGTGATCTACCGCCACGACCCGGCCTGGGGCATGCGCTCGGCCATGGAGCGGTACTACGCCCTGTTTGCCGAGAGCTTCGTCAAGCGCCCGACCTTCGAGGGGTACCTCAACTACGCCAACCTCGAGCGGTTCGACCCCGCCACTCACGAGCTGGTGATCTCCAATACCCACCGCCTACCGGATGCGTCGGACTTCGGTGAGGGCTATGTGTTTTTGGACCACGTCCACGGCTGCTACGACTACCGGCAGGTCCCCTACGACGACCCGCAGATGCCCTCGGACGAGACGGTGGTCTCGCTCCTGGGAGAGATGGTCAAGGAGGAGGAGGCCAGGCCGCGGGGCTACGTCCCTACCGCCGAGACGATCGAGAAGATCGTCTACGGCCGCGGCGGCAAGATCAGCTACATCGGCGACACCCGCTACTGGCGGCCGCATGAGGGCTACAACCATACGGACAAGGCGGGCTGGGGCCTGAACTTCCGCGTCAACGAAGACCCCGAGGTCTCCGAGGTCCTGGCGCGCAAGTCCACCGAGACCGCAGAGAAATGGGCGGCCAGGCCGGAATATGCGCCGTGGGGCGCGACCTTCACCGCCGACGCCATCGAGGGCTACATGGCGAACCGGTCGGAGCTCAACTACCGGCGCGAGCACTTCAAGACCACGCTACAGCCGCTGACGTTCGGCAAGGAGACGTTGGCGCCGGCGATGCTCAACACGATCTGGGACTTCCACCACAAGTGCTGGTGGCCGCTGACACAGGAGCACAAGATCGCCACCTACGGCAACTCCAACTGCTACGAACAGTTCTTCACCATGCCCTATGTGGATGTGCCGATGACGGAGTTCGATTGGGACGTGCCGCATCCCGGTCGGCTGGACCGCTACCTGCGGGCCACGGCCTACCACAAGATCTGGCGCCACTGGCACGCCTGGGGCAAGGCCGGCGGCTACGGTGATGCGGAGGCGGAAAACGTCCATCGCCACCTGGACCGCTGCTTGGCCTACGCCATCTATCCGGCGGTGTACTGCGTGCAGATGGCGGCGCAGAATCTCGAGGACTACCGGGGGCTATATCGCCAGTACGTGGCCGCGATCGAGGAGCTGTCCGAGGCCGGATGGGAGCCGGTGCCGTATGCAAAGGCCGACGGCGGGCTGATCGTCGAGCGCTACGGGTCCTATGCCGCAGGCGAGCTTCTGTTCACCTTGCGCAACTATACCGACGAGGCGGTGCGGGGCACGCTGACTTTGGACCGGGCGGGGCTGGGCATCGCCGACGGCGTGGGTCTGATCTGCCGCAGCGTCCTCCCGGGGACCGCCAACTTCCGGGCTGTCGACCCCGCCGGCCTGTTGGTGGACGTGCCTGCCCAGGGTTGTGTGGCGCTGTGGATCGGGACACCGGAGCAGGCGGCCCGGCACGGACTGCGTCTGGCTGGCCGGGTGCTGGGGAAGATCGAGCGGGCTTTCGGCTCCGAGGTGGGCAAGGAGCCGGCCCTGCACATCGCCATGGCACAGGCCGCTTTGGAGGCGGCGCAGACGGCGACGATGGACGACTTGCCGCGCCTGGCGGCCGGCGTGCAGGAGGACCTCCTCTCCGCACTGGAGCTCACAAGCACACAGGCGCCGGTGGACCTGGCGAAGCTGGTCTTCCGCGCGAACACCGCAGCAGGCCACGTGGCGGTGGCTCTAGCGGGCGGCACGGCGTTGGCCGCGCGACTTTGCGAGAACTGCGTCCGGGGCCGGCAGACCAAGATCGCTACGGTGGTGAATGACATCACGCCCGACGGGCCAATGCAGGCGCGAGTGCTTTCGCCGTGGCCGGAGCTGGCCCGGGCCAGTGCCGTGCAGGTCGTGGTTCGCGATTCGGTGGTGGGGGTGGCACCGGACCTGATGGTGCCGGCAGACCCTCCCGGCGGGCTCTTGCCGTATCTCGTCGTGCTGAGCGGGGAGGTGGGAGGCAAGCCGTTCGTGGTCTCCCTACCCTTCGACCTGGCGACCGGCAGGCCGCTTCAGGTGACGGCCCGGCCGGAACGCCTGTTCCGCGGCGAGAGCAGGGACGTGGTGGTCCGGCTGACCGGTCACCTCGACACCGAGGGACAGGTGACGGTGAAGCTCGGACCCGCGGGGCTGATCGCCATTGAGCCGGCTCAGTTCACCGTCACGGTGCCGGCAGGGGAGACCGTCGAGCACGCCGTCACGCTGAACGTACAACCCGCCACCCGAATCGGGGAGCAGCGCGTCCCGTACCAGGTGACTTCCGAGGATGCGCGCTTCAACACCTCGGGGACGCTGTCCTTCTCGGTGGGAGACCCGGTGCCGCGGGTGACCGTACCCCGCATCGACGCGGCGCCCGTCATCGACGGCACGCTGGACGAGGCGGTCTGGCAGCGCGATCCGCTGATCCCGGAGCTGCGCAAGCTCGTGGGTGGCGCAGAGGCGACTGAGAAGACCGCGGTCTGGGCCGCCCACGACGGCGACAACCTCTACATCGCGTTTCGCTGCGCCGAATCGCGAATGGACAAGGTTGTCGCCAAGTACACCGACCGGGGCTCGCCCCTGTATCAGGACGACGATGTGGAGGTCTTCGTCAGCCCCGCCGGGGCGAGTCGAACCTATCAGTTCGCCGTGAACTCGCTGGGCACCCAGAGCGACAACTTCGGCAATGGCGCCAACTGGCGGGCGGCCGCCCAGCGCGGGGAGCCGGAGTGGACTGTGGAGCTTGTCATACCCATCTCGGTCCTCGATACGGAGATAGGGCGGCTGCCGTGGGGGATGCAGTTTGGCAGGCAGCAAAAGCCCCTTGGGGAGACGACCTCGTGGACACCGGGCACGGCGTTCATCGTCAAGGAGAGCATGGGCGAGGTCGACTTCGAGTGAGCACACGCGGCGCCCGGAGGTGCTCTTCGGGCGCTCGGAGGGCCGGCGAATAGCGCACACGGCGCCGGAGCCTGCGAGCTCCGGCGCCCTGTGGGGTTCTTTGGCCGGCCTACAGCGCCGGCGGCCGCTACATCAGGTCAAGACAGACCAGGGCCTGCTTGTTGCGCACGATCAGCTTGCCATCGGCCAAGATGGGGGCGGTCCAGTGCTGGCCGGAGAGGGGCTTGATGCGCCCCAGCTCGCTATAGCCGGAGGCGTCGGCGGCGACCATCACCACATCACCGCCCGAGCCGTTGACCGCGATGATGACGTCATCGACGCAGACGATGCCGCCCTTCTCAAAGCCCCTGTTCTTCCAGGCCGGCTGGCCCGTCGAGGGCGTCAGGCAGACGAGGTTGCCCGGGTCGCTGATGCCGAAGATGAAGCCCTTGTAGAAGATCGGGGAGTTGAAGTGGGACGAGATCTCCTTGTTCTCCCAGAAGATCTCGGCCCCGTCGCCTGTCACCTGAACCAAGGCACAGCCCCGGTTGTAGCCGCTGGTGATGAACACGTACCCATCGGCCACGATGGGAGTGGGGGCGTTCACATCGTACTCGGTCTCCCACGGGATGCTCCAGAGACTGCGCCCCGTCTCGGCATCCACGCCGTAGAGCTCCTTGCCCGCGAAGATGACGTACTGCCTAAGGCCGCCGAGCTCCGCCGCCACGGGAGTGGCGTACCCCGGGAGGCCACCGTTGCCGCCGGCCCAGATGGTCTCTCCGGTCTCCTTGTTCAGTGCGACGCAGCCGGTCTGGCCGCCGGGACAGACGATGACCTTCTCGCCATCGATCAACGGGGA
>CAZXDD010000598.1:0-5042 GCA_964639415.1 uncultured Armatimonadia bacterium
CATCATCGCCATCCTTGCCGCGATCTTGTTCCCCGTGTTCGCCCGCGCCCGCGAGAAGGCGCGGCAGGCCAGTTGCCAGGCCAATGAGAAGCAGATCGCCCTGGCCATCCTCATGTACGTGCAGGATAACGACCAACGCTTCCCGGCCGTCTACAACGACCACGGCGGCACCTTTCCCCGCCGAATCTGGGCGGAGGTCGTCGAACCCTACGTCAAGAACCGCCAACTGTTCGAGTGCCCCAGCGCCAACACCGCCGATGTCAGCTCGTCGCTTCAGGGCACCCGCTATCAGATGAACATGTGCCACGGCTGGTCGTGGCCCGAAGGCACCGCTCGCGACGGCAATGCGCTGCAGTTCCCGATCTCCGATTCGGCCATCATGCAGCCGGCCAAGCTCGCGCTGATTCTCGAAAGCGACAACGCATGGTATCAGCACTGGCTCTCCGGTGACCCGAACTGGAATGCCACGGGGACCGACGGCAAGGGGCTGTACCTCCTGGGCAGGCTCGGCGAGCGCACCTATCCATGGCACAACGGAGGGCTCAACGTAGCGTTCGTGGATGGCCACGTGAAGTTCGTGAAGACCGAGACCTTCCTGGCCAGCAACAACTGGGACCCGCTGCTGGCGATCAGCTCCACACAGTAGGGTCCGAGAGAGACTATGGATGAACGCGACACGCCCCGGTCCTCCGGGGCGTGTCGCCGTTTGTCGGCTCTTGTGGCGGTCACAGCGCCGGCTTGCCGCAGCGCCCGCCCGAGGCTAGACGCCCCGTAGCGTCAACGTCCAATCGCCGATCACGCCCCAGAAGTACGCGCGCTTGCGCCCGATCCCGCCGCCGACCTCGGCCACATCGGTGGCCGCCGCCTCGACCTCGTAGTAGTGGCACCAGGCTTCGCCGAAGCTACTGCCCTCCCCCAACTTGGCGGCGAACTCCCGGGGGAAATCGTAGAAGACCTTGGAGCGGCCGACCAGTGCCAGGCCCTTGCCGTAGAACAGGAGGCTCTCGGCCCCCTGCCAGTGGGCATAGGCGGGGTCGTTATAGGGTTTGGTGGGGCAGCCGGCCGGCATCATGCTCTCGCAGCCGGAGTGGAGGTAGAAGCTGCCGGTGTCGGGAAGCGCCGCGTTTTGCCAGAGCGTTCGCAATACGGGGTAGTCGAGCTTTCCGGTGCTTCCCAGCGTGGGCACGAGCCTGTGGTCCTCACGGGTCCACGACCAGGCTCGGCCGCCGCAGGCCTCGGCCAGCACCGAGCTCTCGGCTTTGGCGAAGTTGGCGCCCCATGGGTCGCTGTGGGCGGCGAGGGCCCGCAGGACCGCCGGGCGCTGCAGCCAGCGGACCACCTGATCCAGCGTGGCCGTCTCCCCCTGAAGGTCGTCCTCGGTGGCGTCCGTGTCCGCCCATGCGCCTTTGGCCTGCCGCAGCTCGGGCATGAGGCTGTCCAGCTCGAAGGCCGCGGATGCGGGCCGCAGGTGGCGGTCGAAGTCACCCCGGCGATAGCGGTGGACACGGTCTAGATACTCGCACAGCAGGCGGACCGCCAGCTCCGGGTCCGGTTCCCACACGTCGGTTCCCCGGGGCGTGACCTCAGCGGAGGCGAAGACTACCTCCCGCGGCAGGCCGCTTTCGTCCAGGAGTCCCTCCCCCTGCCGCCCGACGGTGGCCCGCCTGGGGCGCAGGGCCACATGAGTGGTGTCGATGCGCGAGACGCTGATATCGGGCCGCGCCAGGGGGTTGGGAAGCATCAGGTCCGCCTCTGCGCACTCCCCGTCGCGCACATCGGCGGCCAAAGTCAGGTCGACGAGGCCCTCACCGGGCCGGTCGAGGTCGTACTGCCCGTCTTGTATGAAGAAGAAGTCCTCGAAACGGTCGGTCCCTGTCTCGTAGTGAGCGGTCGGACCGCCGATGGGCCAGTCGCCCTCCACCTCGACGCCCGCAGGGGGCTCCAGCTCGGGGTACACCGCCAGCACCCAGGGCAGCTCTTGGGGTTCCTTGCGATACAGGGCCTCCCAGTTGCCGTCGAGGTCGGCAAGGGGCAGGTCGCTGCGCCCGGCGACCAGCTCCGCCCGAGACCGCAGCCGGCAGACCTCGCGGTCGCCGAAGTTCTGCTCCCCCGGCTCACCGGCGTGCAATGTGGTCTTCTGCCTCTGACGCCAGTTGTACTGGCGCACCAGCATGGCCTCCGGGAAGCTCCCGATCAGGGTGACGCCGGCCAGGTCTGGGCAGGCCTTGCTCACCGCCAGCACATACCTGCGCATGGCCAGCAGGGTGCGCCCATCCTGGTGGGCAGGTCCGTCGTAGACGTTCATGGCCACCACCCGCACGCGCCGGCCCTCGGCGGCAAGATCATCGGCGTGAGTTGCCAGCGCCTGCTCCAGCGGCCCGTCGGCCTCACCCGGCCCCGGAGACGCCAGGAGCGCCGGTGAGACGATGATCAGCACCGTCCCGCCGGAGGCGATGGCCGGGTCGCGGTCAAGGCCCAGGCTCCAGACCCGGCGTATCTCCACGATGCCGTCGGTATCCAGGTCGAAACCCCGGAAGCGGACCTCGAGTGGGTCCAACTGTGCCACGGGGGCCGCGAAGGCACAGGACTGGAGCAGTGCAAGAGCAAGCAGTGGCAATGCAGACATGGTCAGAGACCTCGGGAAGGGTTCGCAGACCTGATTCCGCGGCCGCGAGGGCTTCACCTCCCAGACTCCTGTCGGTGCGACCGGGAGCGTGCCGGGCGGCGGACACGGTGATGACGTTGTCTGGACAACACGCCGGCTTTCCGCTATTCTCTCCACACAGGGAAGGTGCTTGGTGAGCCGGATACCGCCTGTGGATTTGTGGCAACGGGAGGTCCGCCCGTGGGGCGCGCAGAGGATCTCGTCGAGTTAGTGGCAAACAGCGAGGAATGGCTGCTTGAGCGGATCATCCAGTACGGCCGCCAGACGGGCTTCGCGCCGACGGCGGCTTCGCTGCGCGAGGCCTGGCGGGCGTCGATCCGGGGCCTGGGGGAGTCACTGGCGCAGTTCGCGGGCGGTCCGAGCGCGCGGGAGGAGCTAGCGGCGGGCATGGACCCGGGCAACGACCCGGCCTGCGCCTTCGGAGTGCTGGAGGCCAGACGGCACCGCAGGCGCGGTGTGTCGGTGACGATGTTCCTCGCCCTGATGAAGTACTATCGCCGGACCTACCTGGACCTGCTGGACCGGCCCCTCGCGGCAGCACTCGATCGCGCCTGGGCCGCGCAGTGCATCAACGGGTTCTTCGATCGGACGGAACTGGGGTTCTGCACGGAGTGGCTCGAGGTGGGCAACCGGCACTCGATCGCCGAGATGCAGGAGACCAACCGCGCGCTGACGCACGAGAAGAACAAGTACCTCATGCTCTTCGCCAGCCAGCCCAATCCGGCGCTGCTTCTCGACGGAGACGGGAGGGTTGACGCCCTCAACGACGCCGCGGCTCGCCTGTTTCTGGGGGCGCGCGAACCGGCTTCGCACTACTACGGGACGCTTTCCGCGGTGGACGCATTCCCCTGGCTGGCTGCGCCCTTGGCCGAGCTGCGTAGCGCGGCCCGCAGCAGCCACTCGCTGGACCTGGCATGTGACACGACCGATGGGCGTCGGGAGTACGCCGTGCAGATGGAGGACGTCCACGCCGTGGGCGGCGATCCCATCGGGACGCTGGTCATCTTCAACGACATCACGGAGCGCAAGCAGGCGGAGCAGGCCCAGCGGCTGGCGGCGGTGGGCGAGCTGGCCGCCGGGGTGGCCCACGACTTCAACAACATGCTCACCGCCATGATGATGCATGCCGAGGTGGCCCTGCCCGCGGCCGCGGATGAGAGCACGCGGGCCTTTGCCGCCAAGATCGCCGATCTGGCGGCGCGCGGCGCCGCGGTCTGCCGCAGCCTGATGACCTTCGCGCGGTGCGGTGAGCTCGAGCGTACCTGCGTCGCCATCGAACAGGCGGTGGATGCGGCGCTGGACATCACCGGGCCGCAGCTTCAGGCGGGCGGGATTGGGGTACATCGGGACTATGCCCCGGGCCTACCGCCGGTGGCGATCGATCTGGGACAGATCGAGCAGGTGTTCATCAACCTTCTGCTTAACGCGGCGCACGCCATGCCCGGGGGCGGCGCCATCACGGTGGCGACCAGACCCGGTCAAGCGCCGGACGGGACTCCCGGCGTGACGGTGACCGTCACGGACACAGGCAGCGGGATCGCGGCCGAGCACCTGTCCCGGGTGTTCGAGCCCTTCTTCACAACCAAGGCCGCCCCCGATGGCCACCGGGCCACCGGCACCGGACTTGGCCTGTCGGTCTCACACGGGATCGTTGCCGCACACGGAGGGTCCATCACCGTTCGCAGCCGCGAGGGGGCGGGCACAACCTTCGAGTTGTCCCTGCCCATCGCCGGGGAGGGAGATGGGCAGACGCCCCCGGCCCCCGGCGATGCTGTCGAGGAGACCACACCCCGAACGCCGGCGACCTCAGAGGACCGGGCCACTTCCGCACCCAATGCCGCCGGGCGCGTCCTGCTGGCCGAGGACGAGGAGGGCCCGCGGTCCATACTCTCGCAGTTTCTCACCCGGAATGGCTACGAGGTGACCGCGGTGGCCGGTACCTCCGAAGCCCTCGCGGCGCTGCACGGAGACGCTCCCGACATCGTGATCTCGGACCTGCTCATGCCCGGCGGCGGCGGCCGCGCGGTTCTCAGTCGGGCCAGGGCCCTCCCCCATCCCCCGCCGGTCATCATCATGACCGGCAGCATCGACACCGACGTCCACGACGAGCTACTGGGCGCCGGAGCCGCCATCTGTCTCCTGAAGCCCTTCTCCCTCAAGGAGCTAACCGCCACGGTCCGGCGGATCCTCGACGACCCCGGCCGGGCGCCGGCATAGCGAAGTTTCGCCGGAAGCCGACGAACACGGCGCGGAGGTGCGCCTCAGCTCGGCGCCACGACCAGGCGGCGACCCCGGCGAGGGGGATCGCAGAGTCGGGCTGGAAGCTCAGATTATGCAGGTTCCGGGCAAGCGCCGATTCACGTCGCCTCACCCCCCC
>CAZXDD010000599.1:0-5019 GCA_964639415.1 uncultured Armatimonadia bacterium
GATAATGAGCGGTGACTGGAGTTCAGACGTGTGCTCTTCCGATCTCTCTCCTTCACGCGCCCAGACGGCGGGCGCTCGGAGAGGGGAGCAGGGCCACGGCAAACGGCGGGAACGGCGGTGACGGCGTCCTCGCCCCCGGCCTTCCTGGCCGAACGACCGGGCGAGTGGGTGGCGGCGGCCGCTGGGCCAGGTGTGCGGACGGCGCTGCGCGGTGTAGCGGCCGCGCATTGCGCCGCTCCATCACCGCCGAAGACCAACTGCCAATGGTGGATGGGGGGCGAGGACTCGCCTCCGGCCCCGGTCTCTGCTACACTACGGGCCGCCGTGGCGCGAACCCGTACGCGTTCATCGACTGCAGGTGGTACAGAGCACCAATGGCCAGTACCGACACAGGTCGTCTCGCCTCCCCGGACGCTCCGCCGCCCACGGGCATCACCTGGCGCGGCACATTGCTGCTCGGGCTGGCCACGCTGCTGGGAGCGGGGATGGTGCTCAGCGTCATGGCGCCTGAGTTCCCCATGGATGACTCGTACATCCACTTCCAGTATGCCAAGAACTTCGCCGCCACCGGGCGGATGGAGTTCAACCTGGACGAGTTCCGCGGTCTGGGGACCACGAGCCTGCTCTGGGTCCTGCTCCTGGCGGGTGGGATCAAGCTCGGTATCACTCCCGAGACCGGTGCGCTGTTCCTGGGCATCATGTCGGTGTTGGTCTGTGCGCTGTGTGTGCACGAGTTGGTGCTGGCCACCTTCCGGCGCACGCTGCCGCGGCATGCCGAGGACATGGCCCTGGGTACCGGCCTTCTGTGCGCGCTGTCGGGCAATATGCTGTGGTTTGCCGTATCGGGGATGGAGACCACGCTTTGCCTGGCACTGGCCCTGTGCAGCCTGGTCGCCTACGGGCGTGGCCGCTATGGGGCGATGGGGATCGGCATCGGCCTTACCGCCCTGTGCCGCCCGGACGGTCTGGCCCTGCTGCCGGCGGTCTTCATCGCCGAGGTGCTTCGTGTCCGGGCCGGCGGGCGTGCACGGTGGGGCGGCTGGGCCCTGGCGGCGGTGCTGGTGGCGATCCCGGTGGGCCTGTGGCTGGTCTGGCTGCACGGCCAGACCGGGCACTGGCTCCCCACGTCCTTCGCCGGCAAGCGCATCTGCCAGCTCGCGGCCATCGACCGCTTCATCGAGAAGGTCCCGTGGCTGGGGCTGTACGGGGGCTCGGCCCAGGCTCTGTATGTGGTCCTGTGGGTCGGCTACACCCTGATGTACCTGTTCGGCGTCGGCACCGTCCCGGGGCCGGCGATGGGGTTCACCAGTACGGTGGGCACCTCGGTAACGGTGCACCTGTCATACCCGGGAATCGCCCTCGCCGCCCTGGTGATGGTCCCCCTGCTGGTGCTGGGCGCGCGCGAGCTGTGCCGCTTTTGGCGTGCCGCCGGTCTGCGCGACTTCGCCCAGGCGGCGGTCGTGGCTGTCTGGACCTGGGCACTGTTCCACAATCTGGCCTATCTGGCCATGCTGCCCACGATGGGAACCACCTCGCGTTATCAGGCCATCAACCATATCCTCATTTGGTGGCTGGTGGCCCTGGGCATCGGCGCCATTCGGCCGCGGCGGAGCCTGTATGTACCGGCCCTGGCGGCGCTCTGCCTGGTGGTGGCCTGCAACCTGGTGTACTGGCGGGGGACGTACGAGGCCAATGTGGCCCACATGCGTCAGGTGCGGATCGCCGCCGCCCGCTATCTGGCCACCGAGCTGCCGCCCGGCGCCCGGGTCGCGGCCTTCGACATCGGCGCTCTCAGGTACTTTGGTCAGCGCACCATCGTCGATCTGGGCGGGCTGACGGACACGGAGTTCACCACCTATCAGAAGCAGCGCCGGGTCGATCGGTACCTCAAGGACCGCGAAGTGGACTACCTCGCCCTCCCGGAGAAGCACAGCACCGACCCGGAGGCGCTGTTTGACTTCGCCCGGTACCTGGGCATCGACCATACTCCCATGTTTGATGACCGGCTCCTGGCCGAGTTCGAGACCGACCGGGACCTGTGGCTGCGCGGGATGGAGGCCACCGGGAACTACCAGCCCGCGGTGAGGGTCCGGAAGGTGAACTGGCGGCAGTAGTCAGCAGTGCCCGTTTCGGCGAGGGCCGCCGCCCGCGGTCGCCCGCCGGCTTCCCACGGGCCCGGCGGGCCATGGCCCCGTGGTCGCCCTCCTCTTGGGAGCCACGGCCGCATTTCTTACACCCCCCTTATCTTCTTCCATGCTCTGCGCGATACAGCTATTGCGGGGTGCGGCCGTTGTGCAGGTCTGCGGTCGGCCTTGCGCGAAGTACGGTTGCGGTGTCCGTCAGTGGTCGAAGACCCTTCTGGGGAGGAAGGCCGCGCCTCGGCGCGGTTCGTCACGGCTATGCTTGCCTTCATCAAGGCCTACAAGTGGTTCATCCTCCCCGTGGTCGTTCTCCTGGTGGCTTTGCTCGCGTACCGGGCGACGAGGCCGAAGGTCACCGTGGAGGTGGCCGCGGCCCGCACGGGGCCGCTGTCTCTGCGCATCGCCGCTTCGGGATTGGTGGAGGCCGAGAGCGCCGACCTGTCGTTCCAGGGCTCCGGCAGGATCGTGGAGCTATACGTCAGGGAGGGGGACCGGGTCAGGCGCTCGGACGTGCTGGCGCGGCTGTCTCCGGTGGGTGTGGTGCCGGATACGTTGGGCTCGGTGGATGTTATCCACGCTCCCTACGACGGCTCGGTGGTCACCATCTACCAGCGCCAGGGGGCGGTGGTGGCGCCTGCCCAGCCGGTGGTGCGGGTCGTGGTGGGCGGCACGCCATGGGTGACGGCGTTTCTCGAGAGCGAGGATGCCTCGTACCTGCAGAGGGGCTCGATGCTGCGCTGCCGCGTGGGCGGGTACCTGAGTCAGTCGTGGGACATGGAGGTCATCCAGATCGGTCGGGAGGCGGTGCCGCGGCCTGACCTGCCGGCCTCCTCGCGGCAGGTGCGGGTGCGCTGCAGGCCGACTTCGGCCGCCTTCCCTCTGGCCGCCGGGACCGAGGTGGACGTGGACGGCGAGGTGCCGCTGGTGAGCAGCGCGACCCTCATCCCCGCCGCGGCGGTGGTGCACGAGAACGGCGGCGACTGGGTGTGGGTGCTCCTGGACAGGCAGGTGTCGAGGCGCGAGGTGACCATCGGCCCCAACAACTTCGACGAGATCGTCATCCGCGAAGGGATACAGCCGGGAGAACTCGTGGTGGTTGGCGGCAAGATGGGCGTTGAGGAGGGCATGGTTGTCAATGTCAGGCCCGTGCCGCCGATGACCGGGGTCCGGCCGGGGGGGGACTGAGGGTGGCGCAGGGAGGCGGCTCGGAGCAGGCCCTGGAGGCCGTGGATGTGTGCATGCAGTACCATATGGGCGACGTCACGGTGGATGCGCTCAAGAACGTGAACATCGCTCTCCCGGCCGGCCGCTTCGTGGTGCTGGTGGGGCCCAGTGGCTCAGGCAAGACGACGCTGCTGAACCTGGCCGGGGGCCTCAACGCCCCCACCTGCGGCGCTCTCACGGTCTTTGGTCGCCGGCTCGACGGCATGGATGATGCGGAGCTCACGTTGTACCGCCGCGAGACCGTGGGTTTCGTGTTCCAGATGTTCAACCTCGTCCCGACCCTCACGGCGCTGGAGAACGTGCGTCTGGTGGCGCAGCTCGTGGGCAATGACGAGCTGTCCCGCGGGGTACTGGAGCGCGTCGGCCTCGGCGACCGGCTCAACCAGCTTCCGGCACAGCTCAGCGGCGGGGAACAGCAGCGCGTCGCGATCGCCAGGGCCCTGGTGAAGCAGCCCCTGCTCATGCTGGCCGACGAGCCCACCGGCGCGCTGGATTACGAGACCGGCCGCGACGTGATGGCCCTGCTGTGGGAGGAGACTCGCCACCGCAGCATGACGATGCTCATGGTCACCCACAACAGCGAGTTCGAGCGCATCGGCGATCTCGTCATCAGGCTGCGGAGCGGCGAGGTCGTGGAGGTGGCCGAGGGTGAGGGACGGCACCCCGAACAACTGGGATAGCGCCGGGCCGCGCAACAATCGGCCGCGTCGCCTGAGCATGCTCACCCGCAAGCTCTGGGCCGACTCCCAAGCGCTGGCAAGCCAGACCGTGGCGCTGATGGTTCTGATCTGCCTCGGGGTCGCCCTGTATGTCGGCCTGTACGAGGCCTACCAGAACCTGGGAGTCGTCTACGACAGGATCTACAGTAGCACCCGCTTCGCCGACGCCTCGGCCCTCTTCGACGCCGCCCCCGCCGGTCTCGTGGACAAGATCCGCACCATCCCTCACGTCCGTGTCGCCTTCGGCCGCGCGGTCAAGGACGGTGCCATCATCCAGCGCGGCCGCGAGCGCGAGCGCGTGCTGGGGCGCTTCATCGGCCTGCCCCGAGGATCGCGCCCCCCGGTCAACGACGTGATGGTCCTGGACGGCCGCTACCTCTCGAACGCCCAGGAGGCGATGATGGAGCAGCAGTTCGCCCACGAGAACGGTTACGTCGTGGGCGATCGTGTGAAGGGCTCCTATCAGGGCCGGGAGTACGAGTTCCTGATCTGTGCTCTCGTCGCCAGCCCCGAGTACATCTACCCGGTGCCCTCCAAGTACCAGATGTTCTTCTCGCGCGGCACCTTCGGGGTGCTGTTCATCGATGAGGCCCGGGCCCGCCAGTGGTTCGGCATGGGGCGCCAGATCACCGAAGTGCACTGTCTCACCGACCCGGGGTACGAGCAGGAGGTGGTGGACAAGCTCGAGGGCCTCACGCGAGGCTATGGGCTGGACTACGCCTACACACAGGACGAGCAGCCCAGCAAGAAGCTCCTGACGATGGATCAGGCCGGCTATGCGGTGATGAGTTTCTTCTTCCCTGTGCTGTTCCTCGGCTCCGCCGGGCTGTCCTTGTACGGCGCCCTGAACCGCATCATCCGGCTGCAGGTCCCGATCATCGAGATCGGAAGAGCGTCGTGTAGGGAAAGAGTGTAGGAGAGGGGGGTTGTGGGGG
>CAZXDD010000600.1:0-5015 GCA_964639415.1 uncultured Armatimonadia bacterium
GCCGTTGGCCGTCCTACCTCTCCCGGCGGCTCGCAGACCCGCTTGCCGGGAGAGGTCGGGCGTTCGGAGCCGCCGAGCGGGCCGAACGCCCGGGTGAGGGACCGAGTGGTGCCAACCTCCGCCCGCTGCACAGCACCGCCATGCAAACGGGCCGTTGGCCGTCCTACCTCTCCCGGCGGCTCGCAGACCCGCTTGCCGGGAGAGGCGGTGGAGCCCCTCACTCGCCATGCCGCCCCCAGCGAGCGCGGCGAGCGGCAACGGCCGGGGCATCACGCCGGCGTCAGAGCCGGCGCATCCCCGCGGACCGCACCGCGAGGGCCGCGCTCGGCGTGAACATCGCCCCCCGGGAAGACCTTTCGGAGCTTCTTCCCCGCCCGCGAGTACTCCTGCCTGCAGTTCACCGTGGAGATGCCCTGCATCCGGGCGACCTCGCCGTGTGTCATGTCCTCCACCGCCACCTGCCAGACAACGGCAACCTGCCTGGCACTGAGGCCCACTTCGGGCGCCGCGAGTTTGGCCCTCAGGTCGCTGCCACCCGTCGGCTCCCAGAGTGCCTCACACCGGCAGCCGACGGCATCGGCGTGATCCTCGTCCAGAGGCAGGCAGCCGGCATGCCTGGCCACCCGGCTGGTGTGGTAGCGGGCGAAGGCGTTGAGGGCCACCCGGTAGACCCAGGCCAGGAACGTCCCCCGCTCCGGCCGGTACGTGGCAAAGCCCTTGATCGCCCGCAGGAGCGCCTCGGAGGCCGCGTCCTCGGCATCCTCCACACAGGGGAACCGTCTCCGCGCCCAGCGCAGGAACATCCCGCTCGCGCTGAGCACCTCCCACAGCACCTCCCGGGCCCTCAGATCGCCCGCCGCCGCTCGCTGTGCCAGCCACTGGCATTCGCCGGGGTCGCGGCCCACTCTCCCGCCGACCCGCAAGCGCCCAACTGGGGGAAGACCCGCGCCACTGCCGGTCCGCCCTGCCTGCCCGCCGCCCAATGCGGTCAAGCGCATGTTCATCTCGACCACTTCCTGGTCCGGGAGCCTGCGGCCGCCGCCCCGCGACCGCAGGCCCCCATAGACGCTTCACACGCAGAAGGGCCCCCCGGCTCCCTCTGCTGATCCGTGTGCCGGTCCGCAACCCGGACACTACTTATACACAGGAGGGGTGACACCCCATGACAGTCACAAAGGGAAATCCGGGCGCCGGGGCAGTTGGCATGGCGCCGGGCGCGGGTACCATTCCCGGACCACGGCGGGCGGACGAGCTCGCCGACCACACACAGCGTGCAAGTCGCCGCCAGGCCGCAGTTCGGTGGCGACTGTCCGCTGCGTCCGTCCCGTGAAGGGCAATCGCCTCTGCTTGTTGAATATCCGCTCTGTCTTGACGTTCCGGATGTCCCGACTCCAATCTCACCGGAGGCCATCATGCTTCATCTCCGTACCCATCCGGCAGGCGCCTCATTGGTCCTGCTGATCGCACTGACGTGCAGTCTGAGTGTCGCCGCCGAGAACATCTACCCTGACCCGAGTTTCGAGCAGTCCGGAATCCCGGGCGTGGCCCGCACCGGCGAGCGTGCCGGCTACCTGCGCGTCGGCGCCAGGGACCACTGGTCCTACATCGGCCAGCGCATCGAGGTCGAGCCCTTCGCCCGCTACCGGGTGACCGAATGGGTCAAGGGGACCATCAACGGCGAGGGTTTCTTCGCCCCGTACTGCTACGAGTGGAACAGCTATGTGTGGTCGTTCGCCGTGTCGCGCACCCCGCGAACGTCCGAGGACTGGGTGCAGATGGAGTTGACCTTCATCTCCCCGCACGAGACCATGTACGTGCATCCCCTGGCCTATATCGAGGCCGCCAACTGCGAGGCCTGGGTGGATGACATCGTGGTGGAGAAGATCGGCGAGCCGGCGCAGGTCATGGCGGAGCTTGAGGCCAAACAGAACCGCTCCGGCTCGGACAACGAGATCCTGGCCCGCTGGCTGCTGCGAGAGGGCCGGCGGGAGGACGCCGCGGGCCTGATGAGAAGCACGCAGGGCGTCACCCGCGCCGACATCGCCTGCATCATCGCCGCCGACATCGAGGACCCGGCCGCCCGCCGACCGTTCATCGTGGAGATGGTCGCCGCCGGCGGGATGACCTACAACGACGGCATGAAGCGGTTCGGAGAGATCACTCAGGGCCTGAGCACACAGGACAAGATCGCCGTCTGCGAGGATGCGGTGGAGGCCAACCCGGGCTCCGAGCTGCCGGCCCGCAGCCTGCAGATCATGCTCACCGGGGCCGGGGGCACGACCTCGAGCCTGGCCACAGTGGCCGAGGCCGAGGTATCGCTCAGCGAGCTTCGCGCCTCCCTGGAGCGCCTCATCGGCGTGGTGCCGGGGGGGAGCAAGGCGCAGGAGGAGTTGAAGACCGCCATGGGTACAGTCGACCGGGAGCGGCAGGAGCTGTCCCAACGCAGAGCATCTCTGGGCGAGTGCACGGTGACCATCGGGGGCAGGGCGCTGTCGCCCGACACGCACGCCATCGTCATACCCGATGAGCCCACGCTCCAGGAGGAGCATGCCGCCAAGGACCTCCGCTACCATCTGGAGCTCATCACGGGCAAGGTCCTGCCCATGGTGAATGAAGCCCGGGCGGGGAACGCCATCGCGCTGAGTGTGGGCAAGACCGGGGCCGCCGCGGACATCGACTTCCCCGGTCTGGGCATCGAGGGGATTCACATCAGGACCGAGGGTCCTGCCCTGATCCTGGCCGGCAACAAGAGGGGCGTGCTGTACGCCACCTACACGTTCCTGGAGGACTATCTCGGCTGCCGCTGGTTTGCGCCGGACTGCAGCAAGTGGCCGACCGAGGGCACCCTCGCGGTGCCACAGGTAGACCGGCGCTACATCCCGCCGCTGGAGTACCGCGCCACGGACTACCCCAGTTCGCGGCCCGCGGACTTCTCGGTGCGCAACAAGTACAACGGCGCCTCACACCAGCCGGACGAGGCGCGCGGGGGCAAGATCAGCTACCGCGGTTTCGTGCACACCTTCAATGCCCTGGTCCCGCCGGAGAAGTACTTCGCCGAGCACCCGGAGTACTACTCGGAGATCGGCGGCAAGCGGGTCGGGCCCGACCACAGCCAGCTCTGCCTCACCAATCCCGAGGTCCTGGCCATCGCCATCGACACCGTGAAGCGCTGGATCCGCGAATCGCCGGATGCCACGATCATCTCGGTGTCCCAAAACGACTGGCACAACTACTGTCAGTGTGACGAGTGCACCGCTCTGGCGGAGCACGAGGGCTCGCAAAGTGGCCCCCTGCTGCACTTCGTCAACGCCATCGCCGATGCGGTGAAAGACGAGTACCCCCACATCATCATCGACACCCTGGCGTATCAGTACACGCGCAAGCCGCCCCTGCATGTCAGGCCGCGGCCCAACGTGGCCGTGCGCCTGTGCAGCATCGAGTGCTGCTTCATCCATCCGCTGGAGACCGACGAGTACAACAAGACCTTCGTGGATGACATCGAGGGCTGGAACGCCATCTGCGACCGGCTGCACATCTGGGACTATGTGATCAACTACGCCCACAGCATCTGCCCCTTCCCGAACTTCTACGTGCTGGGGCCGAACATCGACTTCTTCATCAGAAACGGCGTCACAGGCATCTACGAGGAGGCCTGCTACTACACCCCGGGCAGCGAGCTGCAGGAATTGCGCACCTATGTCATGGCCAAGCTCTTGTGGGACCCGAGCTATGACACGGACAAGGCGATCGATGAGTTCTGCCGGGGCTACTGGGGGCCTGCGGGCACCTACATCCGCCAGTTCATCAACACCGTGCATGAGTCGGCTCAGAGCATCCCGGACATGCACGTGAGGATCTACTCCCCGCCGAGTGTGGGCTACCTCACCGACGAGGTGCTCAACAGGTCCGACGCCCTCTTCGACCAGGCCGAGGCCGCGGTGGCCGATGATCCCGTCCTGCTACACCGTGTTCAGGTGGCGCGGCTGCCGGTTCTGTATACCCGCATCGCCCTGGCCACCTCGGGGGCCTACACCCGGGACGGCGACGCCCTCGTGCAGTCGGAGGGCACGGACGTGTCGGCGCTGGCCGAGCAGTTCGAGCGCATCGCCCGGGCCGCGGGAGTGACGAAGGTGCGCGAGGGCGGTCCGCTGGCCTCGCTGGACGCCTGGCTGGCCTCGCTGCCCCGCGGGCAGAAGAAGCTGGGCATCCGCACCATCGCCAATCCGGCGCTGCAGGTCTCGGTGATCCCCGAGGCCGGTGGACGACTCTGGAGCATCAAGCACCTGCCCTCCGGGCGCGAGCTGCTGCGGGTCGCCGGACAGCCGGGCTCGTATGAGCCCACCGAGGGCGGGTACGAGGAGTACTCCGAGAGCGGCTACCGCTCGCCGGGGTTCAGCGAGGCCTACGAGGTGGTGGCGGCCGACGAACGCTCCATCACTCTGGAGGCCAACCTCCGCAACAATCTCAAGCTCACCCGGTCGCTATCGCTGGACCTGCACGGCGCCGTCCTGAACGTCGAATCCACACTGACCAATGTGGGGAATGCGACCACTGCGGCATGCCTGCGGGTACACCCGGAGTTCGCGGTCTGCAGCACGCAGAGCGCGCACGTTAGGGTGCGCCGGCCGGACGGCACGTGGCAGACCACGGACCTGGCAAGCCCGGAGGACCCGAAGGCCGAGAAGGAGGTCTGGCTGCGTGGCGAGGACCTGCCCGCCGGGCGCTGGGCGGCCGTCGACCTGCAGACCGATCTGGCCATTGTCAATCACGTCGCCCGGGACGATCTGGAGTCCTGCCTGCTCAACTGGAATGGCGAGAAGTCCCGGGTGAACCTGGAGCTGTTCTCGAAGCAGAAGAAGCTTGCTCCGGGCGAGACCTTGACCCTGCGGCACAGCTACGAGGTCGCCTATCCCGCCTCCGGGCGGTAGGGCGTCTGTCGCCGCGACACGGCAGGGCGCGATCTGTTGGCGGTATGGGGGGCCGAGTGCGCCGTCGCCTCGCGCGCTCGCCCCTTG
>CAZXDD010000601.1:0-4981 GCA_964639415.1 uncultured Armatimonadia bacterium
TACACCCTATCCTACACTCTTTCCCTACACGACGCTCTTCCGATCTGATGAGAAGTATCGCCATCGTCGGGGGCACGATCATCGACGGTACCGGGGCGCCACCGATCCACAGTGGCACGCTCACGATCGAGGGGGGCAAGATCTCCGCCGTGGGGGAGGCGGCGCTCATCGAGGTTGCCGAGGGCGCCGAGGTGGTGGACGCGAGGGGCAAGACGGTGATGCCGGGGTTGATCGACACCCACCAGCATGTGGGGTTTGACTTTGGGGCGCTCAAGAGGCTCAGGGAGTGCGCGGACCGGGGCACGACGACGGTTGCGGGGGTGACTTCGGGTCCGGGAGGCGTGCGGTTGCGACAGGCCATCGAGCAGGGCCTGGTGGATCGCTGCCCGCGGTACTTCGTGGGCTGTGTCGTGGGGGCCACTTGCGGGCACCTGCGGCGCACCGACGCCAATGAGCCGGGGATCACGGTAGACGGGCCGTGGGAGGTGCGGCGCGGGGTGCGGGAGATGGTGCTGGCGGGAGCGGACTTCATCAAGGCTTCGGCTTCGGGTGGTTTCCAGTGGGCCGAGGAGCGGGTCGAGTGGGAGGACTACACGTACGAGGAGCTGCTGGCGCTGACCGAGGAGGCCCATGCCAAGGGGCGCAAGGTCACGGTGCACGCCCACTCGCAGCCGGGGCTCAACCACGCCATCGCGGCCGGGTGTGACAACATCCACCACGGGGCTCTGATCGACGGCGAGGCGCTGGAGGGCATACGCGGTAGGGGCCTGTACTATGTGCCGACATTGCACATCACCAGCGAGAAGGTGATCGGCAATACGAGCTTCGGCCCCTGGACGCGGGAGCGCATGGCGGCCGCGCATCCCGTGCATCGCGAGGGGGTCGCTAAGGCACACGCGATGGGTCTGAAGTTGGCCGTGGGTACGGACGGCGGGCCGGGAGACGCGGCGCACGAGCTAATCGAGCTGTGTGCCTGCGGTCTGTCGCCGATGGAGGCGATTGTCGCCGGGACACGCAATAGCGCGGAGTCGCTGGGGATACTGGAGCAGACGGGGACGCTTGAGGCGGGTAAGGATGCGGATGTCATCGTTGTCTCCGGTGACCCGCTTGCGGATATCTCGGTGCTGTATGAGAAGGCGAGTATCAGCCTCGTCCTGCGTGCGGGGCGGCTCGTGGCCTTTGACGAGCAGTACAAGGGGCACTACCATCCGCGGGAGACATCGTGACGGGCGGTGGCCGCCGGACCCCTCGCGGCCCGAGTGGCGTGGGGCGGCAAGGGGCGCAGCCGCCGTGGAGATTGTCTCCCCTTTCCCCCGCTCCAACGGTCGAGGGGGATGAGGAATGGCAACGACGGGAGCCCTGCGGGGCGGCAAGACCAGGAGACCGAGCGCGCCATGAAGCGGCCCAACATACTGATACTGTACACCGACCAGCAGCGCTGGGACGCCCTGGGCGCCAATGGCAACAGCGAGATCCGGACCCCGAATCTAGATCGTCTGTCGGCTCAGGGCCTGAACTACCAGAGGTTCTTCGTTCAGAACCCTGTGTGCATGCCCAGCCGGGTAAGCATGCTCAGCGGGCAGTACCCCTCCCAGTTGCGGATCACCCACATGGGAGTGCCGGTGCCCGAGGACCTATTGACGCTGCCCGGCTATCTGCGCAACTACGGGTACCAGACCGCCTGCATTGGCAAGCTGCATTTTCTGCCCCACGCGAACCGCGACCACCGCGAGGTGCACCCGGCCTATGGGTTTGACCATCTGGAGGTCTCCGACGAGCCGGGCTGCTACGAGGATGCCTACCGTGCCTGGGTGCGGCATCGTGCTCCGGGCGAGCTGGACAAGATAAGCTGCGGTTTGCCTCCGGCCGCCGAGGTCTGGCAAGGGACGCTTCACATCGCCGACGATGTCGCGCACCCGGAGATGCGAGGGCCCGGGACCACCGCCTTCGAGGCCGGCTCGGATCTGACCCACACGGCCTTCGTGGCCGAGCAGACCATGGATTACATCGGCAAGCACCGCGACGGCCCGTTTTTGTGCATCAGCGGGTTCTACTCTCCTCACTCGCCGTGGATCGCGCCCCAGGAGTATCTGGACCTGTACGATCCGGCGCAGCTCTCTGTGCCCCAGTTCCCGGCGTGCATCGAGGCCCGCCGAGGCGAGCGCTTCGGAGACGAGGCTCTGCGCCTGGCCAAGCAGGGGTACTATGCCATGGTGTCCGAGGTCGACCATCACGTGGGGAGGATTCTGGACTGCCTGGAAGAGCGGGGCATAGCGGAGGACACCGTAGTGGTGTTCACCAGCGATCACGGCGAGTATCTGGGGGAGTACCTGAGGTTTGACAAGGGGTTTCCGGGCGAGGACTGCATCAGCCGCGTTCCAATGCTGATCCGCTGGCCGAACGGCATCGCGGAGCCCGAGGCGATCGACCACATCGTGGAGGCCGTGGATGTCGTCCCTACTCTGCTGCAGTCTGCGGCGATCCCTCTTGCCGGCCGGTTGCAGGGCCGACCACTGCCGACCTCGAACGACCCCGAGGCGCGCACACGGGAGTCGGCGCTGCTTGAGGACACCGGCGGCAAGAGCCTGCGTACCGACCGCTACCGGTATGTCCTGCGCGCCGGCGGTCAGGAGCAGTTGTACGACCTGGAGGCGACCCACGGGCAGTACGAGGATATCTCCGATGAGGAGCAGTACGCCGAGACGCTCTCGGAGATGCGGGGTGAGCTGGCAAGGCGCATGCTGGAGATGGAGCGTCCGCTGCCAAGGACGTGGCCGTACTGAGGTGGGACGTGCCTCATCGCGCCTGGAGGTCCGGCCGAGAAGCCCGACCGGGGCGGTGAGCAACGGCTCGATTGCGGCCCCAGAGCTTGCCTAAGAGGTCAAAAAGCGCGCTGCTACAGGCATCTACTCGGGCCAAAGAGCCCGATCCCGCCTGGCGGGACGGCTGTGAAGGGCCCTTCGGCCACGGCTCTACGCGAACCTCACCGCCACCGTGACGATCTGCTTGCCCTCCACGGGCACCACTGCGCGGCGGCCGTTCTCGGTGGGCAGCGGGTCGCCCAGCTCCTCCTTCAGATCGCTTCTCCACACCCCGGCGATGTCCGCGGGGAACTGCAACCTGGCCTCGGTGGCGGCGGTGTCGGGGTTGAAGAAGCGGACCACGATCTCGTCGCCGTCCTCGCGCTTTTTGCATGCCGTCAGGGTGAGCCACGCCGGTGACAGCTCGACGAGGCCCGTCTTCGGCGGCGCCTCTCCCCCATGCGGCGGCAGTACGATGGCGCGCAGACCGGCGCGCATCGCGGCCGCGCGGCGCAGCAGACCGGCCCTGGCCACGGTGCCCTGATAGGGGACGATCTGGTAGCGGAACACGTTGCGTCCCAGCATCTGGGGCCCATCCTCTCCGGCGGTGCCCACCGTGTTGCCGAAGGCGCGGAACAGGCTCAGGGCCAGAGTGCGGGCGGCATCGTCGATGCAGGCGGACTCCTTGCACTCCGGAGCGATGATGGCCAGGCCGGCCTCGCCGTCGCTGACGGTGGCCAGGCTCTGCTGCCACCAGATCTCCTGGGCCGGCTCGTCCCAGTCGGCGGTCTCCTGCACGGCGATGGGGCGCCGGGTGAGGTCGAACTGCGTGTCTGTGAGCCACGTGTCGGTCTCGAGCTGCGTGGGGAACAGGACCCTGAGCTTGTGATCGCGGGCGGGGTTGTCCACCACCGTCTCGACGTGGAGGGCGGCATCGCCCTCGAGGATCGCCACGGTGGAGACAATCCGCATGTCCACGCGCTCGGAGCTTCGGCTCGCGCCGTCCGGCGCCGCGGCCCGCGGAACACTCAGAGTGCTCTCCACGCGCAGGGCCGCGTAGAGCGGGCCATCGCAGATCACTCCGACCGCGGCGCCCGACGAAAGCACGCGCTCATCGAGCCGCGGAGCTCTGTACGTCCAGCCGTCGCCCACGTCGCCGCTGTCCTCGAAGCGCATGAGGCCCTCGTAGACCCGGTCGGCGCGCTTGTCCCACAGGACGAGAGTGCCGTCGGTGTCCACCGTGACCTCGATGAGGCCATTGGCGAGGACGCCCGGCTCGGCGTGGAGGGTGCAGGTGGTGCGGCGGGGCCGATGCGCGGGGACGAGGTGATAGGTGGCCGAGCCCATGGCCGGTACACTGAGCTGCGCCGCCACGGTGAGCCGGTCTTTGGCCGGGAATCGCGGGATGCAGCCCCAGCGAACCTCCGTTTCGGGCACGGCTCTTTGCTCGCCGACGATCTGCACCGGCACGGCCCGGCCGCTGTGGTCCAGGAGGTCGAAGTGCTCCGGCCGAGGGTGCGGGACGGGGATGGTGAGCAGGGCGGTGCCGGCAACCGGAGCGCCGGCGCCGTTGAAGACGTGCACCGCCTGCGCGCCTTCGACCTCACACTCGGCGGCCTGGCGAGTCGCCAGGCGCGTGCAGTGCCGGTCTATCAGCGCCTCGGCCACCAGACGGCACTGGTCGTACCGGTACATCATGTCCCGGTGCACCTGGTCGATGGAACAGCCGCAGATAGAATCGTGGGGCTGGTTTTGCAGAAGCTGCTCCCAGGCGTACCACAGATAGGCCGGATCGTACTCTCCGGACTGGAGGAACTCGGCGGCCATCAGGGGCTCGACCCAATACTGCAGGAGGGCCTCGCAGCGGTCGTTTTGAGCCTTCAGCTCTGGGTGGGAGCAGTGGTAGCCGAAGAACACCTGCCCCAGGCGGGAGTGTTTGTTGGGCGATCTGAGCTCGCCCTGTAGCGTGACGAGGGTCTCGCGATCCACGGCGGCACGGAGCCGCTGCAGGTAGTCGGGCAGGGCCTCGTGGGCCACCTGCGCGAGGTCTCCGTGCTGAGCGTTGAAGCTCTCGATGAGGTCGGGCAGGTCGGGCTGGATCTCGATGTGGTCCACCCCGTCCATGAGCAGTAGCTCGCCGGTGCTGTGCCTCTGGGCCTGCCAGCGGATCAGATCGGAAG
>CAZXDD010000602.1:0-4977 GCA_964639415.1 uncultured Armatimonadia bacterium
CCACCGGCCAACGGCGGCGCGGTACAGGCCCGCGCCCTACAGAACGGCGGTGCCGAGTCTTTCGCCGTTCACCCCCTCCTCCCGTCGCCCGCGCTGTTTGCGGGCGTAAGGGAGAGGGGGCAGGGGGGTGAGGCGGCCGCTTGCCGTTGGTGCCGTCCCACCGGCCAACGGCGGCGCGGTACAGGCCCGCGCCCTACAGAACGGCGGTGCCGAGTCTTTCGCCGTTCACCCCCTCCTCCCGTCGCCCGCGCTGTTTGCGGGCGTAAGGGAGAGGGGGCAGGGGGGTGAGGCGGCCGCTTGCCGTTGGTGCCGTCCCACCGGCCAACGGCGGCGCGGTACAGGCCCGCGCCCTACAGAACGGCGGTGCCGAGTCTTTCGCCGTTCACCCCCTCCTCCCGTCGCCCGCGCTGTTTGCGGGCGTAAGGGAGAGGGGGCAGGGGGGTGAGGCGGCCGCTTGCCGTTGGTGCCGTCCCACCGGCCAACGGCGGCGCGGTACAGGCCCGCGCCCTACAGAACGGCCGTCGCCGTCTCGCGCCACGCGCCACGGCCGTCGCCGTTGAGCCCTCTCCTGAACGGCCGTATCGTGAAGGAGAGGGAAAGCGGGTCGACAGACCCGCAGGGAGCGGCGCCGTTGCCGTCCCGCGCCACGAACCACGCGCCACGGCCGTTCCCCGCCGTTCCCCCCCCGCTAACCGTTCAGCCCCACCAGGCGGTACACTGTGAGGCCCGAGGCGCGATACGTCAAGAGGCTCTTGCCGTCCGGGCTCAGCGAGGGTGGGGCGGCGGACAGCGAGTCTCTGAGCATCAGACGCGCTCGCTGCGACGGTACCCCCACATCCACGCACAGGAGCGCCAGGTTGCGCTGGTCATCCATCTGCAGGAACACCACCGTCTTGCCGTCCGGCGTCACAGTCGGGTAGTAGATGGCCTCCTGAGTGGAATACAGGGTGACGGGAGCGCTCATGTTCGTCGCCGGGAAGGTGACCAGATCGTAATGGCCGACCGGCGTGTAGCCGTAGGTGCCGGCCGCCAGCGTGGCGCCGTCGCGGCTCCAGTTGAGCCACTGGGCGTAGGTCCCCTGCGGGCAGGCCGCCAGGTGCTCGATGGTGGCATCCGCCCTGTCCTCGCAGACCACGAGCACTCGCCCCCGGCGTGGCAGGGGAGCGTCGAAGCACAGGCGCTCGCCTTCGGGCATGTACACCGGCATCCCCAGGTACTTGTCGCGGATCACCGTGCGCAGGTCCTGTGCGGCCAGGTCGGTGGTGGTGAGGGTGTACTCCCACTCCCGCTTGCCGTCCTTCTCGACGCGCTCGTAGGAGCGGATCACCAGCCTCTTGCCGTCCGGTGACCAGGCCACCCCCATCGGTCGCCCCGGTAACTGACACACCGTCCGTGGCTCGCCCTTGCCCTCCGCGTCAATGAGCAGCACCTGCTGGTTGGCCTCCGCTCCCGCCCCGACATAGGCCAGCTTCGTGCCGTCCGGGGAGAGGACGAAGTAGCTGCCCCGGATGGGTATGGTCCGTGGGCGCGAGGGGAGCAGGTCGTGGTGCAAGAGCCAGGTCTCCGGCCGCGCCGGCTCCAGCTCCGCATAGCGCTCCCAGTATTCGCGGGCCTTGGGGAGGTCGCCGGCCTCATTGGTGAGTCTGCCCAGCAAGAGCCAGGCCGCGGCCGTCTGCGGATGGCTCTTTGTCACCTCCCGCAGGGCCTGGCGCGCCTCGGACAGCCGCCACTGGGCCACATCCACCTCGGCCAGCGCCACTTTGGCCTCGGCGCTTTCAGGGTCGATGGCCAGCGCGCTTTGCAGGCACAGACGGGCGGCGGTGGCGTCCCCGTCCATCGCCAGCAGAGCCCGACCGGTGCCCACGTGGGCGGCCACGAGCCTGTCATCCAGCCCCAGGGCGTGGCGGTAGCTGTCCAGCGCCAGACCTGCCCGTCCCAGCTCCAGGAGCGCATCGCCCAGACGGGTGGCCACCTCCGCCGTGTCGGCGAAGAACCGCGCCGCCTCATAGCTCTCCACGGCCTCCTCGTAGGCGCCGCAGCGCATGGCCAGCGCCCCGTGAGTCGTGAGCGCCGCGGGGTCGTCGGGCTCGGCCTCGATCCACTCGGCGGCCAGCGCCAGGGCTTGCTGGAGGTCTCCGGAGGCCACTGTCCTCTGGATCCTGGCCGAGAAGTCGTCCTGAGCCGGGCTCGGCGCCCCGATCAGGATCGCGGCCAGCAGAAGCAGACCTCGGCGCGCGCGCATAGGCAAGGGTGCACACTCCTGAGTTGGATCGTCTGAGACGGCCGTGGTGTGCGGCGGCGCAAGGGCCTGGAGTGACGCGAGATCAGTCCTCCGTTGTCCGGGCCGCCGTTGTCCTGTCTATCCTGTTCGCCTGACGTTGTCGGTCG
This sequence comes from uncultured Armatimonadia bacterium, assembly GCA_964639415.1. Classification (GTDB taxonomy): domain Bacteria; phylum Armatimonadota; class Zipacnadia; order Zipacnadales; family JABUFB01; genus CAYRFY01. Next base: position 2,389 of record CAZXDD010000602.1, read on the forward strand.
CTCCCCACACACGGGACCGTCGCCGTGTCTCGCCCTCTCACCTCAGCTCCCTCTTGACCACCTTCCCCGCCGGGTTCCTGGGCAGGTCGTCTCGCAACTCCACTATCTGCGGTACCTTGTAGCTTGGCAGATGGGCGGCGCAGTGCCGCTTGATGTCCAGCTCGGAGAGCTGCTCCCCCGGCTGCGGGACCACGAAGGCCTTCACCAGCTCGCCCAGAGCGGCTCTTGCCCCCGTGGCCGGGACGCCGATGACGGCGGCATCGCGCACCTGCTCGTGGGTGTAGAGGATCCGCTCCACCTCCAGGGCGTAGACGTTCTGGCCCGCCACGATGATCATGTCCTTCTTGCGCCCCTGCACGTAGAAGAAGCCCTGCTCGTCCTCCCGGGCGAGGTCGCCGGTGCGGAACCAACCCTCGACGATGGACTGCTCCAGCAGGCCCGGGCGGTTCCAGTAATAGGGGATGATGTTCTCGCGCCGGAAGCACAGCTCGCCCACCTCGCCCCGCGGAACCTCCTTGCCCTCCTCGTCGATGATGCGCGTGTAGACCTCGGGCAGCAGCTTGCCGATCGAATCCGGCCGGTCGGCGGCATTCACGCCGGGGAGCACATGGGTCATCGAGATGGTCTCGGTCAGGCCGAAGAAGTTGTGCAGCGCCACGCCCGGCAGGCGCTCGCGCAGGCGGGCCACGGTGCGCACCGGCATGGGCGAGCCGGAGTAGGCGATGAGCCGCAGGGCGGACAGGTCCGCCGTCTCCGTGCGCGGGTCGCTGATGAACAGATGAAACAGCGTGGGCACGCCGATGAACGTCGTGCAGCGGTGGGCCCCCAGCAGCTCGATGGCCTCGCCCACGTCCGGCCGCGGAGCCACGCAGATGCAGCTTCCCAGATAGGCCGAGCCGGCCAGGAGACTATAGGACGCCGTGGGCGCGAAGAACGGGATGATCAGCAGGTGCACGTCCTCGTGCCGGAAGGAGTGGGCGAAGATGGCGTTCTTCACATTGAACTGCAGGGCGTCGTGGGTCATCACCCCGCCCTTGGGCTCGCCCGTGGTGCCCGAGGTGTGCAGCAAGACCGCCACATCGTCTCCTGCGATGTCCGGGCAGGTCTTCGCCGGCTCGTGATGGTCGACGGCGGCCTCGTAAGGGACGCAGCCCTCCTCCATCCGCACCCCGATGACGCTGTGCGAGCTTTCGCAGCCCCGGATGGCCTCCTGCACGGCCGGCGGTGTCTCGGCATGGGTGAACACGGCCCGGGGGCCGATGTTGCCCAGGACGAAGGCCAGCTCCTCGTCGCGCAGCCGGATGTTCACCGGTGCCGCGATGGCCCCCAGACGCAGGGCGGCCCAGTAGGCGGTGATGCACTCCAGGCAGTTGGGCAGCGCGATGGCCACGCGGTCGCCGCGTTTCACGCCCACCTCGTCTTGCAGATACCCGGCAAGGCGGCCGATCTCCTCGTCCATCTGGGCGTAGGTATGCGTCTGCCCGGTGGCGATGACCGCCGGGGAGTGAGGGAACTTGGCGACGGTATTGTCCCAGTAGTCGGGGATATGGCGCAGACGGGACCGGTACATGAAACCCTCCGGGCCGGCGGTGACTGGACTGTGCACTGGCCGGGTGCACAGGTCCGGTTCCGTCTTGCGACCGGAAATCCTCTTTGCCTCGATCACGGCGATAAGGTATTGTTACCCGGGTACGAACGTGGGGGAATGCGGCGCCCGGGTGCGGCGCCGTGGTGACCCCGCCGAACCACCACCACTGCACGCGGCAGGCCCCGCGGCCGGCCGTATGAGGGAGAGGTAAATGGAGCTTCAAGACTACCCGCGCGGGCAGATGCTCGAGGGTGCCGACTACATCGAGATCCGCAATGCCGACCTGCAGCGCGGCAACACTCGCTTCGCGCTCTTCGACTTCGATGGCACCATCTCCCTGATCCGCCAGGGCTGGCAGGATGTGATGATCCCCATGATGGTGGACATCCTCGCCGACCTTAAGACCGGAGAGAGCCGCGAGGAGCTGCATGCCATCGTCCTGGAGTTCGTGACCCGCCTGACCGGCAAGCAGACCATGTACCAGATGCTGGCGCTGGTGGATGAGGTCGAAAAGCGCGGCGGCACGCCCAAGGAAGCCGTGGACTACAAGTGGGACTATCTGAACCTGCTGTGGGAGCAGATCAAGGACCGCGTGGAGGGCATCAAGGACGGCCGGTACAGCCCCGAGGAGATGTCCGTGCCCGGCAGCCTGCCGTTCGTGGCCGAGCTCAAGCGCCGCGGTCTGAGCCTGTACGTGGCCAGCGGCACCGATCAGCAGTACGTCCTGGATGAGTCGGGCTCCCTGGGCCTGCATCCCATCTTCGGAGAGAACATCTTCGGCGCTTTGGATGACTACAAGGCCTTCTCCAAGGCCAAGCTGATCGCCAAGCTCATCGAGGATCACAATCTCCACGGCAGCGAGTTCATGGTGTTCGGCGACGGGTTCGTGGAGATCGAGAACGCCAAGGAGGTGGACGGGATCGCCATCGGCGTGGCCACGGATGAGGAGAAGCGTAGATCGGAAGAGCACACGTCTGAACTCCAGTCACCGCTCATTATCT
>CAZXDD010000603.1:0-4974 GCA_964639415.1 uncultured Armatimonadia bacterium
GGCGGAGTACAAGCGGCTCGAAGAGACGCCGAGAGGCGGGGCCGGGGGGGTGAGGTGACGTGAATCGGCGCCCGCCCGGAACCTGCATAATCTGAGTTTCCAGCCCGACTCGGCGAGCCGGAAGGCTCGCCGCCGGGCCGTGTCATCGCCCCCGGAGCAACCTCCGCGCCGTGCTCGTCGGCTTGAGGCGGAGCTTCACTAGCTACATTTCACCAGGTCCGGGCGCGTCCGCCATTCATACATACGTGATTCTCTCGACAGTGAGGAGCCGCGCATGCGGGTCAATCCCGAAGTGCTGATGAAGCGGGCAACCTTCCTGCTTCTGCTTATCGTGCTGGTCCTGGCGGTCTTCGCGGCCAAGTTCCGTCACCTGACGGACGCGAACGCTGTGGACTACGCGCAGCTTGCGCGCAACGTCGCCGAGGGGAAGGGCTACACGACCTCCGTGCTCAGCCCGCTGGCCTTTTCGCTGGTGCGCAATCCCGACACCTTCCCGGAGCTCGCGCGGGCCCCCGTCCACGCTACGCTGCTGGCCGCCGCCATCCGACTGGGCGGGGCTACCGACCGGACGGTGGCGCTGGCCTCTCTCTTCTGCTTCGTCCTCGTGCTCCTTCTGGCGTACTTCATCTGTCTGCGCTACTTCACAGGTAGGGTTGCGATCTACTCGTGCCTGATGCTGGTGGCGTCGGTGCCCCTGCTGCAGGCCTCGATGTCGGGGCTGGACACTCTCCTGGTTGCGTTCTGGGTTCTTTGTCTGTTCGGTCTGATGTGTTGGTGGGAGCGGTCGGAGGGCAAACAGGCGCTCCTTTGGCCCATCGCCACCGGTGTGGTGCTTGCCCTGTGCTACCTGACGCGCTACGAGATGCTGCCTCTTGTGCCCTGCGTCTTCTACTACTGGTGGCGTGTGGACCGGCAGCGTCTGGGGAGGCGCTGTCTCCTGACCCTCGTCGTCTTCGTGGTGCTCGTGGCTCCGTGGGTGATCCGGTCCAGTGTCATCGTCAAGGGGCCCTTCATCTCCACGGCCAGCTACGAGCTGATCATGCTCACCCCCACCTACCCCGGACAGAGGCTGTACCAGGCGTTCCGAGACGTTCCTCCGAAGCCCTGGCTCGTCGCGGCGCAGCACCCTCGGGAGATGCTGGCCAAGGTCAATCGCGGGCTGACGGGCTTCTACGTCGGGTTCGTGGGCCTCGTGGGCCTGTGCACGCTGCCCTTCTTCCTCATCGGGCTACTAAGACGCGATACACCGCAGCAGACGGCACTTCCCTGGAGCATGTTTCTCGCGATTCTCTTGGTGGCCGGTGTGCTTGCCCTGTACACTCCGGACCCGCAGATGCTGCTGGCCTTCGCTCCTGTTGTCATCATCCTGGGGACCCACTGGTTCACGACGCTGGTGGCGGAGCGCTTTGCCGGTCCCGCTCAGGCGGACGGCCAGGGGACACTGGCGAAGCTCCTGAGCCGCCGGTTGCGGCGCTGGGGCCCCGAGTCGACAAACCGCCTCTTTGTGCAGGCATGGCTGGTTGGCTGGTTCCTGCTGGCGGCGTACCCGATGCTGAACTATCTGTTCGTCGCCGATCCCGCCCCGGAGCATCCGGTGGTGCCGACCTGCAAAGCGCTGGCGGGGGAAGAGCCGGAGTTGATCGCCACGGACATCCCGTGGATGGTGGCCTGGTACGGGAACAAGCGAGTCGTCCATCTGCCCAACGGCTTCGACGAGCTCACGGCGATGGGGCAGGCGGGCCTCCGCGTGGACGGGCTGTACTTCTCGCCCAACGTCCGCGTGCAGGAGGCGACGCTCGCGGGCTTCGAGAGGTCCGCGTCGTGGATTGACAGATGGCCCAAGGACCCGGACACGGGTCAGAGCAGGGCACCCGGTATGGTCTGGCTGCTTACCTCCCAGTAGGGGCGATCGATGCGTCAGTACGCGCCATTCGGCATCTTGGTAGTCTTGCTCTGGCTGGCCTACGGGGAGAACACTCACGGGTTCCTCGGCGCCACCGACCCGGGCAGCCCCTATGCGGGCGGCGGGCTGTATGTGCCGGTGATCTCGCTGTTCCTCGTCTGGCTCAAGTGGGATACCCTCAAGCAGTTGCCAGTGCGCGGGTCCGGATGGGGTCTGCCGTTGATCCTGCTGGGGGCGGCGGTCTGCTTTCTGGGCAGTTGGAGTGGGCACGAGCGGCTCTACATCCTCTCGCTGGCGCTGGTCCTGTGGGGCCTCGTTCTGTGGCTCGCGGGCACCGCGATGACCTCGGAGCTGTTCTTCCCCATCTTCTTCCTGCTGTTCATGATCCCGCTGCCGCAACGGCTCGAGAACGCCACCCTGCCTCTGCGTCTGCTGGCGACGAAGGCCGCGGCGGCGTTGCCGATGGCGCTGAACATGCCGATCGTCGTGGACGGGACACAGATCCGGACCTCGGGCATGACCTTCAGTGTTGACATCGCATGCAGCGGACTGGGCTATCTGCTGAGCGTCACCGCCACCGCCACACTGCTTGCCTACTTCGCGCACTGTGGCCTCGCGCGCAAGCTGCTGCTCTTGCTCGCGGCCGTTCCCGTGGCCTTCGCCGCCAACGTCGTGCGGATCGATGCCACGATCATCATGGGCATGGCCTTCGGCGAAGGAGCCACCAAAGGTCTCGCCCACACGATGGCCGGTGTCGTCGTCTACGCCTTTGCCGTCTGGGCCCTCGTCTCGATCTGGAGGCTGCTATGTCGTCCCCAAGCCCAACACGATGGCTGATCGCCGCGTTGTGCCTCGCGTTCATCAAGGTCGGGGACGAATACCTGTCTCGCCTGGCCATCGGGGACAGCGATGCGGGCACGGTGGATATCTCCAGGCTGCCTCTGAGCTTCCCCGGCTGGGAGGGCGAGGAGCGCCCGATGACGGAGCAGGAGAAGAAGGCGGCCCTGGTGAACAGACTGGAGATCATCAGCAGAGCCTACAGGACTCCTGCCAATGATGAGATCATCGTCATGCTCAGCTACAGCCGGGGGAGGGGTCTGCATCACACGCCGGACCTCTGCCTCACGGCCAACGGCTGGACCATCGACCACCGCGCGGGCGGCGAGGTTGCCTATGGGCCCGACCATCACCAGGCGCCGGTCAATACCATCACCGCGACCCGCGAAGGTTACCACGCCACCGAGCTGTATCTGTTTGCGACGAAGGATCGCGTGAACGCGAGCTTCATGGATGTCATGAGGCAGAACAAGTGGCGGCGGGGCGGAGGCATCGCGGCTCTCGTGACGATAGTGCATACCTACAAGCCCGACAGGCAGGGTGAGGATGATGCGCAGTCGCTGGAGCTGGTCAAGCGCTTCGCGGCCGACTTTCTGCCGTACGTGCAGGCTTCGATGGGGGCCGAGCTTCCCCGAGGCTAGCCCGTCGCCCAAGTATGTGCTTGGCGCCCTCCGGGGCCGTGCCGTCGCCGCACAGCCCCGCAAGGGGCGAAACACAAAGAGGCGGGGCGCGTGAGCCCCCGTCTCGCGGGGACGCGCGCCGGCGAGCCCCGGAGGGGCGGTACTGAACCCCGCTACCTGCCTGTGTGTCGCCCGCCGATCCTGCGGATCGGTTCGGGGCTCGGGGCTGTGGGCGCGCCGGCCGGGGGGCTCACGCCCGCCGCTAGTTGTGTACCGGCCCCGTCGGGGCTGACGGCCACCCTACGCTCAACACATGCGCCGCGCCCATGCCGCGCGCGCCCCCTCGGGCGCGCCATCCCTGCGACGCCCGGGACCACGGGTACTTGCAGACGCACCCCACCTGGACTACCCCCATGACACCCAATGCCGAGCAAACGCGCTCGTCTCACCCCGTCACACACATCCTCTGGGCCATCGCGTTCATCGCCCTCCTGGGTTTGGCCGCCAGGCAGGCTGTGCGCACTTTTTCCGCACACCCCAACCCAGCCCCGCCGGAGGTCGCCACCGAAGCCGCTGCAGATGAGAAGGGATTTGCGCCCGCGTCGACCCGCGGCGGCACCGACGGTGATGCCTCCTGGCCGCCCGGGGTGTCGCTGGAGCAGTACGCGCAACTCCAGACGGGCATGAGCCTGCAGGCGGCGCTCAAGCTCCTGGGCGAAGGGGAGGAAGTCGCGCGTTCGGAGGAGTACGGCCTCATTGTGACCTACCGCTGGCAGGGAAGAGGCCGTGTGAACGCGTACGCCAGGGCGACTTTCCACAATGGAAGACTGACCACCAAGGCTCAGTCCGGCCTCGAGTAGCACCCTCCTCGGCTGCCACAGAATGTTTACGTGCTCCCGATCTATTCCCCTTGCATTCTATTGGTTCTCCTGTTACACTACGGGTCACAGTCGCACCGGGGGGTGGCGGCCGAAATCCCTCAGTGCCACGAAGCAATTGAGAGCGTTGTGCAAGAGCCTCGTTAGACCACATTTCGCCGCAAAAAGGGCCTTGGGGATGGTGGCGGCGGCCCTGGCAACGATCAAGTCGGCCTTGTGCATACTTCGCCGGTGTGCTGCTCTTGAGGACACACCGGGTCCTGCATGTTCGGTCCGGGAGCTGGGCAATCGGGAGACCCGCGTACGATAGATAACGCGGGGCAGACACAATCGCAAAGGGAGAGGAGGTCTTGCGCCTGCGGGGAGGAGCGTCGTATCCGTCGCTTCTCAGGTGCAGTCGGCGAATGGAGCGATGCGCGCCATCCCGCAAGTCTCAAACAACGGGTAGCGGGCCTGATGGCCGGGCCCACTGCCATGGCGGACAAAAGGGAGACAGTATCCGACTCCACGGAGGGAGATACGGGAGAAGGGGAGTGAGAGCTTCAGTGAAGACGCACTTGACGCTGATCACATTGTTGCTGCTGGTGATGGTTGGGGTGGCGGAGGCCAACATCACTGAGTGGCCTTTGCCAGTCTGGTATAAGGCCGGTGTCGATTCATCGTGGGCCGTAGACAACCGCCCGAGCGGAGACCCTGACGACTCCGGGTCCTGGAACGGCTGGACGCTATGGCAAAG
>CAZXDD010000604.1:0-1902 GCA_964639415.1 uncultured Armatimonadia bacterium
CGCGGAGCTGGAGGCCGGGGTCCGGCAGTGGGCCGAGGAGTTGCTCAAGCGGCCGGAGCACGAGGCGCAGGGCAAGCGGGTGCTGGGGCTGTTGGGCGACAGGTAGCGGCCGATGCCGGCGTCCGTCGTTGTAGGGCGGCGACCTGTGCGCCGCCGCCGTTCGTCGTTGGTATTGGATGGACTTCCAGGCGCGGTACAGGCCCGCGCCCTACAGAGGGGCGCCGCCGTCCGCCGTACCCCTCTCCTGAGCGGTGTTTGCGAAGGAGAGGGAAGGCGGGTCGACAGACCCGCAGGGAGCGGCGCCGTTGCCGTTTCGCACCACCCGCCACCCGCCACGCGCCACCGCCGTTCCCGTTCCGGAGGCCCAGCATGCTCGCCGCCGCAGACCGGATCACCGGCTCATCCCGCATCGCGCGGCTCCTTCGGGCGGCCCATGACTGCATGACCTCCCCGGAGGGCCTGCGCAGCGCCCGCTTCGTCTTCGATCCCGAGCAGTTCCTCAGCAAAGAGGAGATCCGCATCGCCTCCTACCGGCAGACTGCGGGCCTTCCCATGCTGCCGCGGCGTGCTCTGGCCTTCCAGGCCATCTGCCGGCAATGGTCTACCCCGATCTACGCCGACGAGCTTGTCGTCGGCAGTCAGCGGGGCAATATCGCCCGGGGGCCGATGAGCCCGGAGCAGCAGAACCGACATGCGGCCATCTCCGCGGGCTACACCGACCTGGGCATCGCCTTCGGCGAGGGCCACGTGGTCTGCGATTACGAAGCCGTCCTGCAGCGCGGACTGCGCGGGCAGGCCGAACGTCTCGAGGACTTCCTTTCCACCGCGGCGTCCACTGACCCCCGGCGCCCGCAGTGGGAGGCCATGCTCGTCACCTGCCAGGCCGCCCGCGACTACGCCACCCGCTACGCCGAGGCCGCGCACAGCGCCGCCCGAGCCGCGGAGGACCCCGCCGAGGCCGCGAGGCTGGAGCAGATCGCCGCCCATTGCACGCAGGTGCCCTGGGAGCCGGCCCGCACCTTTGCTCAAGCCTTACAGTCCTTCTGGCTGCTGCACCTGCTGCTCCACGTCGAGTCGCCCGCCGTCGCCATCTCTCCGGGGCGGATGGATCAGTACCTGTGGCCGTTTTACGCGGCCGATCTCGCCGCCGGCCGCCTCACCCCCTCCGAGGCCGCCGAAGCTCTGGCCTGCCTGTGGCTGAAGCTCTGGGAGGGCGATGAGTCGCAGAACGTCACCCTCGGCGGTGTGGATGCCCACGGTACGGACGTGACGAACGAGCTGTCCCTGCTGATGCTGCGGCTCACCGGGGAGCTCAGGGCCTTCCAGCCCTCGATCTCGGTGCGCATCGGCCCCGGCTCGCCCGAGCAGCTCGTGGCCGAGGCCCTCCGGCTGTCATCCCTCGGTCTGGGCCAGCCGTCGTTCTTTGCCGATGAGACAGTCACCGCCGGCCTCATCGAGATCGGCGTCCCTTTGCCCGAGGCCCGTGACTGGGCGATCGTGGGCTGCTACGAGGCCGTGGTGGCCGGAGCCGAGTGGGGGCGAACCGTGGCCGGAGGCGTCAACCTTCCCGAGGTGGTGCTGCAGGCTCTGGCCGAGGAGCCCCGGAGCTTCGCGGCCCTGCTGCAGGGCACCCGTGAGCACCTGTCCCGGGCGATCGACCGCTCCGTCGAGGCCGCCAATGCCCACGAGCGTCACGAGGCCGAAAACGCCCCCTCCCCCTTTCAGTCGGTGTTGATGCGCGACTGTATCCAGCGCGGAAAGGACATCTACCGCGGCGGGGCGCGCCACAATCACAGCGCCTGCTGGATCGCCGGCCTGGCCACGGCCGTGGACGGCCTCGTCGCCGTCAAGCACGCGGTGTACGAGGAATGACGGCTCACCGTACCGGAGCTGCTGGCGCTA
>CAZXDD010000604.1:1912-4973 GCA_964639415.1 uncultured Armatimonadia bacterium
TGCTCTGGCCGCCGAGCTCTGCGGCTGCTTCTGTGACGAGCTGGCCACCCGCCGCAACGGCCGTGGCGGACGCATCAAGCCCTCCCTGGCCATGTACCAGCAGCACCTGATGGGGAGGCAGATGGGCGCCACCGCCGATGGCCGCCACGCCGGCGCCGCGCTGTCGGCAGGGGTCGCCCCCACGCAGGGCCGGAACGTGCGTGGTGTCACCGCCACCTTGGCCTCCTGCGCCTCGCTGCCCCATCACAGGGCCGCCAATGGCAACTTCCTCATCCTCTGTTTCTCCCCCGAGCACATCGCCGGCGCCCGCGGCCAGGAGCGCCTCGGGCAGCTCATCGCCACGTACTTCGGCGCCGGCGGCTCCCATGTGATGGTGAACGTCGTCGACGCCGAGACGCTCCGCGACGCTCAGGTGCATCCGGAGCGCCACGGCGATCTGATGGTGCGCCTCTCAGGCCTGAGCGCCTACTTCGTCACTCTCGACCGGGACACTCAGGAGAACATCGTGGCGCGCTCCGCGCAGGGCCTGTGAGTGGCGGGGAAGGACGTCTGGAGGTCCGGCCGAGAAGCCGGTTTGCCCCGGCCCATGTCATCCTGAGCGCCAATCTCGAACAGCAGTCGCGCTGTCATCCTGAGCGCCAATCTCGCGCAGCGGGATAGCGAAGGATCTCCTCCCGGCCAGAGGAGATTCCTCGGGCTGCTCCCTCCGGGAGCGAACGCCCTCAGAACGACACTCTCGGCGAAGGCGGGCTTTGGGCCGCGCCTTCAGGGTGGTACCGAACGCGCGGGCAGGCAAACGGTGGCAGGTGCGAACGCGGCGGGTGTCGAAGACAGACACCGGTTTGGCCTGCCATCCCATGAGCTCGGAGGGTGCCTGTGCGGTCCTTCCTGCTGCAGTCGTCAGCGCTACTACTGCTCGGCCTGGCCACCTCCGCATCCCCGGCTACCCGGTATCTGTCCCCCGACGGAGACGACACCGCCCCCGGCACCCGGGACCGTCCCTGGGCGACATTGGAGCATGCCAATGCCGCCCTCGGTCCGGGCGATACGCTGGTCCTGCTCGCCGGTGAGTACACGGGAGTGATCTCGCCGGCCCGGTCCGGCGAGGAAGGGGCCCCTCTCACCTACCGCGCCGAAGCCCCGGAGACGGCGGTGCTCGAGGGCGGGCCGTCCGGTGATCGTCCGCTCTGTGTGGACCTGCAGGACCGGGAGCACATCGTCATCGAGGGCTTCCTCATGCTCCCCCGGCGCGGGGGCTGGATGCGGCTCAGCCGCGCCAACCACTGCATCATCCGCAACTGTCGGATGGAGAACTCCACCCACTCCTACAGCCCCATCGAGTGCCGAGACTGCCACTACAACCGCTACGAGGGCCTGCGGTGCCTGCGGGCCAACAACATCGGCGATTACGGCCACGTGTCCGGTGACATGTGGAACAACTACGCCTGCAGCCACTGCGTGTTCGAGGACATCCACATCAGCCGGGCAGGGCACCGCCCCTTCGGTCTGTGGTTCGACTGCCCCCACAACGTGGTGCGCCGCTGCGTCTTCGACTGCCGCTGGGGCCGGAACTTCGAGTTCTTCTCCACCCCGCGCCTGCTCGTGGAGCAGTGCGTCATCACCAACGGCTTCGACGGCTCCGGCTCCGCCGACGGCCGGGCCAAGCTCTTCATCGTGGATTCCATCTTCCGTCGCAATGTCATCTACCGCAATCACTACGGCCCCCTGGTGATCAACGCCTACAAGTACGAAGACCTGCCGACCTTCGGCATGCTGCGGTCTCGGGTGTACCACAACACCTGGTACCGCAACCACGAGTACGGCTTCGAGATGGTGGACAACGGGCGCGAGCCGGACCCCCACATGGTTGCGGGCAATGTGCTGCAAAACAACGTGTTTGCCCACAACGATCCGGGCGGCGACGGGCTGGCGCTGCTTTTGGTCTCCAATATCGCGCAGGACAACCGCTTCGTCCACAACGACCTGTACGGCGACCGCCCCGGCTGCAGGACCGTGCGCTACGACTGGGCCTGGCCGGGGGTGGAAAGCTGGGGCGGCCGGCACATGACCGCCGAGGAGGCCAATGCCCAGATGCCCGGGCAGTTCTCGGGCAATATCGATGCAGACCCGCAATTCGCCGATCCCCTGTCCGATGACTACCGCCTCCAGCCCGGCAGCCCCTGCATCGACGCCGGTGCTCCGCCGGCCGTGGCCACCTCCTCCGGCCACGGCACCCAACTGCCGGTGGATGACGCCCGCTGGTTCTTCGACGGCTTCGGCATTCCCGGAGAGGTCGGCGATCTGGTCCTCATCGGCGCCGGCAAGCTCGAGGCCCGCGTGACGGCGGTCGACATCGACCACGGCCTGCTGACCCTGGACCGCGAGGTCTCCTGGCAACAGGGCGATGCCGTGTCCTTGCCCTATCTCGGCGCCGCCCCCGACCTGGGCGCCTACGAAGCCGGGGCGGAGGACGAAGCGTGGTACCGGGCGCCCGCCATTCCCGACGGCCTGCGGGTGGTGACCATGGAGACCGCCGCCGCCCCCGTGGTCGTCACCGACTTCGAGGTCGAGAGCCTCGAGGACTGGCACTACTACTGGAACTTCTCCCGCCAGCGCAGTACCGATGCACGGATCGACGACACCACCGCCGCCTCCGGCCAGCGCTCGATGCGCATCTTCGCCACCGCCGACGGCGCCGCCCTCTCCTGCGACATCCGCCCCAGGTGGTGGGACATCGATCGCTTCCCCATCGTCACGTTCTCGTACCGCATCCCGCCCGGGGTGCCGGTGGGCCTGTGGCTGCACGCCTTCAAGAGCGCCGCCGTGGGCCAGGGAGCCGTCTGCGTCGGCGGCACCGCCGCGCGGAACTCCGGAGGCTACCGCGATCTAGAGCGGTATGCGCTGGTGGATGACGACCACTGGCACCAGGTGAGCATCGACGCCCGGGTGATCCGCGAGGTCTTTCCCGAGGTGAAGCTGTTGCAGATGTTCCGCTTCGCCGCCCGGGACAACGGCAGAGATCGGAAGAGCACACGTCTGAACTCCAGTCACCGCTCATTAT
>CAZXDD010000605.1:0-4971 GCA_964639415.1 uncultured Armatimonadia bacterium
GATGGAATCTCGTGACTGGAGTTCAGACGTGTGCTCTTCCGATCTGGCGCGCCTGAGGTGCCGCCACCCATGGGCAGAGTCAGCGGCGCGCCTGAGGTGCCGCCACCCATGGGCGCCGTTACGGTGCCGGCGGGCGGGGCCGTGCCTCCGGTCACGCGCTTGAGCTCCAGACCCTCGCCGTCGGCGGTCAGGAGTCGCAGCGTGTTGGGGTCGGGCATGCTGATCTGGAAGGCGACGGCCTCGGTCTCGCCGTCCTCGATGAACTGCAGGACATTCCCGGCTACCTGGTACCTGCCCGTACCCTTGTCCTCACCTCCGGCACCCTTGACCGTGCGTGTGAACCGGCCGTCGGCGGTGAGCTCGAGGGCGACCTCGAGCTGCTCGGCGCGCAGGAGCCACGAGCCCACCAGCGGGGTTGTCGCGGCCTGCGGTTGCTGGCCGTGGGCGGCGGTCAGTAGCCCGACCAGACATAGGAACGGCAAGATGCGGCAAAGGCGTGAGCTTCGCATGCCCGGCCTCCGAACATGGGATGGACCACGATACTATGAGTGGCCGCCATGTGCATTCTCTTCCCGCCCGCCGGCACCTCCTGTGAGCCGGCCGTGCCTGCCTCCCCGGGCAGGGAGTGTAGCCGCCGCTGAGACCGCCTCTGCGAAGACATGATCCGAGCCGGTCTGCCGCGGCCAGTAGCCTGTTATGATACGTGATGATCCGATTACCTGTTGACGGATCCGCGAGCATGTGGTACTAGATGCCTGTATGCACCGACCCTTGCACAGATGAACCAAGTTCTGGGGTCGCGATCGCGCCGTTCGTGAACGCGTAGGTCGGGCTTTCCAGCCCGACTCGGCGAGCCGGAAGGCTCGCCGCCGGGCCGTGTCGCCGCCCCCGGAGCAACCTCCGCGCCGTGCTCGTCGGTTTGAGGCGGAGCTTCGATAGTCTGGATGTTACGGGTGGCGAGGTCCCATCCATCAAGTGCGGCGGAGATGCGCCGCGGTCAGTCTTCAGGGAGTTGTCCGGATGCCCGATGTGTCGGCCGGCCCCAGGCTCTTCGTGCGTCGACTGCTGGTGGTCGCCCCCATTGCGCTGGGTCTGGGACTGTGGCTGGCAGTGGCCTGGGTGGTGCGGGGCCGTGGGGCTCCGTTTCCCGGTCCTGCGGAGACGCTGGTCTACCTGCTCGAGGCCCTGAGGGGCAGGGAGCTTCTGGGGCACTCGATCTACGCACACGTCGGGGCCAGTGTGGGCCGCTGGGCGGTCGGCTTCCTTGGAGGGTTCCTGGGGGCGATAGTGGTGGCGGTCCTGGCCGGGGCCTCGCGGGTGCTGGAGCGCATCCTTATGCCTCTGGTGTACGTGCTGCAGCTCGTGCCCGGCCTGGCCTGGGTGCCGGTGGCGATCCTGCTATTTGGCCTGAGCAACCAGGCGACGGTGTTCATGATCGTGGTCACGGCCCTGGGGCCGATCGCGGTGAACATGGTGGCCGGGATTCGCAGCGCCAAGGAGGAGCACCTGCGGGTGGCGCGGATGGCCGGAGCCGGGACGGGCGAGATTCTCCTGCACGTGCTGCTCCCCGGCTCGGTGCCCCACCTGATGAGCGGGCTGCGCGTGGGGCTGGGGAACAGTTGGCGCGTGGTGGTGGCCGCCGAGATGGTGGTGGGCAGTGGCATGGGACTGGGCTACAGCATCATCCAGTCCCGTTGGACGCTGGACTATGCCTCGGCCTTCGTGTGCATCATTCTCATCTGCCTGGTGGGCCTGGTGGTGGAATACGTAGGCTTCACGCGGCTGGAGGCCGCGACGGTCAAGCGCTGGGGGATGGTAAGGAGCTAGGCATGTCACTTCTTCAGCTTCAGGATGTGCACGTCACCTACAACGGCGCCTCCAATGGCGGCGTGGTGGCCCTCAGCGGCATCTCTCTCGACGTTGCGGAAGGCGAGCTGCTGGCCGTGATCGGCCCCAGCGGGTGCGGGAAGAGCACGCTTCTGAACCTCATCGCCGGTTTCATCGATCCCGATCAGGGCCGGGTGCTGTTCGCCGGCGACCCGGTGCAGCGCCCGGGCCCGGAGCGGGCGGTGGTGTTTCAGGATGGGGCCCTGTTCCCATGGCTGACGGTGGCGGGCAACATCGACTTTGTGATGCGCATGCAGAAGCGCCCGAAGCCGGAGCGTGCCCGGGTGCAGCGGGAGCTGATAGAACTCGTCGGGCTTGAGGGCTTCGAGCACGCCCACCCCCATGAGCTATCGGGCGGGATGCGCCAGCGCGTGGCCATCGCTCGGGCTCTGGCCATGGAGCCCCGCGTCCTGCTGATGGACGAGCCCTTCGGCGCGCTGGATGCCCAGACTCGCGAGCGGCTCCAGGACGAGTTGCTGCGCATCTGGCGGCAGACCCAGAAGACCATCGTGTTCGTGACCCACAATGTCGAGGAAGCCGCCTACCTGGGCGATCGTGTGGTGGTGATGTCCCAGCGGCCGGGGACCATCGTGGAGGCGGTCACCGTCGACATGGGTCGCCCACGCTCTCGCACCGAACCCGACATCTGTGCCCTCAAGTCCCGGCTCTTCCATCTCCTCGCCGGCACCGAACCGGGGGAAGAGGACCCAACCAAG
Source organism: uncultured Armatimonadia bacterium (assembly GCA_964639415.1). Classification (GTDB taxonomy): domain Bacteria; phylum Armatimonadota; class Zipacnadia; order Zipacnadales; family JABUFB01; genus CAYRFY01. The sequence continues at coordinate 2,604 of CAZXDD010000605.1, forward strand.
CGGGCCTGCGCCTGCGCCAAGGAGTGACCGAGGGATGCGTTGCCATGTGGTGCTACTGCTCGTGGTCGCGATTGTCGGTGCCGGTTTGCTCTCCGGCTGCCCCAGGCCCCAACCCCAGGAGGTTGCCACGGGCGCGCCTGATCCCGGGGAGATTGCCGCAACGCCGCAAGAGCCGGAGGCCGGGGCTGAGCCGGTCAAGGTCCGCTTCACCTACAGCAACAAGACCTGCTATCTGCCGGTCATCATCGCGTATGAGGAAGGCTACTACAAGGAAGAGGGTCTGCAGGTCGAGCCCAAGATCGTCACCGGTGGCATCGAGTCCGCCGAGGCCATGGTGGGCGCTCAGGCCGATCTGGGCACCATGGGCGACGCGCCCACCGCGATCGCGCTGACCAAGTCGGAGGATATCCGCGTCATCTGCAACCAGGCTCTGGGGACCAAGATGCACTCCATCGTCACTCACGATGCAGCAGGCATCAAGACGCCCAGAGACCTCGAGGGCAAGAAGGTCGCCGTCCAACTGGGCTCCAGCACGCACGGCGGGTTTCTCATGTACTGCAAGAAGAACGGTATCGACCCGGACACGATCAACTTCGTCTCGCTGTCGCCCAGGGACTTCCCCCAGGCCATGGTGGCCAAGCAGGTGGATGTCGTGGTGGGTAGCGAGCCGTGGCCCGGCAACACGGTGGCGGAATGCCGGGAGTGCCACGAGTTCGCGAACCTGGGGGATGTGGGCAGCAACTTCCCGCTCCCGATCCTGGCCCGCAAGTCTTTCCTCGACGAGCATCCCGGGCTGGCGGCCAGGGTCGTCCAGGCCACTCAGCGCGCCTGCGATCTGGCCACAAGCGACCCGGACAAGGCCGCCGAGATCCTGGCCAGGGCCTCGGGCGTGCCGGTGGAGCGCGAGCGCAAGAACATGGAGGCCTACGAGTGGGCCACCGCCCTGGACGAGGCCACCGTGGACGGCCTGAGGCAGATGGCCCAGTTCCTCCTGGAGCAAAAGAAGATCGACAGGCTGCCGGACTTCGACACGGTCATCGATCGCCGGGGCTTCGAGGGGTAGCCGGGAGCGTGAGAGGCCGTGCCCGCCGCCGTTCGTGGCACCATCTGACCAGGAGAGAAGCGTACACATGCACCGTCTTTCCATCGCTGCGCTGCTGCTGTTGCCACTCACCGCCGCCCTCGCTCAGGGAGTGAACCCCGCGCCGCGGGACTACTGGAAATCCTGCACGATCGGCAAGCGCGATCGGGGCTATACCGCCCGCATCCAGGGGCGGTACTCGGTCACCGAGGGCAGTCAGGCTCTGCCCACCTGGCTGCTGCGCGACGACAATGGCGCCAATGACGACTACAACACCCGCCGCATCCGCCTGGGGTACTTTGACGAGCTGCAAGACGACCTGCTGTACTTCGTCCAGGTCCGTCGCGACTGGGGGGCCAATGAGTTCGAGATCCACGACTTGTACCTGAGCTGGAACCGGCCGGGCTTCGGCAACCTCGTGCTGGGACAGTCCATGGTTCCCTTCGGTCGCCAGTATCTCACCTCCGACATCCAGCTTCCGCTCGGCGAGCGCCCGCTGGCCGAGACCCTGCTCGTCCCCGACCGCGCGATCGGGCTGCTCTTGTACAACCACAGGGCCACCGATCGTCTGGGCTGGTACGCCGGGGTGTACCCGGGCAAGGGCAAGAACGACTGGAGCACGGGAAGCGCCATCATGGCCGCCGCCCGAGTGGAGTACCTCGTGGCCCCGAACCTTAACATCGGCCTGCAGTGGGCCTGTCATCCGGACACCGCCACCAGCACCTTCCAGAGGTTCCTCTCTCGCAACGGATCGGCCTACGGCCTCCAGCCGTTATACGCCGCCGGGCAGGTGGATGAGACCGCCTACGGCGTGGACGTGCTGTACCGCAATGGCCCGACGTCGATCTGGGGCGGCACCACCACCAGGAAAGCCGACGGCGGCGCCGTGTCGGTCACGGCCAATGCCTGGTACCTCGAGGCCGGCCACTACATCCCCTTCCAGGGCCAAGACGACAAGCTCGAGCTCGTGCTGGGCTACCAGGACTTCGACCCGAACACCGCCGTCACCGACCAACTGGATGCCCGGTGGCTGGCCTTCGGGGTCAACTACCACGTCGAGGCCTGCAAACGCCAGTGGCGCCTGAACTACACGATCCGCGATGAAGGCGCAGACGACGTGGCCAACAACACGCTCATGCTTGAGTACGACCATCAGTTCTAGCCGCCCCGAGGGCCGGAGCCCGGGGACAACGGCAACGGCAACGGCAACGACAACGACAACGGCAACGACAGACAGGATGGACAGGATAGCGGCGGATGGACAGGATGACGGCAACGACAACGGCG
>CAZXDD010000606.1:0-4959 GCA_964639415.1 uncultured Armatimonadia bacterium
TCTGGGCCCTGGACCTGCGGATCGCCGCCAACATCGGCCGCGCCCTCACCAGCGATCTGGGGCCGGACGAGCTGATTCTCTAGAAGTCCGGCCGGAAACCCCACCTTCGCCGGGAATGACACTCCCATGCGAATGTGGACTTCTCGGCCGCGCCTCCGGCCTCTCCCACTATCCCTCGCCCTTCACCTCCCGGCCCCCGGGCCATTGCCCACCCACCTGCTTATGTTACCCGGCGAGCCTCGCGATCTCGTCAGCACCCAGGGCCCGTGCGTACAGGCAGAAGCCCGCCAGGGCTCCCTGCAGGCATTCGTTGCCGGCGTAGTTGGGGTTGCAGCCGATGCCCACGTTTCGTGCCGCCGAGAACACGAAGTGCGGCACCGTCGCCTTCTGCCGCAGCGTCCCGTCCACATACAGACGTAGCTCCGGGCCCTGCTTGACGGCTGCCACGTGGACCCAGCGACCGTTGGCGAGCCCGACGCCCTCGGTCCCGTGCGCGGCACCGGCCTCGATGCGCGCGAAGACCTCCTCGCCCTGGAGACAAATGCGCAGCGGGTCGTCCATGCCGCAGGCCCAGGCGGAGAAGACCTCCTGGAGGCGGTCTGTCGGCAGCCCCTCCGGCCGGAGCCACAGCGCGGCGGTATAGTCTTCCTCGGGGAAGAGATCAATGGCATAGGTGACCTTGCTGCTCCGGCCATTGAAGCCCAGAGCCGCCGTTCCGGCGGGACCCGGCACGGAGGCGACGTCCTGTGAGCTGTGCAGCACTCCGTAGCTCGGGTCCGCGGAGCCCTCCAGATCGGCGGCGACCATCAGCTCTCCCTCCCCGAACCCCTGCACGGTCCGGAGCCCCACGGTGTTGGGCAGGTCCGGATCGACGGTGAAACGGCGTGGTCCATTGGCCGCGCCGGTGCATCCATGGGCATTGACCGCGGTCACCCGCCAGGTGTACTCCCTGCCGGGCTCCAGGTCGGCCTCGAGCACCTCACTGCAGGAAGTCAGGCCCTCGCGGGTGACGACAACGTCCGAGAAGTCGGGGTCCGCGGCGATCTCGAGGGTGAAGGTCCTGCCGCTGCGCGCCGACGGCCGGTACCCGCTCCACTCGAACAGCAGCGGTCCGGCGGCGATGGCCGCGTCGGCCGCAGGTGTCCGGAGATAGAAGGGCGCCGGCGCACCGCCCTCGGCGGGTAGCCAGGAGCGATAGTGGGTGCCGCAGGCGCCCGCGGTGGCGAAATCGCACAGCACAAGCTCGGTGCCGTCCGCCGCGGTGACCGTCCCGGCCACGATGGGTGGCCAGGTCGCGGCCGTCTGTACCCGCGTGAAGATCAGGTTCTGCAGGTCCAGGGGCGGCATTTGGTCCGTGTCGATGGCATTGAGCTTCTGGTCGAAGGCCAGGAGGATGGGGCCCCGGAACAGGGCGGCGCAGCCGCTGCGCCCAAGCTCGCCCGTCCAGCTCCGCAGCGCCATGTCCAGCTCCAGCTCCACCACATCTCCCGCCTGCCACACCCGACGCAGGGCCAGGTACTCTCCCGGCGCAATCCCCTCCACCGCCTCCCCATTGACCCGCACCGCCGTCTGCGCCGACCAGGCCGGGATACGCAGGCGCAGCGACATCTCCCGCTTCTTGTCGGGTGCCACCTCGATGCGTACCTTGCCCTCGGCCGGATAGTCCGTGACCTGCCGCAGAAGCAGTCTGCCGCCCTGGAGGGTGGGCAGATCCAGAAAACAGGGCCCATAGTAGTTGAGCCAGGCGCCCTCATCGTCCGCCATGGCCGCCCACTGGGTGAGCATGCTAAGGCCCCGCGGCCCATTGACCGAGCAGCAGTTGAGCTCCGGGGTCCCGGCGCGGGCCTGAAACACGATGCTGTGGGCCGAGGCCGCACGCGCGCCGTCCATGGGGGTGTCGTACGTCCACCACCTCCCCGACGGATGCTGAGCTCCCAGCATCCCGTTCCAGGTGGCCAGCTCCAGCTCGTCGGCCGCACTCGCGTCGCCGGTGAGCCGGAGCATGTCTACACTCAGCGCCATCCAGGCGATGGTGCAGCAGGTCTCGATCGCCCCGGTCGAGTACGGATTGCCCACCGCCTGCTCCCCGGTGGTGAAGCCACCGCTGGGGTGGCGGTCGTGGTTGCGGATGCTCTCCCAGTGCCGGACAAAGGCCTCGGCATAGCGCCTGTCGCCGGTGATCTGGCCAAGCTCGATCAGCCCCTGCAGGTCGTGGAGGCTTTCCCAGCGTGGCTTGGGTGTACGGAAGAACTCCACGCCCGACAGGCCGGTGCGGAGGTAATCGCCCGCGGGGGGCCGCTGCCAGTCCGCCTCGATCTGCCGCATGACCGCCAGGTACCGCTCCTGTCCGGTCAGCCGGTAGAGCCATCCCAGCGAGTGGATGACGGCCATGTTCATCTCATGCGAGCCGGCGTCGTAGACGTGTCGCCCATCGTCCGGGAAGGTGTCGCAGATCAGATCGGCCATTGCCCGCGCACATCCCAAAGAGGCCTCGTCTCCGGTGGCCTCATGCCACATCAACAGCGCCAGCATGCAGTGGTAGTGGCCCCACAGGTCCCAGTGGCCCAGGAGTCTTTCCTCCCTGCCGAAGGGCCCCAGATAGCCGTCCTCCGCCTGCGTGGCGATGAGCTCGGCCACGACGGAGGCCACGAACGGTGGCAGCCGCGGATTGTCACTCATCCGACACGCCGCGATGGCGGAGATCAGGTACTTGCCCACGAACTCACCGGCCCAGGGCACCAGCTCCGGGACCGGATGGCGGTCCCGAAGCCGCATCATCTCCAGCATGCCCGGATTGGCCCGGGGCGCGGCGAGCAGCCAGTTGTCCACATTGGCCTCCACGCGCTCACCCATGGGACCATCGAAGTGGTGGGTTACTGCCGCGGGACTGCGCAGTTCCATGGTCGGTGAACTCCTCGGTGTCTCTCGCTGGGCGGAGGCGGGGGATGGGAGGCAGAAGAACGCACCCAGCGCCGACAGGGCAAGAGGGAGCGCCTGGATGCGTCTGCGATACGGGGACACTGCGCAGGTCCTCCCCGGGTGAAAAGGGCGCCCCCGAGCCGGGACGCCCTCTACGCGGCGACGGCGGAGCTCCGGCCGCCGCTCCTCGTCGACCCCGCCCAGACCGGCCGGCGGCCCGGGGGGACGATGGCGGCGGCAGAGCGCCTCAGACGGGGGCACTGCTCACGCCTGGTCCGCGGCCAGCGAGCGCAGGAAGCTCTCGTCCTCAAGCTTCGCCTTCACATCCGATAGCAGCTTCGCCCCATCGGCGCCGTCGGCGGCGGCGTGATCGATGCTCAGAGTGCAGTTCATGGTCTGACGGATCGCGACCTGGTCGCCCTCCACCACCGGGCGGGGTTTCATGGCGCCGAAGGACAGGATCCCCGTCTGCGGCGGACTGATGATCGCGCTGAAGGTGTCCACATCGCCGGGGCCGATATTGCTCACGGTGAACCCGGCGCCCATCTGCAGACTTGCGCGCAGACGCCCCTTGCGCGCCATCTCCACCATGCCCTTGGTCTCCGTGGCGACCTCGGTCAGAGACTTCTCATCGGCATCCAGCACCGTGGGGAGCATGACTCCCTGCTCGGTGGCCACGGCGAAGCCGACGTTCACGTGCCGCAGCACATGCAGGCCGTCCTCGGCGCGCCAGGCGTTGAACCGCGGATTGTCGCGGAGGATAGCCGCGACCGCCTTGATGATGAAGTCATTGTAGGTGGGCAGGACTTCCGGGGCCGCCTGCTTCATCTCACCGCGGACGAGGACCAGGGCGGTGCAGTCCACCTGGGCCGTCATCCAGAAGCTCGGCTTCTCGGCCACACTCTGGAGGGTGCGGTCACCGATCGCCTTGCGGATAGCGGACTGCTGTAGCAGGTCGTACTCCTGCTCATCGGGTCGGGAACGTCTGGTAGCCATGGGATCCAGCCTTCTTCTGTGATAGAGTTCACCGGCAGGGGGTTCGGGCGCCGGCCCGGCGGCCCGGACGCCAGATGCGCCGGGCGGCGGGGTCAGTACGGCCAGTCACGGCTCTATTTCGCCGCCCCGGCCCGGGTTCCCTTCGGCCCGGAGCAAGCGGGCGGCCGGGAACCAAGGGCGCCTCGGCGGAGAGCGGAGTTTCCTGGCGGCTGTGGATAACCCAAGAGCTTTCCCCCGCGGGGCTGGGGAGTAATCCACAGCCGTTCCGGGCGGTGGCCCAAAAGGACTGCTCTGACGGCGGATTCCGCGGCCCGGAGACGGTGGATAACTGTTGATAACCCGGTGGATATCCCCATCCGACTGTGGATAACCTGCCCGACAGGCGCGTTTTGGGTGCCTGACTGGCGAAAAAAGTCCGGTGCAGCCCTTGACGGGGCGATGCCGGGTTGCTATACTATTGGCCTACAAAGAGACGGACGCGCGGTGGAGCAGTCCGGTAGCTCGCAAGGCTCATAACCTTGAGGTCGCAGGTTCGAATCCTGCCCGCGCTACCAACAACCTCTCGTCCCGAACCAGATGGCATTTGGTTATGGGACTCAGCCTTCAGGCCCGCAGAATCAACGGATTCTGCGGGTTTGTTGTTGATTCGGGTCATAGCCAAAATGCGTGAAGCTCGGAATCGGCCCTCCGTGCAGGACGCCTGAGCGGCCTCGGTGCCCTCGGAGGCCGCAAAGTGGCTATGGGTCAGGCGGCCGATCACCGACCTGATTCGGGCCTTCTTCTCGGCCATCGGCAGGCCCCTGATCTCGTCCGTGAACGCCCTCAGGAAGTCGGCGATCTCCTCTCGAGTCGGGGCTTCACCACCGAGGTCATCGAGGGCGTCATCCTGCCCATTCGCCGTTATCCTGTCCATCCTGTTGGGCCGTTCAGTCGTCGCCGTCATCCTGCCCATCCGCCGTTATCCTGTCCATCCTGTTAGGCCGTCTGGCCGTCGCCGTCATCCTGCCCATCCGCCGTTATCCTGTCCATCCTGTTAGGCCGTCT
>CAZXDD010000607.1:0-4943 GCA_964639415.1 uncultured Armatimonadia bacterium
CGGTACAGGCCCGCGCCCTACAGAAAGGCCATGGCGCGGTACAGGCCCGCGCCCTACAGAAAGGCCATGGCGCGGTACGGGCCCGCGCCCTACAGAAAGGCCATGGCGCGGTACAGGCCCGCGCCCTACAGAAAGGCCATGGCGCGGTACAGGCCCGCGCCCTGCAGCTATGCGACGGCCGGCCGCTACGCGCCCTCGCCCAGCGGATGCGCTCTGTCCGCGAGGGGGAAGGTCACCCGGGCGCGCTGCAGGTGGGATGCGTAGATGCCGCAGATCATCTCCTGAGCGAGGCGGGCGTTGTAGACGTTGGAGACCGGCTGCCGCCCCTCCTCGATGGCGCCCATCAGGTCCCACACGGCGAACCGGTTGGCCTCCAGGAAGTACCCGGTCGAGGGGATGTCGGGCTGCCCACACAGGGAGTAGTCCAAAGGTGCGGCACCGGCGATGACGCGATCCTCCACCAGGGGGACGGCCTCGAAGCCCCCGGCATCCTCCACCGGACCACGATAGCGGCTGAGCCGGAGCTTGCGCTCACCCGGGTCCACGAACCGCACGGACAGGGCGCCCTCGGTCCCGACGACGGTCACGCCCATGTGGGTGACGCCTCCGGCAGGATCTAGGAGACCTCGCCTGCTCTCGAAGCTGCCCCGCACATTGCCGGGGAAGCGGAAGGTCGCGAAGACCTCGTCGCCCGCGGCCGGACCGATGGGCTCCACAGTCTCGGCCCGGTCGCCACGCACGATCGGGCGACCGTCCTGGTAGACCTCCGCGTAGACCCACAACGGTTCGCCGAACAGGAGCGTCTGGATATCGAGGATGTGCGTCCCCAGGACGATCAGGTCCTCTCCGCCACCGCGGTGGTCGCACTTGCCCCGGCCGTGGATGGACAGTGGAGTGCCGATGTCTCCGGCCTGCACCATCCGCTTCATGACGCGGAAGTTCAGGGCATAGCGGGCCGGATGGGCCACGGCGATGAGGATGCCCCTGTCCTGCGCGATCTGCACGAGGCGGTCGACCTCTGTCAGATCGGCGGTCAGCGGCTTTTCGCAGTAGACGTGGCATCCGGCTTCGGCCACGGCCCGGATCTGCGGCAGGTGGTCGTAGGGGTGGCGGGAGCACAGGACGACGATGTCGAGAGCCTCGGCCTGCAGCATGTCGGCCAGGGTCAGATAGTGCCGCCTGGCCTCGGTGTAGCGCATCTTGTCTTCGATGTTCTCGAGGCTGGAGTCCACATGCCCGAGCACTTCCACGTTCGGAAGCCCGCGGAAGGCCGTGTGGAGGGCATGGAGGCCCAACATCGGCGTTCCGGTGTCCTTGACGATCCCGACCTTCCAGGTCCTGCTCACCGCTACATGCCTCCGATGCAGTAGGCGCCGTCGATGACGTAGTTGGCGCCGGTAACGAAGCTCGCGTCATCGGAACACAGGTAGAGGATCAGGCTCACGATCTCATCGGGCTCGGCGGCTCTGCCCAGCCGCGTTGGGTGCTGCGCCATCTCGGGCCGCGTCAAGACGGGGCCGGGAGAGACACAGCAGGCACGCACGCCGTGTGGAGCCCCGTAGAGGGCGACGGACTTGGTCAGGCCGATCATCCCGGCCTTGGAGGCACCGTAGTCCAGCGAGTAGGACCCGCAGATGCCGTCGATGGAGCCCAGGTTGATGACGACGCCCGCCTTCTTCTCGATCATGGGGCCCAGCACGGCGTGGCAGAAGTACACGGCGCCCTTGAGGTTGACATCCAGCCCCCAGTCGATCACCTCGATGGGGCGCTCGTGGAAGGGCTCGGGCCGGCTCAGCACCCGGGCGGAGTTGCCACCGGCGCAGTTGACCGTGATGTCCACACGCCCATATCGCTCCAAAGTCAGAGCGACAGCGGCCTTGACCTGCTCGTAGCAGCGCACATCCACCGGGGCGCCGATGGCATCGCCGCCCTTGTCGCGGATCCCCTGCGCGGCCTGAGTCACCGCGTCCTGGTTGACATCACACAGCACCACGCCGCAGCCCTCGGCGGCCAGTCGTTGGGACGTTACCCGGCCCATGCCGGAGGCCGCTCCGGTGACGATGGCGGCTTTGCTCTCGAACCTCATGTGATGCTCCTTACCTCAGTGGCCCCAGTGTGCGGCCGCCGTCGATGAGGTAGTTGGCTCCTGTGATGTAGCTCGCCTCATCGGAGACCAGGAAGGCCGCGAGAGCCGCGACCTCCTCGGGCTCGCCGCCGCGCTGTAGCCAGGTGGCGCGGCTGCAGTCGATGCCCGGCCGGGAGAGGATCATGCCCGGCGAGATGCAGTTGACGTTGACCCCGTGCTCGCCGACCTCCATGGCGAGGGTCTGGGTCAGCGCAATGATCGCTCCCTTCGCCGCCGAGTATTCCGCCCAGTTGGGCAGGCCGCAGACACCGGCGATGGAGCCGAAGTTGATGATCTTGCCGTACCGGCGCTGCACCATATGATCCAGGACCGCCTGGATGCAGATCATGGTGCCGTGTACGTTGAGGTCGATGACCCACTTCCAGGTCTCCTCGGCCATGTCTTTGAACGCCGAGGTCTTCCCCAGCAGGGCGGCGCTGCCCCCGGCATTGTTGATGAGGATATCGACTTTCCCGAAGCGGTTCAGGACCGTCGCGACGACATCCCGCATCTGGGCACTCTTAGTAATGTCTGCTCCGAAAGCGAGGGCTTCGCCGCCGGCCGCCTGGATCTCGGCGGCGACCGCCTGCGCCCCTTCGCCGTTGATATCGTCCACCGCCACCGCGGCGCCCTCGGCGGCGCAGCGCAGGGCGATGGCGCGGCCGATGCCTCGGGCGGCTCCGGTGACAATCGCGACCTTGTCTTCGAGCCTCGAATCAATCATCAGCATGCCTCGTCTCACAGGCGGGGTCGGGCTCACGGTACGGTGAGCACGACCTTGCCCAGGTTCTCGCGTCTCTCCAGTATGGCGTGAGCCTCATCGGCCTTGCCAATGGGCAGCGTCGCGTACACCACCGGCTTGATGCTCCCGTCCGAGAACGCCTCCCACAGCGAGTGCTCCAACCCGGCGAGGATCTCGGCCTTCATCTGGGGCGTGCGACTGCGCAATGTGCTGCCGATGAGCCGCAGTCCCCGGCGGAAGAAGACTCTCGCATCCAGCTCGGTCTGCGTGCCGCCGAGAGTGGCGATCACGATCCAGCGCCCGCCGACGGCCATCTTCTCCACACAGCGCCCCAGGTCCGGGCCGGCGATGCAGTCCATGGCGATGTCCACGGGGTGCTGCTCCATGGCGGCGGCCAGATCGGCGGTGGTTCTGTTCACGACGATGTCGGCCCCCAGTTCGCGGACGAACTGCGCCTTCTCCCGGGTGCCGACGGTGGTCATCACCGTAGCGCCGAGGGTCTTGGCGAGCTGGATCGCCGCCATCCCCAGGCCGCTGGCGCCGGCCTGGATGAGAACCGTCTCGCCCGCCTTCATCCCCCCCTCGAGGCACAGGTTCAGGTATGAGGTGGCGAAGGCCTCGGGGATCGCGGCGGCCTGCACCATCGACAGGCCCCGGGGCACCGGCAGGGCCATGTCCGCCGGCACGGCCACCTTCTCGGCATAGCCGCCTCCGCCCAGGAGGGCGCAGACCTCGTCCCCGACCCGCCACCTGCCTCCCTCGGGGGCATGGCCGACGACGCCCGCCACTTCCAGCCCCATCCATTCGGGCCAGCCGGGAGGCGGCGGATAGTCGCCGGCGCGCTGCATCAGGTCCGCGCGGTTCAGCGCGGCGGCCCGGATGTCGATGACGATCTCATCCGCCGCCGGGACGGGATCGGGCACTTCACTCCATACCAGCGACCGGTCTTCTTGTACCAGTATCGCGTGCATCGTCATCTCCAGGTTGTGTACCCGGCGGCAGCGAGAAGTGTCTCCTGCACCAGGAGTTCGTGGTCGTAGCCGTAGGGGTTCTCGATCTCACCCCGGATGATTCGGGCGAGCCCGATCAACTGGTCGTCGTAGCGCCCCCTCATGACGCCCACATCCACCATGTGGGTGCCTGCCGGGTACTCGGCATTGCCCTCAAGCAGCGTCAGCCGCACGTGGAGGGGGTCCTGGGCGTAGCGTCCCGCGTGCTCCAGAGGATACACCTCCGCGGAACCCTTTGTGCCGCACACAATGAGGCGCCGGTGCTTCATCCCGTCCACCTCAACCACCGCGGCGCGGACGGTCGCCGTGGCTCGGGGATACTCCAGGACGGCCAGGCCGTTGTCTACCAGCCCGTCGTCGCGGGTGGCCTTGAGGAACGCCGTCACATTGTCCGGCCGCCCGAGCATGGTGACCACGAGATCGATCAGGTGGCTGCCGAAGTTGTACATCGCGCCACCGCGGTAGTCCGCAAGGAAGCGGCGATAGTTGTCATCGTCGTAGCGGCTCATGACCGTATGGATCTCGAATACGTCGCCCAGCCAACCCTCGCGCAGCGCTCGGAAGCAGAAGTTGATGGCCGAGTTGACGCGGTACATGTACCCAAGCTGGATGGTCAGTCCCCCGGCCCGGCAGCCCTCGATCAGCCGCGCGAAGGGCTCCATCCCCTCTCCGCCGGGCTTGTCCATGTGTATGTGCAGCCCGCGCTCCATGCAGCGCAGGGCGGTGGCGGCCGCCAGCGGCATGTTGGTCTCCACCGCGACGGCCTCCAGCCCGGGGACGTTGAAGAGCTGCTCCTCCGTCATGCGCTCGATGCCCTCATAGGCCGAGCGCCAGTACCAGCCCGGGTCCTCCTCCTCCACCACGCCGACCACCTCGTACAGCTCCGGCAGCCCGCGTAGCGTGTCCATCGTGCCGGAAGCGTGCTCGTGCCCGACACCGATCTGTCCGATCCTGATGGGTTTCATCGCATCAGACTCCAGTCAAAGACGATGCCCAGCGGCGGGTGCTTCTCCTCCGCGAGGCGCTTGTACACGGCGGGAGCCGTCTCCGGGGAGACGATCTCCGA
>CAZXDD010000608.1:0-4941 GCA_964639415.1 uncultured Armatimonadia bacterium
CACGTCGCGATCGACGTACTTCTTGCCATCGTACTTCTCCCAGATGTTGACACTCCAATACAGGACCCCTTCGACCCTCCACGCCGCCTGAAGCCACGAGAGCACCCGGGGCGAGGTGGCGACATCGTTGATCAGGTACGTCGGGTACGGATGCTGCGGGCCGCAGCAGGTATACCACCACACATGCTCGCCCAGGGCCTGACGCGCCTGGCAGGCTTCCTTGTGGTAGCCCGATAGCACCGGACACCAGATGGAGACGGCCCCCAGCAGGTCGTCGTTGACACCGTGGGTGAGCAGCCAGCGGGCGTCCGGGGCCAGCTCCTTGATCCGCATTCCGTAGTCGTAGCAGCCGGGTATCGCCTGGGGGCCGGGCTCGTCGATGGTGTAGACGTAGCCCTTGTCCAGCCAGCCCTTCTCGCGCAGGTGGCTGATGCGACGCTGGAAGGCTTCTGGCTGATTGGGGTCGTAGGGGATGCGGAACGAGTTCACCAGAGGATCGTCCAGGAAGCGCGCCGCCTCCGGTGAGTCAATCGGTACCGGCAGATCGTCGGGGGGCATGCGGTAGCCGGCCAAGAACCAGTACGTACGCTCGTAGAGGTCCTTGTACTCGGCGGAGTCGGTAGACAGCCCGTAGTGGCCTGCCAGCATGCCGCCCCAGATGGCGAAGGCGGACTGGAAGTGGCTCTCGGGCGTCAGCGAGAAGTCCCGCACCCGCAGCGAGACCGGGACCTGCGTGACCCGGCCGTCGACGGTGACGGTAACGGTTCCGGAGTACCGACCGGCGGGGGTGTCGGGCGGAACGTAGAGGTTGGCCCAGACCGCCTGGCTTTGGCCCTCGGTAACCTCGAAGCTCTCAGGCATGGGCAGGAGCGCGTCGGGGTACCAACCCCGCCACTTCTCCGGCTGAGTGACCTCGATGTAGTGCTGGAGGCGCAACTCCACCGAGGTGGCCGGGATTGTGGCACCGCCCTCCCCACTGAGATCGGAGACGGCCACGGTCGCGGATGAGACCCGCCCGCCCACGGCCGTCACCACGACCTGAAACGCTTCGTACTCGTTGCGGAGGGCGTCCAGGTCCACAGACGGCGGGGCTCCTTCTGGCGGCACCGCGTCTCGCATGATCTTGCGGGTGCCCACATCGGTCCAGACCTGGTGGACGGGCTGGGCGGCGGCGAAGACGGTCCAGCACAGGACGATGAGTGCGCTGCAAAGCCGGGGTGTACGCACGCTTGGGACCTCCGAGCTTGATGGCGGGGCAACCGGCGCCGGCCGGGTGCCACGACGAGAACTGTTGGGAGGAGGTTTCGCCGCCGTGGTGTGCCCGGCCTCCCATCGCGCCTGCCCGGCCGCTGAGGCGGTCCGGCGACCTGTACAGAACCGGGAACCCCGAGATGTCATGTTTTTTGTGTTCGAGGCTTCCCGCCGGGAACCGGCCTTTGGTATCATGGCGTTACACCCTAACGACTAGCACAGCGAAGCTGCGCCGGCCACGAGTGCCGGCCTGCTCGCTCAACACCCGACCGATGGGCTTGTGAGCGCTGCTGGGAGGTGTCTTCACATAGCACTGGCCATTGAGACCAAGAACCTGACGAAGACGTATGGAGAAGACTCGGACGGCAATCCCGTGGGGTTGGCCGATCTGACGCTGGATGTCGAGGAGGGGCAGATCTTCGGTCTCGTCGGCCCGAATGGATCGGGGAAGACGACGACGCTGAAGCTTCTGCTGGGCCTGATCTACCCCACCTCGGGGTCGGCGCTGGTTCTGGGACAACCCATCGGCGACCCGGCCTACAAGGAGCGGATCGGCTTCGTTCCGGAGGGGCCGTACTTCTACGACCATCTCAACGCCGTGGAGCTACTGGCCTTCTACGGCGGGCTGTTTGGGCTCTCCGGCAAGGAGCTCAGCAACCGCACCCAGGAGCTACTGGAACTCGTGGGGATGTGGTCGCGGCGCGACATCCGCGTCCGCAACTACTCCCGCGGCATGCTCCAGCGCGTGGGGCTCGCACAGGCCCTGCTCAATGACCCGGACCTCATCTTCATGGATGAGCCCACTTCAGGACTCGATCCCACCGCCCAGATGCAGATCAGGGACGTCATCCTGAGCCTGCGCGAGCGAGGCAAGACCGTGTTCCTGTGCTCCCACCTCCTCAAGGAGATGGAGCCCATCTGCGCCGGGATCGCCATTCTCAACCGCGGCCGGGTGGTGACCACCGGCACCATGACCAGCGTCCTGGCCGGTGATGAGGGGCTGTTCCGGCTGGAGGCCGAGGCCGTGGATGCCGCGGTGGCGGCCAAGATAGAGGGCCTCGCCGGCTCGATGACCAACTCCGGCGGCGTGTTTGAGGCCCGCTTCGCCACGCAGAAGGATGCCGCGAAGGCGGCGGAGATCCTCGCCGACGGCGAGGCCATCATCACCCACCTGGGACCGGACCGCCGGTCACTGGAGCAGGCTTTCATCGAAGCCGTCAAAGGAGAGCAGTAGGCATGCGTCGCAAAATCACCTCAGACCTCGCATGGGCCGCGCTCTTCGCGATCATCGGCGGCCTGGTTACCATTGGCTTCTCCGGCGACAAGCCCCAGGCGGTGGCCATCGCCTGGATCGCCGTGGCCCTCGTGGTCATTTTACCCGCGGCCCTGAACTTCCCCACCCGGTTCTTCGGCCAGCTCATGCCGCCCGTATGGCGGGTCGCAACGGCCACCTTCCACGAGGCCTGGCGGCGCAGGTTCCTCAATGGGATATTGATCTTCGCCGTGCTCATCATCATGTCCTCATGGGTCCTGGCCTATCTGCAGCCCGGCGCGGAGCTGAAGATGCTCATCGACATCGGCCTGGGCTCCTGCCGGTTCTTCGGCCTCCTCATCGCGGTGTTCCTCGGCACCCGCCTGATCGCCGACGAGATCGAGCGGCGCACCATCTACACCCTCCTCGCCAAGCCGGTGAGCCGCGCCCAGTTCCTGTTCGGCAAGTTCCTGGGCGGCTACGCCACGGTGTTCGCCAATGTAGCCGTCATGGGCATCGCGTTCTACGCAGTATTCGCCATCAAGGCTCCGCAGTTCCGGGAGATCGACCCGGAGAAGGGCGCCACGACCTACTCGATGGACTTCATGTACGCCAATATCGCCAAGGCCATCGGGCTGACATTCGTGGAGCTGGCGGTGCTGGTGGCCATCGCTGTGGCGGCCTCCACGGTCTTCTCGTGGATCTTCGCCTCGATCTTCTCGTTCTTCGTCTACTTCGTCGGGCAGATGAGCGACTTCTTCCGCCAGCTCTCTGATCCCGATCACGGCGCCAGCAGGGTCGCCCAGATACTACTGGGGACCATCTACCGCGTGCTGCCGCACTTCGAGATCTTCGACATCCGCGAGGCGATCCTCAAGGATCAGGCGGTCTTTTGGCCCGTACTCACCAAACACGGGCTCCAGGGGCTCTTGTATGTGGTCATCATCATGCTCATCGGGTATCTGTGCTTCAATGAGCGTGAGGTATAGGGGCGCGGGCGAGAAGTCTGGCCGGCCGGGTTCCCGTCATTCTGAGCGTCCATCTCGCGCAGCGAGATAGCGAGGAATCTCGATGAATGCCGGGAGGTTCCTCGAGCGGCTCCCTCCGGGAGCGGACGCTCTCAGAATCACATTCCGGGCGAATGCGGGGTTTCCGGCTGCACCTCTGGCGCCACCCCTCGGCCCGGAACGCGAGTCGGCCTCACGGCGCCACGGCGAGCGGTCATCGCGACTGAAGAGCAGATGCAACAGGAGTTGTGGAGATGCGACGAAGCAAGACGACCAAGATAGGCGGCTGGGCGCTGGTCCTCCTGCTGGTGTTCGCGCTGCAGCCGTTGAGTGACAGCGTCAACTACGATCGCCTGGTCTTCGGACTGCGTAGCCCGACACCCATGACCAAGATCATCGAGTTCGATCCCACCGCGGTCACCGGGGTCATCGCCGGCGCCATCCTGGGCGGGTTCCGTGAGGTCGCCGCCTCGATGCTGTGGATGAAGACCCACGAGATGTGGGACAAGGGGGAGGGGGCCAGCGCCGAAGCCCTCAACCTGATGCGCACGGTGACGCTCCTGGACCCGCACTGGCTGGAGCCCTGGCGCATCACCGGCTGGCATCTATGCTACAACCTGTACGTCGAGACCGAAGACCCCGAGATGCGGGCCCGCTACCTCAAGCTGGGGATCAATGCCCTCAAGGAGGGCATCTCCTGGAACCCGGATCGCTACGATCTCTACTTCGAGCTGGGCTGGACCTTCTTCGACAAGGTTCGCGACTATCACCAGGCCAGCAAGTGGCTGGGAGCCGCCATCCAGTTCGAGCATCCGGAGTACATCGAGCGTCTCATCGCCCACGGCTGGGAACGCCTCCCCGACATGCCCAGGGCCCTGGACTGGTACGACTACTGCATCAAGCGCGACCCCAGCGACGGCACGGCGGCCGGCGCCACCCTTACCATCCGTGAACGCTACATGTACGCCTGGCGCCTGATGGAGGAGAAGAAGTTCGACGAGGCCGTGGATGAGATCAACGCCAACCTGGCCATCATGCCCACGAACCTCCTGGCGCTGCACACCAAGGCCCACATTCTCGAGGAGGCCGGTCGCCTGCAGCAGGCCCTGGACGTATGGGAGCTGGCGGCGAACACCTCGGCCCTCAACCACCACGCCCGCGTGAAGGTTGCCGAGGTGTCCCGCAAGCTGGGCAGGGAAGCTCCGGAGCACGCCTCGGACATCTACCTCGAGCAGCATCGGCGCGAGGTCGCCATGCCGGAGCGCACGTACTAGCAGGCCGCGAGTACCCCCGAACCTACGGAGCCCCGCGACTACATCGCGGGGCTCTTCCATGTCTGGCCAACCGGCGTGCAGGGGGTGGCCGTGGGCCGTGGACGTCGCCGTCTGCCCCGAAGATAGGGGCATATGGCCTGTAGTTGGGTGGGATGGT
>CAZXDD010000609.1:0-4045 GCA_964639415.1 uncultured Armatimonadia bacterium
GATAATGAGCGGTGACTGGAGTTCAGACGTGTGCTCTTCCGATCTGTGTCGAGGAAGAACTTCATCTGCCATCACCTCTGGCCCGCTCTTGGCGGTCGTGGAAACTGACAGGTCGCGGACGGGGGCCTCCGTGCGAGGCCGGCGCCCCTCTGACCTCATGCACAAACGCCGCTGGACGGGGGCATGGCTGCCCCCGTCTTCAGCGCTCTTTCCGTCCTCAATGCTCCCGGCCGCTACCGGCTCGACGGACCCGAGACATTCTGCACGGAGGTCACCTCAGGGAGTGCCTCCTTCAGGTGGCGCTCGATGCCCATCGTTAGCGTCATCTGTGACATCGGACAGCCCTTGCAGGCCCCCTCCAGCTCTACCTGCACTGTGCCGTCGTCCAGCACATCGATCAAGCTCACATTGCCACCATGGGCCTCCAGCGCCGGACGCACCTGAGCCAGGGCCTCCTCTACTTTCTCCTTAAGCGACATGCAAGTGCTCCTTCATCCGCGTGGTGAGATCCGGCTCAGATTATATAACGTAGTTACCTTATTTGCAAGCCCTTTGTCCGCCCGCGCCGTCACGTCGATGTGGGCGCCATGGGCTTGTCCGTGAAGTCCCCGGGCACCGTCGAACCTGCGTGGACGGGTGACGTCCGTCGGTCAGTCGAATCTCTCTCGCGGCGGCAACACGTGCGGAAGACCGTGACGGCACTCTTCCCACGCGTTCGGAACCAGAGGCGCGGCCGAGGACTTCGCTTCGCCGAGAGACACTACCTGACCGCACCGCCGCAGAGCACTACCTGCGTGCCGGGCGCGACGGGCCGCAGACGGAGCTGCATCTCCTCGGTCTCGTCGGGAGCCGGCTCGGCTCCCTCTTCCAGCTCCCACGGCCAGGGTCCATTATACTCCATGGACTCACGGTGCGGCAAGGCTCGAGGGCCGACGGAACCGGGTGCCTGATCGGGCTCGGTGGGGGGGCGAGCGCGTCGTATATAACCGCGCCCCCGGCGGTCTCCGGGAAAGAGGGCGTCCCCCGAGCGCCGTGGCTGGCTATTGCGCCAGCCACTTCCGGCCAGCGGCCCCCCGCGGCGTTGCCAGGCGGGCGCGTCATCGGCCTGCGGGCCAAGCGGAGCCGGTTGCGCCGCCCCGCGCTCGGGATAGGGGATGGCGTCCTCAGGTAGCAGTTCCGAACCTGCGGGCCCCTCGGGCGGATAGCCGTACTCGGCCCGCTTCTGGCGCAGCAATGAAGCCCGCAGGCTTCTGTGCTCGGAGCTGTCCGGCCACGCTTCGTCAAGGTCCCGCAGCCGCGGAGCGTACTGCGGAGCGGAGCGGGCGCCTGCCGCGGCGGCGTCGGGCACCGGAGCGAGGGCCTCAGGTCGCGTCTCCTCCGGGGTCGCCGGAGCCTGCGGAGCGGCACCGCCACGGACACCAAAGGACTGCAGAAGGTCGGAAGACATCACGGGGCAAAAAGGCAGACCGGCCACGGGCACCGGGACGGCGACCATGGCACCCAGGGCCTGTGAAGCCAGGAAGGGCACGGCGACGAGCAGGACTGCGAACAGCGGAAGTGGGCTGGATGCGGTCACGATAGCGCCTCCTCTACAAGAGTATCCTCATTGCAGAGCGCGTGCCGTGTACCGCAAAGGGGGGACGACAGCCAAAGCAGATAGCCTGCCCTCCCGGTGGCTGTCATCCGTCGTAGACGTCGCCGGTGCCGACAGTGTTCAGTCTTGCCGCCAGAGGCGCGGGACAAGTGAAGGCACAGGGCCATACCCACCTTTGCCCCACACTCAGACGCCGGGAGGCCAAAGAGCCGGGCACAGGGTGAGCGAGCCACGAAGGCCTCGCCACCCGTCGGCTCTCCTGTTCCCGGAGTGGCGGCTATCCCCAGTAGTCGCCGTCATGCTCGATGAGGAAGTCGATGGTGCCCTGGAAGTCGCGGAGACCGGCGGTGGTGCCCATGCCTGTGGTGCACAGGCCGCCCACGGCGTTGGCGAAGCGGGTGGTCTTCTCCAGGTCCCATCCGGCCAGCATGCCGCGGAGGAAGCCCGCGACGAAGGCGTCACCCGAGCCGGTGCCGTCCACCGGGGTCACGGGGTAGGCGGGGGCCCGGACGATCTCGTCGCCGCGGCGCACGTAGGAGCCCTTCTCGCCGAGCTTGAGGCCGACGGTGTCGACGCCGAGGTCGATGAGGGCGGCGGCCACATCTGCGGGGTCGGTCTTGCCCGTGATCTCGGCGGCCTCGGAGAGGCTGGGGAGGAACACGTCGGTATAGGGAAACAGCGGAGCCATCAGCTCCATCCAGCGGCCGGTGGCGTCCCAGACGGTGTCGACGGAGGTGGTTACTCCCGCTTCCCTGGCGGCCTTCAGTACGGAGGCGGCCGGCTCGCCGTCGAAGCCCGGCATCACCAGAGCCCCCGCGAAGTGGAACACCCTCGCGGCACAGATGGCGTTGAGGTCCAGCTCCTCGGGCCTGACCCGGGCATTCGCGCCGATGTAGTGGATGAAGGTGCGCTCACCGGCGTCGTCAATCATGATCATGGTGGCCGAAGTGCCCACCTCTGCGTCGCGAAGCACCCCCGAGACGTCGGCGCCGTGGGTCTTGAGGGTCTCGGCCACGAAATCGCCGAAACCGTCGCTGCCCACCTTGCCCATGATCCCCACATCGCCGCCGAGCTTGAGCAGTGCCAGGCCCGTATTGGCGGCACAGCCTCCGATACCGATGCCGATCTCATCGACGAGAGACAGCCGGCCCCGCTCGGGCCATTCATTGACAGGGCGGCCGAACACATCGGCAACCAGTATTCCCAGGCAGACGACGTCAGGCACGAGCAATCACCTCAGAAACGTTTCGGTTGGCACAGGACTTGGGCGGCCCGGCGGGGCCGGCCCGGCCGCACAGTGCGCGCGGCTCACTTGGGCCGACTCTCGGCGAAACCGATCTCCCACATGCGCTCCATGAGCTTCTCGGAGTAGCGCTTGAAGGCCATGAGCGTGTGCGTCTCGGCGATGCCCTTGATCTGGGCCAGGCGGCCGGGAACGATCTCGGCCATGTCATCGTAGTCGTGTACCTTGACGATGGCCACGATATCGTACAGCCCGGCGACCGAGTACGCCTCGGCCACACCTTCCGTCTCCACCAGGGCCTGAGCGACCTCGGGCGTGCGGCCGACTTCCGTCTTGATAAGGACAATAGCGGTGACCATAGGGAGCCTCTCTCCCCGGCAGGGATCGGCCTGGATACCCATAGGTTTCCGCGCAGGACCACGGATTCCTGCGTGCGAGGACGGGATAGCGGCGACGGGCAGACGCCTCCATGGGCGCGCTCGCCGACACCTCAAGCGGGTTCAGGGGCCGTTCGCCGCCGTTGACCGCCGTTCGCAGGCGGCTCGCCCGGCGCGATCGCCGCCCGGCCGTGACACCGACCGGAAGCGAGCCTCCGTGCCGTGCTCATCGCCTTGAGGCCTCGCGGCCCTATCCATTCAGAGCAAGCAGCCAGTTGTGCGCCGGCACGGAGGCGAGGACCTCCGAGTAGTGCCAGGTCACCGCCCCGGGGGCCAACTGTGTGGGCCTCTGGATCACGAAGTCCGCGAAGTCCGCGGCATTCCACGCCACATAGGCCAGGTCGAAGCGTCCGGCGATCTGCTCGCAGTCCGCCTCCCAGTTCGGGAAGGGGATCGGGCCCGTATCGACCTGGTAGATCCAGTCGATGTCATTGGCGTTCATCGTCTTGACGGGGTACTCCAGGCGGCAGCGCAGGCCGCCGTCGGGGTCGGCGATCTCCGTGGCGGCGACGAGGACCTTGCCGGCCAGTGTGGCGCGCACGGCGGCCTGCCGCGTTTCCAGAGGTGTCGCCTCCACCCGGACGATGTTGACGTTGACCCTCTCGAACCTGCCGGCCACGGGGCCCACGTCCGGTCGGTCGTCGCCGGCGGCCGCGTGGCGCCGGATGATGGCATACTCCGTCTCGGTGAACACGCCGCAGAAGTCGTAGTTTGGGCTCTGGAAGAGATGGCTCTCGGCGTACGTCCGCTCCGCCTTGCACGAAGCAGCGA
>CAZXDD010000609.1:4055-4928 GCA_964639415.1 uncultured Armatimonadia bacterium
CATACGCGATGGAATCTCGTGACTGGAGTTCAGACGGGTGCTCTTCCGATCTCAACAACGCACGAAGCAGCGAGGAACAGCTCCTGCGTCGTTCCATTGGCCAGGTCAGTCCATTCGACCCGCGCCTCTACCTGTATGCGTGCGTTGTTGGCGCGTCCGGGGGTGACGAAGGTCACAAAGGAGTGCGCGAAATCCACAGCCTGCATGAGTGATGTCTCCCTGGGCATTGACGGCGCGGGGAAGGGTAAAGGACGATGGCCCTCCGCCGTCACGTCCGCCGCTTTTCCCCGCAGCTCAGTAGCGCAAAGCCGGTGGCCTCGTCGAGCATGCGCGTTGCTTGGGCTCCTACAATCTCGATCAGGACGACCTCGAGGATGTGCCAGGCCACGATGCCTGCGCGGACGCAGCCCGACCGGGCTTCATCGCCGCGGCCGAAGGCCGCGTGCATGTGCAGCACCGGCGCGCCCGTCTCATCGGGAAACAGTGTCCCAACCGCGGCGGCCTCGTGGGCGCCGACGAGCGCCGTGACGACCGGTACCGGGGGCAGACGGGTGCCGTCTTCCGGGCCGACAACGAAGCGGCTCTTGTCATCGGCGCCCCCCACCATGACCGCAACGCCGGCGGAGATTGAGTGCTCGCGGGCGAACTGCTCCAGCACCTCGGGCATGCGCTCGCCGTGCTCCAGGCGGAGCACGAAGACACGCCCAACCTGGCCCTCAGTATACTGCACGCTGCGGCCTCCCCGATCGTGAGATGTAGGGAGCAAACCGGACACCTCTGTCCGTCTCCCTGTTTCGTGCGGGCGTCCGCGCACACTATGCATGAACGCACCGGAGCCACATTTGGCCGCAAGCGCGCCCGAAACGCTCGCGC
>CAZXDD010000610.1:0-4918 GCA_964639415.1 uncultured Armatimonadia bacterium
TCTTGTGGGTACCGGCGTCGCCTGGGTGGCCTGCGATGCGGTCTCGGAAGACCGCGGGCACGGAGGTGGGTCGGCCGGTCTTGTGGGTACCGGCGTCGCCTGGGTGGCCTGCGATGCGGTCTCGGAAGACCGCGGGCACGGAGGTGGGTCGGCCGGTCTTGTGGGTACCGGCGTCGCCTGGGTGGCCTGCGATGCGGTCTCGGAAGACCGCGGGCACGGAGGTGGGTCGGCCGGTCTTGTGGGTACCGGCGTCGCCTGGGTGGCCTGCGATGCGGTCTCGGAAGACCGCGGGCACGGAGGTGGGTCGGCCGGTCTTGTGGGTACCGGCGTCGCCTGGGTGGCCTGCGATGCGGTCTCGGAAGACCGCGGGCACGGAGGTGGGTCGGCCGGTCTTGTGGGTACCGGCGTCGCCTGGGTGGCCTGCGATGCGGTCTCGGAAGACCGCAGGCACGGAGGTTAATCGGCAAGTTCTGTGGGTACCGGCGTCGCCTGGGTGGCCTGCGATGCGGTCTTGGAGGACCGCGGGCACAGAGGCTTCCCCCAACGATCGTGGCTCCTGAAGTCCGCTATGCGCCCCACCGAGTCTCCGGGCTCTCACGGACGCTCGCCGGGAGAGGTGCCAACTACGCTGCCCTCTTTCCTACCCCAGGAGCGCAATGGCCTCGACCTCGACTTTGGCCCCCAGCGGCAGGCCCCCCACCTGGATGCAACTGCGTGCCGGAGGATCGGCCGGGAAGAACTCGGCGTATACGGCATTGACACGGGTGAAATCGGCCATGTCCTGCAGGAAGACCGTAGTCTTGAGCACTCTGTCGGCCCCCGATCCACAGTCCTCCAGCAGGCTCACCAGGTTCTGCAGAGCCCGGCGGGCCTGATCCTCGATCTCGCCCTCCACGAGCTTCCCCGTCTCGGGATCCATAGGGATCTGCCCCGAGCAGTAGAGTACACCACCGGCGGCGACGGCCGGCGAGTAGGGACCGACGGCCCTGGGGCCGCGTTGGCCGGAGAGGCATTGGCGATCTGACATGGGACACACTCCTTGAGGATGATCCGGTTGCGGTGTGAAAGACTTCCCGGCAGGCCGCGGACACACCTTCAGCGGCCGGGCAGAGGGCCAAAGGCAGAGGCGCAAGGACACACCGCAGACGGCCGCAAGGGCCACCGACCGGGGCCGACTCGGTCGCGAGCGCAAGGCAGGTGGCGTCCGCCGGTGCGGGGAATGTCGCGAGATCGTCGTCACAATGCGGTACCTGGATGTTGTGGTTGGCTCAACCGGGAACGGCCGGCCTGGCAGCAGATCGCGGCCGCGCACTGAATGTCCGTGCTGAAGCCTGACCTACCAACGCGAGGTGAGTTTCTGTGCAGTACACCAAGATGACGCGACGCGCGACGCGAAGGTCCTGCAGCGGCCGGCCGCCGGCCATCCGTCTGCTGCCGGGCCTGCTGGCGCTGGCAGTCGTTCCGGCCGCGGCGTATGTCCCCACGCTGGACCCTCTTCCTACCGCGGTGGTTCCGTATGTGGCCGCAGCGCCGGAGGTAGATGGCCGTCTGGTGGAAGAGTCCTGGGGCGCGGCCACGGTATTGGGCCCGTTCGTCACGATGGAGGGCACGGCCGCCGAGGGCGGCACCTCGGCCCGTGTCCTGCGCAGCGGCGACACGCTGTACATCGGGGTGAAGTGCGCGACGCAGGCCGGTGCGCCGATCAAGGTGACGCAGTCGCAGCGAGACTCGGAGGTGTACAATGATGAGAGTGTCGAGGTGTTCCTCGATCCGGGAGTGACGTTGAGACGGTACTTCCACCTGCTGGTCAACGCCGCCAACGTGCAGCGGGATGAGAGTGGCGACAAGGGCGCTACTCCGGCCTACGACGCGGGCTGGGACGCCACCTGGCAGTCGGCGACGGAGGTGAAGGCCGACGGCTGGACCGTGGAGATGGCCATCCCGCTCACGGAGTTGGGGCTGTCGACCGGAGCGGAGGCTCTGGCGGGCCTGAACATCTGTCGCAACGACTCGACCCGTCAGGAGAGCACCTGCTGGTCGCCGACCCAGTCGGGCTTCCACGAGCCCACGCGGTTCGGCCTGGTGAGCCTGCCCGCCGGGGAGGCGCCAACCGCGGTGGCGATCCGGACGGTGGGCTCGCCGAAGCTGGGGCTGGGCGACTGCAGCCAGAGGCTGCGCCTGCGGGCCACGGGCAAGGAGGTTACGGACCTGCAGGGGCTGCTGATCAGCGGCAACGAGGCGTCGCGGACCGAGGCCACCGTCGCGATCCCTGAGCTTCCTGCCGACCGGCGCATAGGGCTGGCGCTGAGCTGGCGCGCGGACAAGCCGGGGGGCAACGGGGTGGCCCTGGCGCTGCGCGCGCCGGACGGCTCGTTCGCGGGCCTGTGGCGCGCGGCGTTCTCGCTGCCGGAGGTCCCCACGGAGGGCTTCGGCTCTCGTCTGGCGGGTGGCGAGGCGCTGGGGCTGTGGTGGGCCGAGGGGCTCTACAAGATCCACCGCGATACGGCCATGCCGCAGGCTCAGGAGGAGGCCGTGCGGCTCAGCCTGGCGGGCAACGAGTACGAGGCCTTCCAGCTCGTGGTGCGGCCGCAGGAGAACGTGGCGGCGACGGTGACGGTCTCCGACTTCTCCGGTCCGGGAGGCACCATCGCTGCCGGGGAGTTCAAGGTCCTGCAGGTAGACTACGTTCCGGTGAGCATCCCCACCGACCGCTTCGGGTGGAAGGGCGAGTGGCCCGACCCGCTCCCCGAGCCCGAGGGCGCTACGCTCTGCGCGGCGGGGCGCAACCAGCCCTTCTGGGTGTTGGCTCACGCCCCCGCCGGGACGCGGCCGGGCGAGTACCGGGGCAGCGTGACGGTGTCCACGCCCGATGAGGAAACACAGGTTCCGGTGCGGCTGCGGGTCTACGGCTTCTCAATGACGGACGAGACGCACATCAGCACGGCTTACGGGGTGACGGCGGACGAGGACTACCTGGGCCTGGGCGACCGAGAGCAGCGAAAGCTGGTGCATGACCTGTACATGCAGAGCTGTCGCGAGCACCGGATCTCGCCCTACGACCCCATGCGGTACTACCCCATCAAGATGGACATGGGGGGCCCGCAGCGACGGATCACCGCCGGCCGGTTCACATTGGAGGTGCAGCAGGGCAACGAGAGCCCCTGGACGCTGTACTGGGACGGGGCGGAGATTGCCTCGCAGCGCATCTCGATGACGCACTTCGAGAAGGAGGGCGTCGGCTGGCAGGGCAGCGGGGTGAGCTGGCCGTACGTGGACGGCATCGCCTCGGTGGATGAGATCCGCCGCACGCCCACCATGCGCGAGTGGGAGCTTGTGGCGGCCTGCATCTCCTCGTCGGAGGCCTCGCGAAGCTACAAGCTGACCTTCCGCCTGTACATCCCCACCGGTGACGACTGGTTCGCCATGAGACTGGCGAAGATGGAGAGCACCGATCCGGTGGAGGTCGAGGTGCGGGAGTACTTCAACATCCCGCGCACGACCTTCGGGGCCAGGCAGGTGGCCAACGGGCCGGGGTTTGCCGCGTGGTCGGACGACACGGTGGGCTTCGGGATGCTCTGCCTCGACGGAGATGTCGGGGGGCTCTCCATCGCCGAGGGACGCGGCGGTGTTACTGTGTCCAATGCGCCACCGGAACGGTTCCGCATCAAGCAGGGAGAGACGCACGAGGGCTGGGGGCCGCTGGTGGTGTACTTCGCCACAGACAGGACCTCGCCGGCGGACCTGGCGGCACGGGCGCAGGAGCTGGCGGGCCGTATCGACCCGGAGGCTCCGGAGACGTACCAGCCCGCGGCCCCCGTGCAGGTGACCGAGGAGGCTCGCGACGACTACTCCGTGAGCCACGACTTCTCGCTGTTCGACGAGGGCGCCCGGCGGTATCTGGACGAGTTTGGGTTCAATGCCTACAACATGAGCTGCATGCCCGGCCAGATCGGCGGGCACCCGCGGTTCACCGAGGAGTACAAGCGCCTGCACCGGCTCCTCTATGG
Organism: uncultured Armatimonadia bacterium; assembly: GCA_964639415.1. Classification (GTDB taxonomy): domain Bacteria; phylum Armatimonadota; class Zipacnadia; order Zipacnadales; family JABUFB01; genus CAYRFY01. The sequence goes on from CAZXDD010000610.1 coordinate 4,008, forward strand.
CCCCGTGATCGAGCACCTGCGGGACAACGGCTGGCTGCAGAAGGCCTACTCGTACTGGTACGACGAGCCGGAGGAAAGCGCGTATCCGTATGTGGTGGAGGGCATGGAGCTACTGGGGGAGAACTGCCCCGGCCTCACGCGCCTGATCACCGAGCAGCCCGAGCCCGGGCTGATCGGCCCCATCGACCTGTGGGTGCCCGTGCTGGAGGCCTACAAGCCCGAAGACTGCCGGGCGCGGCAGGCCGCGGGGGAGCTGGTGTGGTGGTACGTCTGCTGTGGGCCGCGGGCGCCGTATCCGAACAACTTCGTGGACCATCCGGCCATCAACCACCGCATCCGGTTCTGGATGGCCCAGAAGTACGGCGTCACCGGCTCGCTGTACTGGGCCACCACCTTCTACGGCCACCTGCCGGACGGCACGCCGCGCAACCCGTGGGAGGATGCCATGACCTACCGCCCCGAAGGCGGGTACTGGGGCAATGGCGACGGGATGCTGCTGTATCCGGCCTCGCGCAAGCCCAGTGAGCAGCCGGTGCTGAAGGGGCCTGTGGTGTCTCTGAGGTGGGAGGTGCTGCGCGACGGCATCGAGGACTACGAGTACATCTGGACGCTACGGCAGGAGATGGCGCGTCTGGAGGCGCTGCGGGCGCGGGGCGGCGATGCGGCGGCGGTCTCGGCGGCTCTGGACAAGGCGAGGGAGGCGCTGGGGGCTCCGGACAGGCTGGCCGAGAGCCTGACGGTGTACACCAAGGATCCGCAGAGACTGCTTGGCGAGCGGCAGGCGGTAGCGGAGGCGGTTGAGGCGTGCATGGCGGTGAGGTAGGCGGGCGGGCGGGCTGGACGGCGTTAGGAGGGCCATCTAGCGGCGAACGGCGCCGCTCCCTGCGGGTCCCGCCTGCGGGACCCGCTTT
>CAZXDD010000611.1:0-4917 GCA_964639415.1 uncultured Armatimonadia bacterium
CCCGGGCGCCCGCTGCGCGGGCTGGGAGAGGTGAGCGGCGCACGGCCCAACGGCAACCGGCGCAACGTTTGACGGCCCTTCGGGCCGCCCAAGCGACCACTGGGTCTCCCGACTCACCCGGGCGCCCGCATCGCCGGGCACAGTGGCGTATGGGTGCCCTCCGGCGAGGGCGTCCAAACACGAAGCTGCCATGCTCGCCGGGCCACACAACGCAAGACGCAAGGGCCCTGACATGCGTGTCATCTCCGAGCGATGTCTTGGGGGGCCTCCGGGCCGCGGCCCGGTGCGTCACGGCGTCGCCGCCGGTCGCCTGCCGAACCACTCCTCACTCCCGTCGGCCTGCCGGACGAGGAGGCCGCGGTGGTCCTCGCACTTCGAGAAGAAGGCCATCACACCTCCGGTCCCTCTGAACGCTGAGAGCCGGCCCTCCCCGAGTTCCGCGTCGGTGTCAGGCTCCAGGTCGTAACGCTGGAAGGCCCGGGCGATCTCGAGCCATGCGGCGTCCGACTCGGCGCCCGGCACCAGGAAGCCCCAGCTCTCCCAGCCATCCAGCGCTGCGTCATCCGTGAGCTGGTACATGCCATACCACGAGCAGACCTTCAGGAACCGGCGGAACAGGTAGCCGCTCAGCGGGTGGCCGAGCTGCATGGAGGTCAGGGCGAAGGCCGCGTGCCGCGCGTTCATCGGGTTGAACTGCTCGGTCTGGATCGCGACGTGCGGGTAGGCCTCGAGGATCTCTCTCTCCAGTGCCATCACGCCCTGGATCGCGTTCACATCGCGCACCATGAACTCGCCCGCCGGGGTGTGGCTCTCGTCCAGGTAGATGATGTCCGCTCCGGCGTCTACCACGTCCTTCATCCGCGCGATCAGGTACTGGCGCCACGGCTTGTGCGCGGTGGAGCAGTAGGCGAAATCGACCTGCCCATAGGCGTTGTTGAACCTGGGCCCCCAGTAGACCGGCTCACCCTGCTCGTCCCATCCCGTCTGCTGCAGGCCGGGGCGGAACCGATCGATCAGGTCCTTGAACCGCATGTCAATGCCGGTGGTGTTGAAGTGCACCGAGACGTGGAAGCCAAGCTCCCGCGCCCGGCGGATGAACTCGCGGGACTCGTCCGTAGGGGTGTAGTCGGGATAGCCCATGTCGAAGCCGAACTCGGGGATGGGCCGATACTCGGAGATCTTCCCCAGGAGGGTCTTGTGCGGGTCGAGCTCTCCCGCGACGCGCTCCAGCTTCGCGAGCCCCTCGCCCTGCACCCATTCCCGTGGGTCCACGTAGGTCTGGGCGCGGATGCCCCGCACCCACGCGGGCTGCTTGCGCTCCACAGGGACCATCCCCAGGCCGTGTTCCATCCAGTCCACGAACGGGTCAATCGCCTGCTGCCAGCGGCCCTTGTAGGCGCGGATGCGGATCTCGAACATCACCGGCGTGCGGCTGGGCTTCGGGCAGCCGCGGATGAAGGTGAGGTCGGCGGTGTCGCCGCGCCCGTGGGCGATCAGATTGGCGGGGCCGACCTCGAGGCAGCGACCTTCGACGAAGAAGCCGCCGGCCTGCGCCTGGAAGAGTGCGACCAGCGGTTGCACGTACTGGGGAAAGTACTCGTCCTGGGCCGGGTCGGTGGGCGGCTCATCCCACGGCGACTGTCGCACCAGGCCGACGCCGAAGTTGGTGACGGTCACGAGCTTCATGTCGCGGATGCTGCAGCCCACGAGCGGGAAGCGGAACTGCCCCACGGGAGTGCGGCTGCGTCCGCTTGCCCGAAGGATGAGATCGCCGGAGGCATCCGCCGACCACTGCACCACCCAGGCCGAGCCATCCGGCCACTCGTACCGCGTGAAGGTGCCTTCTGGCGCGGTGCGTTCCCGCACGCTGGCGTCGGCCAGGCGAAGCCCCGCGGGGCCGAACAGGGCAACCGAGCCCGCCTCGACGGGAGCCTCTCGTGAGACAAGCACCTGCCCGGTCAGCCGGTTGGTGATCCGCACGGGCACCCCGCGCTGCAGCTCCACTTCCACGGACGGCGTAGCGAGTACGCAGGTGCCTGCAGCCGCCGGCCCGGAGGTGATGGCTGTGCAGAACAGTAAGGCAACACGCGCGAGCATGGACCGCACCCTCCCGTGATGCGGCGGTCGAGGGTCTCCGGCCGTCATTCGCCCTTGTCCGGTGCCCCACCTCCGGGAGCGGCCGTGCGCGACCCGCCGCAAGGGCACGATCCGCCGGGCGGCGAAAGGGGCGGTACGGACCCAGAGGGATCTGCCCCCGGCCTGCCGACAACCGCCGCTTTCGCGGAGAGGTCCTATGTTGCCACTGCTTGCCGCCCTGATCCCCACCTGCTCTCTCGCCGGCCGGGGCGGAGGCTACGCCGAGGACGAGCGTCTTGTGATCCGGTTTGACGCCCTCCCGGCGGTCGCGGCCCGGGACGTCCTGGAGGTCCGCCTGGGGCTCTACCGTGAGTGGCCAGGCAGATGACCTGAAGCTGCTGTTCCTGGCGGCTGATGAGCAGGCCTTCGAGCACACCACCGCCACCACCGGCCAGGGCGTGGTCGCGCTGTGGAAGCAGCCCTTCATGTTCGACCCGAGGCCGTGGCACAAGCCGGGCCGCAACGTGCCGGCCGTGCGGGTGCACGACTCCACGATGCACGGCGGCATCTGGCGCCCGCACTACCTGGCCTGGGGCAAGGGCCTGACGGCGGGCAGGTTTGGGGACGTGGTGAGGCTCCGCCGCGAGGCCGAGCGAACCGGCCACTAGGGCAGAGAGGAAAGGAGTCGTGCGGATGCTCACTGCGTTTCTGTCGCTCTCTTTCGTGCTCTTTCTCGAACACACCGGGGAGGCTGATCCCATGGACGCACCGATCGAGGTCGGTGACCGCCGCGAGTTGTTCGTGGACCGAGTGCTACTAGACCGGCTGGACAACGCCGACCTGAGGCTGCATGAGCCGATCTCCGGCGGGGTCGCGATCCGGCTGGACAAGCCCTGGGAGGGGCCGGCGAACTTCCCCATAGCGGTCCTGGAGCACGGCGGGCGTCTGCTCATGTACTACCGGGCGATGAGGCTTGATCCTGCGGACGAGAGTGGCGTGTTGTGTGTCGCCATGAGCCAGGACGGGGGGGAGACCTGGGCCAAGCCCGCCCTGGGGCTGGTAGAGCGGGGCGGCACGCGGGAGACCAATATCGTGGCCGACGAGCAGGGCCGACCCATCATGGTTACCCCCTGGGCGGACACGCGCCCCGGGGTGCCGGAGGACCGACGAATCAAGGCGATCCACAGCGCACCGGTCAGCGGAGAGGCGCACACCGCCTACCAGGACCCGGCGGGGCCCAAGCGCCTGGTGTTCTGGGTTTCCTCCGACGGGTTCACCTTCCGCAGGCTGGACCCACAGCCGGAGCTGGTCAGCGATCTGACCAACTGCTTCGACGGCGGCAACACCATGTTCTGGAGCGAAGCTGAGCGGCAGTATGTCCTGTACTACCGCTGGTATGAGGGTGAGTGGGGCAGCGGCTGGCGCAGCATGGCGCGCGTAACGTCGGGGGACCTGCTTCACTGGTCCGAGTCGGTCCCCATGACCTACGGCGACACACCCCGCGAGCAGTTCTACACCAACAGCACCACGCCGTATTACCGTGCCCCGCACATCTACATCGCGCCGGCGGCGCGGTTCATGGAAGGGCGGCGCGTGGTGACTGACGAGCAGGCGGCAGCTATCGGGTTGAAGACCTCGCACGGGTTCTTCTACGGCAACGACTGCTCGGACGGGGTGCTGCTCACCGGCCGCGCCGGATCAACCCGCTACGACCGTACCTTCATGGAGACCTTCATCCGACCCGGCCCGGGCGCGGAGAACTGGGTCTCGCGGACCAACTACCCGGTGACCGGCATCCTGCCGGCGGGGCCGGGGCGGACACAGATGCTCGTCGCCCGCCACTACATGCAGGATAGCTGGCACGTCGAGCGCCTGCTGCTGCGGACCGATGGCTTCGTCTCCATTGCAGCGCCGTGGGGTGGAGGGGAAGCGCTGACGCGACCCTTGATCTTCACCGGAAGCAGGCTGGAGATCAACTACCGCACCGGCGCCGCGGGCGGCGTGCGTGTGGAGATCCAGGACGAGAAGGGCACGCCGATCCCGGGTCGGAGCCTCGCCGACTGCGAGGAGATCATCGGCGACGAGGTCGAGCGCGTGGTGGCCTGGCGGGATGGCGGAGACGTGGGCGCCCTGGTCGGGAGAGCGGTGCGCCTGCGGTTTGTGCTTCGAGACGCGGACCTGTACTCCCTGCGCTTTGGCGACTGACCGTGCATGGGGCCGGAGCGGCCGCGCGTCGGGCCCCGGGCCGCGGGCGATGAGGAGGGCCTCAGGGCACCGCAGCGGGGACCGGGCCCGCTCGGCGAGGCCTGGATGGTCCGCAGCGTCGGGAGGCTCCGGGTGGCTGTCCGCCGCCGGTGGCCTATCGCCGGAGCGGCGCGGCAACGCGCAGGTCGCCCCGCGGCGAGTGAGGCGTTGCGGGCCGGTCTCGAGCGACCGGCGGGATGCAGGTCTCAGAGGCACAATCCGGGGCCCGAGGCGGGCCGACGGGAGTTAGGCATGGTCTCGCCGGATTCGCCAGCGGGACCCGGCGAGAACCGGGCCCCGCTGCGGCGACCTCAAGCGAAGCGCGCTCTCAGCCCACCGCCGGTGACCACTCCGGGTTCATGCCGGCACCGAGATACTGCGGAGTGCTGCCATCTGTTGCCTGGACCCTGTAGACCTCGTAACCCTTGAAAGCCCAACCCCCGCCCTTCTTCTGGTAGACCGCCAGATAGTAAGCCAGGTGGCTTCCATCCGGCGCCCACGTAGGATAGTGCAGGAGGTACTGGAAATCCCTGGTGTTCGGATGACTGGCGACCTCCGTGGGCGCCCCGGTTGCCTCTCCCGAGCCGTCTACGGGCA
>CAZXDD010000612.1:0-4912 GCA_964639415.1 uncultured Armatimonadia bacterium
CCCGAGGAGTTCGCGCAGCTCGGAGTATCGCTGGTACAGGCCGGGGCGACCGTGGTAGGTGGGTGCTGTGGCACCAGCCCGGCGCATACCGCGGCTCTCGTTGCGGCGCTGCGATAGAGCTGTGGCCCAAAAGCCGGTTTGGCCGTCAGGATGTCATTCTGAGCATTCATCCCGCGCAGCGAGATAGCGAAAACATCGCCAAATGCCCGGAGGTCCCTCGAGCTGCTCTTGCCGGGAGCGGACGCTCTCGGACCGACATTCCCGGCGAAGGCGGGGTTCTCGGCCGCACCTGTAGGAGTGTAGCCCCGTATCGCCGGTCCCGGGGCCGCGGGGGTGTACTGCGCGACGCTGTCTACCGACCTGCAACGGCCCGCCCCCGGGCGGTTGCACCCACCGACCGACTGCCGCCTCTGATGGAGGGTCTTGGATGACCACGCGCGAACGAATGCGACGAGTGCTCTCCGGGCAAGTGCCCGACCGCATACCGCTGTGCGAGATCTGCTTCTGGCCCGAGACGGTGGAACGCTGGCGCGACGAGGGTCTGCCCCGGGACGTCGATCCGCTGCGCTGGCTGGACATGGACGTGCTGGCCACCAGTTGGTTCGACAGCTCCCTGCGCCTGGAGGAGGAAACGCTGTCGGAGGACGACGAGACGGTGACCGTCCGCGACCAGGACGGCGCCACCGTGCGGCGCTGGAAGGCCAAAACCGCGGTCCGGCAGCATCTGGACTACCTCGTCAAGACCCCCGACGACTGGCTGAGCGTGCGAGACCGGCTGAGCTTCTCGCCGCAACGCATCCCCGATGCCTACGCCGAGATCTGGCGCCAAAGCCGCGAAGAAGGCTCCTGGCTGGCCATCGTACCCGGAGAGCCCATCTGGTGGGTACTGATGGTCATGGGCTTCGAGGCCGCGCTCCCCTTCATGGTGGACTATCCCGATGTGGTTCACGAGATGGTGGCGGCGCAGACCGAGCTCAGTCTGCGGATGATCGACGCCGCCTGCGACATCGGAAAGCCCGACGCGCTGTGGTTCTTCTCCGATCTGGGGTTCCGCAACGGCATGCTGTTCTCGCCGGCCATGTTCCGCGCTCTGGTGTTGCCCTACCACCAACGCATCACCACCCATTGTCACGAGCTGGGGCTCAACACGGTGTTCCACTGCTGCGGCGACTGCCGCCAGGTGATCCCCCTGCTGATCGAAGGGGGCTTCGACTGTGTGCAGCCGCTGGAGGCCAGAGCAGGCAATGATGTGCGACAGCTCAAGTCACAGTACGGGGGCCAGATCGCCCTGTTTGGGAACATCAGCGTGGAGCGGCTCAGTGGCAGTGAGCAGGAGGCGGAGGACGAGGTGCGTGCCAAGCTGGAGGTCGCCGTCCCCGGCGGGGGGTACATCTTCCACTCGGACCACTCCGTCCCGCCGGGCGTCAGTCTCGCCAACTACCGTCGCGCCCTGGAGGTAGCCAGGGAGATCGGGACATATGAGTAGTGCCGGGCAAAGCAGCCGATGGCCCGTGCGCGGCGGCGATCACCGCCGCGACGGCACGCGAGGTCGGGACGCTCGGGAGACTGAGGCGCCGTAGTGCCGTTCTGCCCCCTCCTCTCGTCGCCAAATCCGCTGTCCGGACTATGGGGTGCAGTGCAGACGTTCCCGCCTTGCGAGACCGTTCTCGTCCCCCCTCTCCCGGTCGCGTCCTGCGGGAGAGGGACGCCGGGAGTGAGGACGCCGTTGGTGCCCTCCGACCGCCCAACGGCGGCGGGCGACAAACTCAGATCATGCAGGTTCTGGGCGGGCGCCGACTCACGTCGCCTCACCCCCCCAACCCCCCTCTCCCTTACTCGCCGATACGACCGGCGAGACGGGAGGAGGGGGGAGAACGGCATTATGGCGAGCGATAGAGGCCTCACCATGGCGGGATGTAGCCTGAATGCGTTCATGCATAGTGTGAGGACAAAGCCCGCCCCACCAACAGCACACGCCTCTCGCCGTCTTCGCTGCCGTCACCCCCCCACGCGCCACAGCAGCTTCACGCGATATCCACCACCCACGGCTCCCAGCCGATCCGGCGCGCCATGTCGATGTACTCGGCGTCCGCGATATGCTCCGGACGCTTCCCCAGCAGGCTGACGATCACGCCCTGCATGGCGTTGGTGCCCAGGGTCTCCCCCTCCAGCACGGGGGTGGTGGTGATCAAGCGCGAGAGCCCCCGGGCGCGGAACTCCTCCACATCCGAGCGACGAACGGTGTTGGTTAGCAGGGTCTTGCCTCGCAGCGCCCCCTCCCGGCCGTTGGTGGCCGGCATGAAGCGCCGCACGAAATGCTTGTCACCCGCGATCACGTCGGCCCACCGGAAGAGCGATGCGTACCTGGGGGTCGTGGTGTCCTGCTTGTCGCCTGTAGGGTAGATAAGCCTGAACGGCAGCCGGCAGAGCAGAGGAAGGAGCGTGCGGGCCAGCGCGCTGAGCTGCCAGACACGGTTGATCCTCACCGGCACCCCAAGCGCGAAGATCAGGTCGCCGAAGATCACATCGGCGCCCAGAGCGGCGAAGGTCTCGGCCACCCCGAAGCGGTCGACGGCGGAGGGCAGCAGGACCTTCAGATCCTCGAGCCTCCCGGAGGCCAAGGAGGGGTGTAGCCGGCCGGAAGTGACCAGCGTGCGCACCACCTCCGGCTCCCAGGTGGCCTTCAGGGCGCTGCCGTCAACGACCGGAGTGTCGCCTGCGGCCCGGGCCATCCTCAGCGCATCGCGCACGGTGTACCGTCGCCCGGCGGCCACAAGGTACAGATCGATGCCCCCCAGACCGATGACCTCCACCCGGCCACTGAGCTCACCGATCATCCGACTGGCCCGGTCAAGATCGCCGTTGGTGCCGATACGCTCCAGGGAGAAATGCTCGCCGAGGTACTCGGCCTCGCACCGCTTGTCCCCCGACGAAGAACCAAGACTGACACTGACGATCCGCCGCATGGCGGGCTCCTCCTCGGTGACTGTGCACATGATAGCGGCCCCCGGGACCGGGGCCTGTTGCTCGGCAGACCGTCTTGACAGTGAAAACGCCGGGCATGCGGTGAGCGTCCGGCACGACGGGGAAAACGGGCGTGGCGGTGGGGCCGTGTCGTCAGGTAGTCAGGGAAACAGCGTCAGTTGCTCGCAGACCCTTCCCGTGTGGAGGTTGGTGGTCAGACTACCCTCGGTCAGTTGCGCGTCATCGAAGAACTCCGTTGCGATGCCGCGAAGCGTCTCCAGTTCGGAAGGCGCGATGGACCACTCGCGGTTGGCGGAGTTGTAGCTGCGGTTGGCGAAGTCGATCTTCTTCAGCGCAGAGACCACCTGGTGGAAGGTACCCTCCGAAGCGGTGAACTTGACCCTGTATACCTCGCGCTGTGGCGACCAGATGATGCGGATCGAGGTGCGCTTCCTGTCGTCGCTCATGCGGTCTCTCACCTGACCTGGGTTCGTGTAGGCTGCGGGGTCGTAGCACTCCGGCCGCTGTCACAGGATAGCCGCGCGCCCGCGAGGCGTCAAGAGCGCGGGGGCAAACGCGTGTTCGGTACGGTCGACACCCATTCCGCCTCACCACCCCGGGGAGGACCGCTGCACCGGAGCATCGAACATATGCTGTGACGGCCGGACGCTGCCGCCCCACGGCCAAAGGAGCAATCACATGTCGCTACGCCACCTGCCGTTTGTCATCCTCGCACTCACCTGCCTGCCGCCGCTCGGCGCCGACATCACTGCAGTCAATCCCACCACAGCCATCACCGTCGATCAGGTGGAGGAGGGGGTGCTGTGGCTGCTCAACGCGGAGCGAACCAATGCCGGGCTGGCTTCCCCCAAAGCCCGCGGCGACCTCAGCGGCGCCGCCCGTGCCCACAGCGAGAGCATGAAGACCGAGGGATACGTGGGCGGCCGGGCCCCAGATGGCACGGGTCCCGAGGATCGCTATGCCTCGGCGGGGGCCACCTCCGTGGATGAGTGCGTCGTCGCGCTGCAGGCTCTCGGTGTCACCGCGGCGGCGCCGGCTCGAGTGCACTATAGCCTCATGGCCGATGACGTCTACCGCCGGGGCCTGTTGGCCGAGAGCACCAACGCGGTGGGCGTGGGCTGCGCGAGCGACGACAATGGGACGGTATGGGCCACGGTGGTCTTCGCCCGGCTCCCGGAGACCCCGGAGCCGTCGGCAGAGCCCGGCGCCGACGCCGCCGACCCCACCGCCGCCGATGCGGCCTCGCTGCCCGCCACCGCCGTACGGGTCGTCAAGGGCGTTACCGCGCCGGTGAAGACCTTCCTGTGGCACACCACCACCGGTCCTGAGAAGCCCCTCGAGGTCAGCGTGGCGGTGACCACCGGGGAGTACGTGCGCGCCGTAGTCTCGGTCCCGGCCGGAACATCCGCCGTGGCCGGCGCCTACTGCCCGGATGCTCCGGATGTCGCGACACCCCTCGTGCCCAGTGCCGAGCTCTCCGGCCCGACCCACGACCGCCTCGTTGCCTGGCCCCGCCGACCGCTGAGCAAGAGCGGCGACTACGTGCTTTCCGTTCAGACCTCCACTCAGGTGCCGTGCCGGGTCGCGGTGGTCACCGGGCCACCCCTGGCCGTCCTGGCGTACGGCGCCGCCTCTCGCGCCGCACTCCCCGTGGACTGGAACACCACGGTCTACGGCAGCCCGGGAGACGCCGGCGGGGCGGAGACATATCGGATCTCCATCGCCCCCGGCCAGAGGGGAAGGCTGACCGTCACCCCTCTTGGCCCCGGTCTCGCCGCCACCATCGCTCTCTTCGGGCCCGATGACCGGCAGGTGGGCCGATGGCGGCCCGAGCAGCTCGCCGCCGGCCTCGACATCCCGCTGGATGACGCCGCACCGGGAGAGATCGGAAGAGCGTCGTGTAGGGAAAGAGTGTAGGATAGGGTGT
>CAZXDD010000613.1:0-4906 GCA_964639415.1 uncultured Armatimonadia bacterium
CTACACCCTATCCTACACTCTTTCCCTACACGACGCTCTTCCGATCTCCGTCCCCGCCGTTGCCGTCCCCGCCGTTGCCGTCCCCGCCGTCGCCGTCCCCGCCGTTACCACCGCCGTCCCCCCCCGTCGTTACCACCGTCGTCACCCCGTCGTTACCACCGTCGTCACCCCGCCGTCACCCGAATCATCTCCACCGTCTTTGCCGCTAGCTTCTCCAGCGTTCCGGGCGGGAGCTTGCCCCAGGCCTCGTAGCCGCCGCGCCGGGCGGCGCTGAGTGTGGGCAGATAGCCGCACTCGTCATTCACCTCGTGGGCGACGATCACCCGCTTGAGAGGCGATTCGAGCTTCACCTGAAGCTGGGCCTCGACGAAGGGCTCGCCCGGCCAGCCTACGATCACCACATCACCGATGCGGGCCACCTGGATCTCGAGGTCATAGTTCGGGTTGGCCCGGAGCTTGTGGACCTTGTCGATGTCGCGCAGCGCGAACACCCAGTCCCAGGTGATACTGGTCTTGTGTTCGTCATTGAACGTGGGCTCCGGGTGCCGGGCGAGCAGGGCGCGAGCGGCCCTCTCAGTCTCCGGGGCCGGCCGGTTCCAGGGCACCTTCAGCACTTCGGAGGCGGTCCGGAGTGGGAGGGCCTCCACAGGGGCCAGCTTGCCCAGGAGCGTGTCGGCCGTCTGGCCCAGGCGCTGGAGCATGAGCTGCAGGTTCGTGGCGCCGTCGTAGTCCGGGCTGGTGTGGTCGATGGGGCTGGTATTGCCACAGGCGCCGTTGAGACAGCCCACGACGCACCCGCGTCCCAGCTTCTGAGCCACGCTCTCACTCCACAGACCGGGCCAGTCGGCGGAGACGTAGCGATGGGGATAGCCGTGGATGGGGTGGCAGGTGAAGTGCAGCAGGCCCGCGATGGGGCGCCCGGCCTCGCCCCGAAACAGCGTCAGGGAGGCTTCCGGGTCCACCGGCCCTTCGCACTGCAGGACGTCTTCATTGCACTGGCCGGGATGGGTCTTGACCGTCCCGTCGCGCATGATGAAGCGCCGGTTGAAGGCGCAGCGCCCGTCGATGGTGCGGGAGAACTCCATCGTGGCCGGGACGGCCGCTGCAGCGGCTTCGGCCACACCGGCCATGACAGCGTCGAAGAACAGGGCGTTGTAGGCCTCCGTCTCGCCACGGACCCACCACAGGTCGGGAGTGAGAAGCCCCTCGGGGTCGTCGAACATCCCGCCGACACGCGCGGCCGAGTGAGACTGAACGCAGTGGATCATCACGTCCGGCGGCTCGCAGCCGATGGCCTCGGCGATGCGGGCGCGGAGGGCGGCCGAGTGGTTCTGGCTGGTGCAGGCCATGTCGCAGGCGACGAGGCAGCAGGTGGCCTCGGGAGATCGGATGATGAAGATGCGGGCGTAGAGCCGGTCACGGATCTCCTCCACCGGCCGGTAGCGCCCGATGTCCCCGGAGATCTGGGTGCCGTAGTCCGGCGTGATGTCGGCCTTCGCCGCGCCAACCATGATGCCTTGGGCCGTCACTTTGGGTCCTCCTCCCCGTCGCGCAGGCGGACCCTGTGCCCGGCGCCTGCGTGAAGGGCTCTTTGGTAGACCTGTCCGGCAACGTATACGTCATGGGCGCCGAGACCGACGAGGACGGCCAGGATACGCTCGTCGGCGCCGCCACGCCCGGGCCTGACACCGGCGACGATCCCGCCCAGCTCGGCACAGACGGCCTCCCGGCTGAGTTTCCCGGCTTCCACCAGCGGCTTGAGCTCGCCACGGTGCTCGGCCTGCCCCCAGCAGTCCACAACGATGCGGTCGGAGCCGAGAATGAGGGCGTCTTCGGCCTGCTGGTACGAGCCCATTGCCAGCGTGAGGCACCCGGGCGCGACCCAGTCGGCCCTGATGATGGGCTCCTGTGCGGTGGTGAGTAGGACGAGCACATCGGCGCCGCGCACGGCCGCCTCCACCGTGGGTGCGCCCTCCACGTCGATGCCGTGGGCCTGACGCATCTCGGCGCAGAAGGCGGCTCTGCGGGCCTCGGAGATGTCGGCGACTGCGATCTTGGCCGCGGGGAAGACCTGGTGGAGACAGACGGCGGCGGTCCTGCCCTGGGCGCCGGCGCCGACGAGTGCGATGCGCGCGGCCCCGTCGCGGGCGAGGTACTTGGCCGCAACGGCCGCCGAGGCCCCGGTTCGCCAGTCGGAGATGTAGTTGCCGTCCATCAGAGACAGGGTGTGGCCCGTTTGCGGGTCGGTCAGCACGACGATGCCCATGATATACGGCAGCCCTTGGGCCGGGTTGGTGCCGTAGCCCCCGACCCACTTGATCCCGGCGGTATTGCCCGAGACCAGGTAGGCGGGCATGGCATTGGACCACGAGGCGTGGCCGCTGCGGGCCATGTCGAGGTTCACTTTTGGGGGCATGACGACGTTTCCCAGCCCCCACTGACGGAACACGGTCTCCACCATGTCGAGGGCCTCCCCGTGGGGCAGGAGGTCTTGGACATCGCGGTGCGACAAGATGACGGTCTCCTGGCTCAAGGTATTCCCTCTTTCGACGATCGGTGCGTGGTCGGGCGGCGCGGCAGAGGTCGCACGTTTCTCACTCCGGCGCGATCCTCACCACGATCACGTCGTCAGCGGCGACCTCCAGCTCCACTCCCTGCTCTGACAGCTCGGCGGCCGTCAGGCTCTGCTCGTGGTCACCGGTACTCACGGCGTACCGGCCCACCGGCGCAATGTCCAGGGCCGCGACGTCCATGCAGCAGCGCACCGTCCGCCGCTCCGCGGCCAGGTTGCCGATGAGCAGCAGAGCCTCGTCCGCGCAGTGGTACACGGCGGCGGCGGTGTCGCCGTCTCCGGGCCGTAGCGGAGCCCAGCGGGCGTCGGCGAAGCGATAGCGGCTCAGATCGCGACCGGTGAGCGGCCCGAACATCTCAAGGGCGAGGTCGTCCGCCGGCCACGGGACGGAGGCGGTCAGGACCGAGCGCACCGTCATCTGCCGGTGCACGCGCTCCGGCGCATCGTCCTCCAGGCAGCCGTAGCCGATGACCCCGCGGGAGCGGTGGCCCATGAAGCTCCACTCCAGGGGCAGGTCCTCCAGCGCGGGGGCGTCGGCGGCCAGACGCGCATAGCCCCACTCCATGGCCACGATCCCATCGGCATAGTTCTCGATGGCCGCCATGGGGGCCATGGTATTGTGGATGACCATCAGCCCCTCCGGCCCCACCCGCTGCCGGGTCCAGGCCACGAGGTCCAGCAGCTCCTCCATGTCCCAGTGGCCCGCGGGCGAGTGGACCCAGTCCCCCGTTCCCGGCACCATGAGGTCCTGCTCGTGGCCGGGGACATGACGGGTGTTGTGACAGTACAGCGCCACGTTCCAGTCGTAGTAGGTGCCGTCCAGGGCGTGGTGTGTGAGGACCTTGTCGATGTAGGCCTTGTGGAAGTCGGCCCAGCCGGAGCGCAGGCACATCTGGGCGCCGAACTCGTCGCCGGAGTAGGCGTTGTGGAACTGCTCCCAGGTGTCATCCGGGAGGCGCGCCCACTGCTCGCCATGCTCCCTGTACGCTTCCACGGTGGGGTGCAGCTCCTTGTTGGAGAAGTACGTGGCCGTGCGGATACCGTGCTTGCGGCACTGGGCGATGACGCGGTCGTACTCTGCCATGTCCTCGGGGCCGAAGGGCGGGTACGAACCGTCACGCCAGAACTGCCCGTCGCGGTGGCTGTCGCCGTCGTGGTGGAAGTGCATGCTGGCGATGCCGCGTTGGGCGTAGGCCTCGAGCAACTCCTCGGTCGGCCAGTTCTTGCGCTGGAAGCTCCTGTGCAGAAACAGCCGGTTGGCCCTGCCGGAGATGATGGGCACACCGATGAAGTAGCGGAAGGCGTACTCGCCCTGGAGCGCGACGCCGCCCCGGGGGATGTCCAGCGCGGAGACGGAGAAGCCCACGCCCGGCGGCCGCGTCTGCGGGTCGAGGCGGAAACTCCCGTGTCCGGGCTCGCCGGCCGTCTGATAGTCCCACTGCGACAGGTCGGAGCCCACGAACCACTCGATGCCCTCGCGGCCCGGATCGGCGCAGCAGACGTACCGCGGGACGAAACGGCTCTCGCAGGCGCAGTCGAAGGCCTTGCCGGGAGTGAAGCGCCCCCACCGGCAGACACCGAAGGCCGCGGTCCACGTGGCCCCCTCGGCCGGCGCCCCGGGGCGGTACCCCCAGTGGCCAAGCTCCGGCCGCACGGACCAGGAGTGCACGCACAGACGGCTCACACGGGTCTCGGCGCGGAAGGCGAAGGACTTGTCCACGCGCACGTGGCCCCAGCGGTGCAGGTAGGTGTGGCGGTAGCCGAACCCGCAGTCCTTGCCCTCGGCGTCGCGCAGCAGCCCCTCGAAGGTGAGCTGGACGTCGGTGCCCCGGCGCTCGATGCTCAGCCTCGTCTGCGCGTCGTGGCGCTCGCTGTACGTCCCCGCCCCCTTCGCCAGAACCACCTCACCGGCGCAGGCATCCAGGAGCAGATTGCGGTCGGTGCCCTTGAGGTAGCGTACTTCCACGATGGCCCCGCCGTGCGCGAGGCTGTGGGTGATGGCGTAAAACCGGTTGCGGATGGTGACGGTCTGCGCCTGTGTGTCTTCGATGACCTCATGCGCCTCGGGATAGACGCCATAGACGGTTTGCACGGTGAGCCTCCTGTTGGTGGATGGCGCGGGATGGCAACGGCGAACGGCAGGCGGGTTGGGAGCCTACGACTTCCGGCGACGGCCCTGGAGCCTACTGTCGCAGCACCAGTGGACGGACCCATACCGCCCAGTCGTGCTCCGTATCCCCCAGTGCATTGACCCGCAGTATGAGCGACACTCTCCGCCCGGCATAGGAGATCGGAAGAGCACACGTCTGAACTCCAGTCACGAGATTCCATCTC
>CAZXDD010000614.1:0-2604 GCA_964639415.1 uncultured Armatimonadia bacterium
GCCCGCCCCACCAACGACAAGGCGGCGAAGCCTGCTCCACCAACGACAAGGCGGCGAAGCCTGCTCCACCACCGGCAACGGGTCTCTGCCGTCAGTGGCGCGGGCTTTCCAGCCCGCGTGTCGAGCGGGACGCTCGACAGCCGTTGCGGCCGCTGGGGCACGGGGGAGCCCGATGACGGGCACCGACCCGTGGGGTCGGTGCCGGCGGGCTGGAAAGCCCGCCCCACCAACGACAAGGCGGCGAAGCCTGCTCCACCAACGACAAGGCGGCAAAGCCCGCCCCACCAACGACAACGCGGCGAGGCCCGCCCCACCAACGACAAGGCGGCGAGGCCTGCCCACCGGCGGCCCGCCGCAGCAGAAGGGCGCAAGACAGACACCATCCACTATCGGGAGCGATGCACATGACAAGCTGTACACTTCTGGCGATAGTCTCCTTGCTCGCAGGCGCGGCCCATGCCGGGCCGGTGTTGTTCGACTTCGAAAGCGACGCGGAGCTTGAGGCCTGGGTCATCCGCGATGCCGACCAGGACACGCTCGAGCGTGTGGCGCGCTTCGCCACCTCCGGCGAGCACTCGATGAGGTTCACCACTCCCGCCTGGGAGCAGGGCATGGGCGAGTGGCCGGCCTTCGAGGTTAAGCCTCCCGAGGCCGACTGGTCCGCCTATGACCGGCTCATGGTCGATATCGTCAACCCGGTGGACCAGTACTTCTTCCTCTCCCTCTTCGTCTCCGACAGCAAGGTTCCGTTCCGCGAGAGCCTGAGCTACAACTTCCAGCTTCCCGAAGCCGGCTACAGGCGGTTCATCATCCCGCTTGCCGGTCTGCCCGAGAAGGTGGACCGGAGGGACATTTCGATCGTCCACTTCTTCACCCAGCGCCCGCCGGCAGATATGACCCTCTACTTGGACAACATCCGGCTGCTGGCTCCCGGAGAGGAGCCGCCGGCGCCACGCGAGGGCTCCGGCAGGGAGATCGCCGCGCTGACGCTGGACCGCGTCGCGGCCTCGCAGGCGGTGCTGGACGGCTCCCGGGCCGAACTGGCCGAGCTGGGCGACGCGCCGGGACTGATGACGCGCGTCGACGCGCTCCAGGCGTGGCTGGATGGAATCCGGCGGACGCTGACGGCCCCGGAGGTCACCATCGCCCAGGTACAGCAGGCCAAGACCGACCTGGACCGGCTTCCGGGTGCCTCGGAGCGGCTGATCGCGGAGGGCAAGTTCGAGGCCGCCTGCAATGTGGCCGAAGTCGGCGCTCCCGCCATGCTGGTGGGCTTTGCCACCTCCATGGTCAAGCTGCTCCCGCGGGAGATGCCCTTCGAGGTCGATGTGCGCCGGAGCGTGGAGCTCAGCCTGGCGCGCAACGAGAAGGAGGCCTTCCAGGTAGCGGTGATGCCGCGGGGCGAGGCGCTCCGGGGTGTCGAGGTGTCCGTCACGGACCTGAGGACCGAGGCGGGCGAGGTGCTCTCTGCCGAACAGGTGGACTGTGACGTGATGGGTTACGTGAAGACCGAGGGCAAGCCGCCCTACGCCGTCTCGCACATCGGCTGGTGGCCGGACCCGATCCTGGACTTCCTGGACCCGATCGACATCCAGCCCGGCGACCTGCAGTCGTTCTGGATTCGCGTGCGCGCGCCCAAGACCCAGGCGGCCGGTGAGTACCAAGGCACGCTGACCGTCTCGGCGCAGGGCGTGGAGCCGGTGCGGTTCCCACTCACCGTCACCGTAAGGAACTTCACCTTGCCCGATCACACCTCACTGCCGACGGCGATCACGTACTTCGAGACCGCCAAGCGAATGGTTGGGGAGGAACAGTGGGGCCGGATGAAGCTGGTCTGGGCCGACTTCCTGGCCGACTATCAGATCGACTACGACAGCCTCTACCGCGGCGGACCGCCGGACTTCGAGGTCGTCGAGCATCTGCACAGGCAGGGCAAGCTCGTGGCCTTCAACCTGGGCAACGTGTTCAACGCGGGCACCAGCGAGGAGGGCTTCGAGCAGGCCATCGCCGACACCATCGAGCGCCTGCGGCCGGGGTACGAGAAGGCCAGGGAGCTGGGCCTACTGCCGTACGCCTACATCTACGGCTTCGACGAGCGACCCAAGGAGCAGTTCGGGCTCCTGGAGCGATCCGCCCAGGCGCTGAAGAAGGCCTTCCCCGAAGTCCTGCTGATGACCACCAGCTACGACCACAGCTTCGGGCTGGAGTCCGAAGTCAAGACCATGGACGCCTGGTGTCCGCTGACCCCGAGCTTCAAGCCCGACGTGGCGGAGGAGGCGCGGGAGGCGGGCAAGAAGGTCTGGTGGTACATCTGCTGCGGCCCCCACAACCCCTTCGCCAACTGGTTCGTGGAGTACGCGGCCATCGAATCCCGTCTGCTGATGGGCGCCATGACGGCCAAGTACCGCCCGGACGGCTTCCTTTACTACTCCCTGGACATCTGGAACGCCAACCAGCCCATCGAGAGCGGACCGTTCACCACGTGGAACCCGGTGAGCTGGACCACGTACCACGGCGACGGGTCTCTGATCTGTGCCGGGCCCGGCGGCAAGCCGGTGCCCACCATCCGCCTGGAGAACTACCGGGACGGGATGGAGGACTTCG
>CAZXDD010000614.1:2614-4898 GCA_964639415.1 uncultured Armatimonadia bacterium
CGAGACGGTTGCCGGGGGTGTTCAAAGCCTTTAGGCGATCCGCCGCGTCGAGGCCCGGGGCGAGCTGAGCGAGCCGGAGAAGTCCTGGCTTGAAGAGGCCAAAAAGGCCGTCGTTGTCCCCGAGAGCCTGGTCAAGAGCATGGCAGAGTACAGCCACGACCCGGCGGAGCTCTACGCCTATCGCGAGCGGGTGGCCAGACTGATCGAGGACACCGGCCTGACGGACCTCAACCCCTGGGGCGACGGCTTCGGGGTGCGGGGCTTCGGAGGCTAGTGGCCGCTGCGGCGAGGCGCTCCGTCCGCCTGCCCCCATCCCCGGGGGCGGCGGATGCCCCGGAGCGCCTCGCCTCCCTTACCCCATGTTGCACAACCGTTCCTTAGCACTTGACGCCCGCAGGCTATACTGGGTACCGTTGTGTGCGGCAAGGCCCACGCAGCAGCGGCTTGAGCGGCCCGCGACCACACGCGCCGGTGCGCGCCCGCATCGCCGACCTGCGTGCGAGTGCCTCCGAGTGCACCCACTTTGGCTTCTTCCCCATCGAAGCTCCGCCAAGAGAGACGATACCTGGCAATGTCTGCAATGAGCCCCGCCGGCGGGGTGGGCTTCCTGCGTCGCAGGTGGCACGCCCGTTCCGGCTATCGCGAAGTTCTGGCCCTCGCGGGCCCCCTGGTCCTGAGCACCGGCTCCATGACGGTGCAGCAGTTCGTGGACCGCATGTTCCTGTCCTGGCACTCCCCGGAGGCGCTGGCCGCGGCGCTGCCCGCGGGCACGATCTCCTTTACCGTGATGTGCTTCTTCATCGGTACGGCCTCGTATGTGAACACCTTCGTGGCCCAGTACCACGGCTCCGGACAGCCCGAGCGCATCGCCGCTTCGGTGTGGCAGGCCATCTATGTCGCATTGCTCTCGGCGCTGTTCATCCTCCCCTTCGCCCTGCTGGCGGAGCCCCTGTTCCGCCTGGCGGGCCACGACGGGGCGGTGCAGGAGGCTGAGTGCGTCTACTTCCGCATCCTGATTCTGGGTGGCGGCGCCTCGGTGCTCTCCGCGGCGGTGTCTTCGTTCTTCACAGGCATTGGGAAGACGGCCACGGTGATGTGGGTGAACATCGGAGCCGCCGCACTCAACGGCATCCTGGACTACGCCATGGTCCTGGGCAACTTCGGGCTGCCGAAGATGGGCATTGCCGGTGCGGGGTGGGCGACGGTGATCGCCCAGAGCTGCGGCGCGCTGATGTTCCTGGGGCTCTTCCTGCTGGGACCTCTGCGGGCCCGGTACAACGTCTGGCACAACTGGCGGGTCGATTGGCCACTGCTGGGCCGCCTCCTGCGCTTCGGCGCCCCCAGCGGGGTGCAGTTCATGCTGGACATCCTGGCCTGGTCGGTGTTCATCATGCTCGTGGGGCGTCTGGGAGTGGCCGAGCTGGGCGCCACAACGCTGGCGTTTCAGGTCAACAGCATCGTGTTCATGCCGATGATCGGCTTCGCCATCGCTACCTCGACGCTGGTGGGGCAGCGTCTGGGCGAGAATCGCGCCGACCTGGCAACCACCGCCACGTGGTCGGCTTTCCACATCACCTTCGGCTACATGGCCTTCGTCGCGGCACTCTACGTCCTGACGCCGAACCTTTTCCTCGCGCCCTTTGGTGCCAAGGCGGATCCGGCGGAGTTTGCCCCGCTGCGGGACATGGCCGTGATCCTGCTGCGGTTCGTGGCGCTGTACTCCCTGCTGGACGGCGCCAACCTCATCTTCTCGGCGGCGCTGAAGGGCGCGGGAGACACGGTGTTTGTGATGTTCCTGTCGTCCTCGCTCGGCCTCGTCCTGATGGTGCTTCCGACATGGCTGGTCTGCCGCGACGAGAACGGTAGCATCTGGGCGGCGTGGTGGTCGCTGACGGCCTTCGTGATGGTGCTGGCGGTGTGCTTCCTGCTGAGGTTCCTGCAGGGGAAGTGGAAGAGCATGCGGGTTGTGGAGGAGGCGCCGGCGGCGGCGGATGAGGTGGCTCTGGCGGAGGTGGAGACGGCGTAGGGAGGCGCAGGGCCGTGCGCGGCTCGCGCGGTTGTCGGGCGGGGGTGCCGCTCAAGCCGCTGACCCACAACTCACCGTGCCCGCGGGTCTCCAGGCCCGCACGCCGTGGCCGTTGCTGTTCGTGGGGCGGCGCCCCTGCGCCGCCCCCTTTCCCTGCCTGGCATCCGGCGGCCCAGGAGCCGCGTCTCCGGCTCAGGCTGCCCCGCCACCTACCCCACCGGCCTGCTGGTGAGCAGACCTATCCCCCGTCCCCTATCC
>CAZXDD010000615.1:0-3091 GCA_964639415.1 uncultured Armatimonadia bacterium
CAGCCCGTCGGGCGTTGTCGTCTGTCGTTGTAGGGCGGGGGCCTGTACCCCGCCGGCGTTCGCCGTCCGCTGTTGTCGTTGCCGTCCCCGGGACCACGGGCGTCCCGCCACGGATGAGCGGCAGCGCTACTCCGCCACCAGGACCGCAACGCTCAGGAGCTCCGGCGCATGGTGCTGCACGCTGCGCCTGGCCTCAATCTGTGCCAGCCGCCGGGCGCAGTCCTGCTCAAGCTGAGACAGCTCGTACTCTGCGCGGCGGATCGCAATGTCCATGTCATCCCCGGCCAGCAGGCGTTGCTGGTACTGCAGCACGGCACCTCTGAGCCTGTCGGCCTTGGCAGCGCGGAAGTGCTCCAGGCTCTCCACAGAGGCATCTGCCTGCTTCTCTCGCTCTGATGAGAGACGCAGGAATTCGTCCTGAGCCACGTCAGCCGCCTTTGCGCTCGCGAGCCGCTCCAGGTCCTCCGCCAGGGGCAGTAGCTTCGCCACCCGCTCGAGGGCATCGGGCTCGGCCACGGCGGTCCCCTCGGCCCGCAGCAATCGCTGCCCGGCGTCCGCATCGACCCGGCCCGCCGCGTCGACGAAGACCGGCACCAGAGTCTCGCCGATGGTCTGATCGTGGGCATCTGCGAAGCGCAGAGTGTAGACACAAAGCAGGCCGGCCTCGGCACCCAGTTCCTCGGTAGACAACAGCTTCGCCGTCGTGGCGCCGCGCAGGCCCGGCACGCGACTGCGGCAGTGCCTGATGATGGCCGTCAGCAGGGGATGTCCGAACGCGATGAACTGCAGGTCCCGTGCCTTCTGAGCGAAGGCGGTGGCCTTGTCGAATGTGGCACGTGGGTAGGTATCCAGCACGCGCTCGCCGTACCTCACCCGCGGCGGCGTCGACAGGCGGACCACACGAGGGGTCCGTGTGTTCGCCACCCGCCCCTGATGCAGGCGGAAGTACCTCCGCACGAAGGACTCAATGTCGGCATTCGTCGGCATCGTCTCGGCGCTGCGCCGGATCACCCTGTCGGCCTCGCCCTTGTCGAAGTGACGGAGGGGCTGGAACAGGCTGCTCTCGATCTGCGCTCCCATCTGTCGACGGGCCTCGAGGGCCTGCTCCACGTGGCCCGCGGTCACCTCGGGCGGCGTGTCTTGAGCGATGGCGTGGATAATGAGGTCCGAGAGCTTGTTGAGGTTGTCCGCTTGCGCCGAGGCCGAGAGACCCAGGATGTTCGGGGCATAGCCACCGAGCTGCTCCTCGATCGTCTTGACCTTGCGTAGCAGCCGGGTGAGGATGATCCCCTCCCGCGTATTGGTTACCTGGATGTTGTAGACGTGTACGTCGTGATCCTGGCCGTAGCGGTGGAGACGGCCGATGCGCTGCTCGATACGGTTGGGGTTCCAGGGCAGTTCGTAGTTCACCATGATGTGGCAAAACTGCAGGTTGAGACCCTCCCCGGCGGCGTCGGTGGCCAGCATCAGGTGGCAGCCGGGTCCGGCGAACTCCTCCTCGGCCTGCTGGCGCTCCTCCATGCTCATGCTTCCGTAGATCTGCGCGATGGGGCCGAAGTCCTTGCCAAGCACCTCGTCGCGCAGATAGTCCAGGGTGTCGGTGTACTCCGTGAACACCAGTACCTTCTCTTCCGGTGCTCTCTTAAGGACCCCCTCCACGAACGACCGCAGCTCACGCGCCTTGGTATCCACCGCGATCTTCCGGGCCAGCTTCACCAACTCGCGCACCCGGCGCACCTCCGCCTTGTGGGCCGGGGAGTCGGCGCGCAGGCGCGCCTCCTCAAGCCGCTGCTGCAACTCCTCACGCCGCTCGTCGCTGAGGGCCTCCTCATCGTCCTCGCGGTCACGCAGCTCACGCAGCTCGGAAGCGCGCAGCGCCGCCGCATTGGGGTTCTCCAGCGCCATCAGTCGCCGCTCCAGCGAGCGCCGTATCGCCGCCACGCTGCTGACCATGCGCTTCTGCAGCAGGACCATCAGAAACCCCACCGCGTTGTCCCGCTGGGCGGAGGCGGCCTGGTACCCCTCGCGCACGTACTTGGTGACCTCCTCATACAGGTGTAGCTCTTCCTTTGTGAACTTCACCTCGGTGGTATCCACCCACCGTGGACGAAATAGCGGGCTGCCGTCATCCCTGCGGATGTCCCCCTTGCCCCGCCGCACCATGATCGGCTCCAGGGCGGCCGGGGTCACCTCCTCCACGCCATCGAAGCGGAGAGGGTCCAGATGCTGCAGGAGCGAGAGGAATGCGTGGGGGTCGCCGTCGTGTGGGGTGGCCGACAGCAAGAGCAGAGCATCGCAGGCCGGGGAGATGTCGCGTGCCAGCTTGTACCGCTCGTTGAGCTCCTCCCCACACCCGTGCTGAGAGACCTTGTGTGCCTCGTCGATGACCACCACGTCCCAGTGGGCTTCCGCGAAGTCCGGAGCGTTGGTCCCCTCCTGACGGGGTTTGGCGGTGTCCAACGAGACGATGTCCCGCGGGTATCTTGCCGACAGTGGCTCTCCCGCCGGCCGTGTGCTGCGCCACTTGCGCAGGTCGGCCGAGGTGAGCCGCTCGAATCGCTCGTCGAACTTGTCCTGCATCTCCCGCTCCCACTGGTACGTCAGCCCCGCCGGACACACGATCAGCACCCTGTCCGCCCGGTGACGGGCCATCAGCTCCTTGATCACCATTCCCGCCTCCACCGTCTTGCCCAGCCCCACATCGTCGGCGATCAGGAACCTTGGCTCCCAGGCGGACACCACCTTGTGCACCGCCGCCACCTGATATGGCTCCAGCTTGGCCCGGGAGTTCGACAGCGACACCAGACGGTCGTACTCGTAGGCCAGCGACAGCCTCGTAGCGTCGACGAGCAGGTCGAACTGCTCAGCGGTGTCGAAGTCCATCTGGGCCAGGCGGCTCAGCGGCGTCTCTACACGCTCGAAGCATGTGGGCGGCGAAAGCAGCGTCTGCGTGCCCACGCCCCTTACCGACACCTTCACACTCCACCGCTCCCCCAGTCGCGTGACGGTGATCACGTCCCCCTCACTGCCGTTGAAGCGCACCAGATCGCCGGGCTGCAGCTCCCCTGGATCCACATAATCGGGCACTATG
>CAZXDD010000615.1:3101-4888 GCA_964639415.1 uncultured Armatimonadia bacterium
CTATGGGGCCCTCCTTGCCTTCTGGAACTGCGCGGGTGTCGGGAACCCGGTAGATGAGCCGGCCCGCCAGGTTGTGGGTCTGCTCCCAGAAGCGGCGGTAGTCCTCGAAGCACTCGTCGCTGAGCCACGGCGTGGCCTCCCACAGCGAGTCGAAGATCCGCCGGGCCCCGACGATAGTCTCGTGCTCCCCAGGCAGCTCGAGCGCCAGGTTCAGCTCCACATTGTCCCGCAGACCGCCGCCGGTGAAGTTCGAGGAGCCCACCACCAGTACGCTGTAGCGTCCGCTGGTGAGAAGATAGCACTTGGGGTGGAAGCCCTGCAGCCCCGAGGAGGAGACCATGCGCACCTCGGTGCGTCCGCCCAACTCGCGAAGGAACCGGAGAGCTTCCGGCTCGGTCTGCGAAAAGTCGCCGCAGGTGAGGAGGCGCAAACGGCCGCCGCGGCGGGCCAGCTCCGAGAGCGGCTCCCGCAGCAGCTCGATGCCGCTCACGCGCAGGTACGCCACCTGGATGCAGGCCTCCCCCGCCATGGGCAGGAGCCGCGCCAGATAGTCGGAGAGCGACCGGTCGTCGAGGTGGTTGTCAATCAGGCGCATGGTGCTCGGTGCTCCCGCGAACCCCCCTGTGGCTCAGTCCCTCGCGTGGTCGGTTGCCACGAGCCAACCCTGCTCCGAGAGTCTGCGCCAGGCCACCTCTATGTGCTCCGGGCGGTAGCGATCTCTCTTGCGGTCGCTCCAGGCCTGCAGGCCCGACACGGCCGCGGCGGGGTCGTCCCGGGCCTGCGGGTCCTCGCGCGTCGCGACCCAGTGTATGGTAGCCAGAAGCTCCATGCCGTACGGCGTCTCAAAGCCATAGATCAGCTCGCCCACTCGGCGGAGGTACCCGGTCGAGGCGGGGTCTTCCGCCAGGAACGCCCGAGCGGCCTGCGCTGCGTCGGGCAGAAGGTGAATCTGCGCCTCATGGCTGCGGTCGCCGTAGCCACGGGTGTAGTGACCCTCGAGCCGTTGCATGGCGTGGTTCAGGTTCTCGGCGTATGGGCCGTACCGGGCCTTCACGAACTGCAGTCGCAGTGGCGCCCCGGCCTCCTGCAGGAAGTAGGCGAGCTTCTGCACCTCCAGCAGGGTCAGGCGGTAGTCCAGCGCCCGGTACAGCTCCAGCAGACCGATGAACATGGCCCTCGCCGCGGTCAGCTCCGGCTTCGTGGTCCCGACGGGCATTTCGGCGGCCTGCGGACCTCCCGCGGGCGCGAACAGTAGCACACGCACCTGTGGTACTCGCTCACAGGCCTCCACGATCAGGGGATGCACGTCCGCCCATGCCAGTCCGCCATTGCCGCATCCCAGAGGGGGCACGGCCACGGACTGGATCCCCAGAGCGATGACCTGCGCCACCAGGTCGTCCAGGCCCTCGGCGATGCCCTTGAGCTGCGAGCGTTGTCGCCAGTGCTCCTTGGTCGGGAAGTTGATGATGTACCGCGGGTTGCCCAGACGCCCTGTGGGCACGACGAACATCCGCCCGATCCGCACCTCACCGGCGCGGCATGCCTGCTCGTACGCGCGGAAGTTGTCGGGGAAGGCCTGCTTGAACTGCAGCGCGATCCCCTTGCCCATCACGCCCACTGTGTTGACGGTGTTGACGAGGGCTTCGCAGTCCGCTTCAAGCAGATTCCCTCGCGTATACTCGATCAAGTGCATTGCCTCCTCTCAGGTCAGTAGTACCACTTCGGCTTGGCGACCAGATCGGAAGAGCACACGTCTTGAACTCCAGTCACCGCTCATTATCTCGTAT
>CAZXDD010000616.1:0-4864 GCA_964639415.1 uncultured Armatimonadia bacterium
GATGGAATCTCGTGACTGGAGTTCAGACGTGTGCTCTTCCGATCTGAATGCGGCCGTGATCCATCATCGTCGCATAGCACGACAGCGCCCCGGCGAAGAGGTGCTCACGCGTCATGGTCACAGGGCCCGTCTGGGCAAGCGGGGCCTGTGTGGGTCCCAGCAGGCGCTGCACCGGAAGGCGCTCGGGCCAAGCCCCGTTGTGCCAGCAGTACTGGCAGGCGAAGGCCAGAAGCCCGACGATGTCGGCCGGAGAGAAGCTCATGCCGAAGGCCGTGACGTAGTTGAGCACCGCCTGGGCCTCGCGGGCGATCTCCAGCATCTGGGGGAGACTGAGCCACTGCACGAGAGGCTCCTCGTCCAGTGCGCACAGCGCGGCGTAGCCGGTGATGTTCGCATCCGGCTGGGCCTTCACCCAGCGTACCGTCTCGCGGACGAACCGCAGGGCGGCGGCGCGATCCTCCGCCGAGCGCGGCTGGGAATGGGCGATGCCCGAGGGGCGCGGATAGGCCACCGGGCCCCCGTCGCGAAACAGCACCGCGTACTCGTACAGCCCTCCCCAGTCTGCGGTGACAAAGCACGTGGGGTGTCCGGCGAAGCAGATGAAGTCCACCCGCTCGGCCAGGGCCTCGTAGGCCACCCTCATGCTCCACATGTCCCGCTCCACATCGGCGGGCTCCTTGAGCTCATCGCGGCGGGTGGGGTCGACCCGATTGTCCCAACTGCCCTGCAGCGACACGACACACTTGGACCGCGGCCAGGAGAGCCAGTTCATCATCCACCCTCTGGGACCACCGGCCCAGCAGCGCACTCCGGCCAGTTTGAGCGCATAGGCAAGCTGCGGGCACTGCTGGGCCTGGTGGCAGCACCACGCCACCGGGAATTGCCCGGTGATCTCGGCCACATCGTGCAGTCCGGGCAGCTCCACGCGGAGCGCATGAGCCACCGCGTCGTCCCATGTCATGTCCTGACCGTACTCCAGAGCGGGGATCGGGAAGTCGCCCCAGTAGTTGCCGTGGTAGCAGATCTCGTGGCGCGATAGGGCCTCGATCACATCGCGCCTGCCCCGCTGCCGCAGTACCCGGGCTTTCTCGCCCGCCAGGAACAGCGACAGCGGCACATCCTCCCGGCAGAAGAGGTTGCACAACTCAAGCACAGCGTCGTCGGAGGCCTCGTTGACGGGGTCTTCCACATCGAGGGCGAAGATGACGTCGGGCATGCAGGTCTCCTTGGGTCGACGGCAGCGCCCGGAGGGCGTGGCGGTGGGCGGCGGTCCCCGCAGGACGGCTCGGGCACGCCTAAAGCCTCAGCAATTCCCCGTTGTCCTTGAGCCACTGCTTGTGCCGCTCGTAGCCGGGCATCATCTCCGCCACCAGGGCCCAGAAGGCCCTGGAGTGGTTCGGGTGACGGATGTGACACAACTCGTGGATGATGACGTAGTCCATCACCTCCGGCGGCGCCATCACCACGCGGTAGGCGATGGAGATACTCCCGTCGGCCGAGCAACTGCCGTGGCGGGACTTGGTGTCCTTGATGGTGATCCTCCCCGGCCGGACGCCGATGCGGTCGGCCAGCTTGGGCAGGCGCCGCTCCACTTCCGCGGCCGCCTGCTTACTAAGGAACCTCAGGACCTCGTCCCGCACGATATGCGGGACATCGCCGGGCGGGGCGGCCTGGTCCACCTTCACCACCAGCTTGTCCCCCCGGCGCCCGGCGCGACCGGTGGCCCTGTGGGGCACGATCTCCAAAGTCAGCTCCTTGCCCTGCAGCGAGACGGTCTCGCCGCTTACCCAGCGGCGCTCCGGCGGCGCTTCGGCGGCCATCTCGCGGGTCCGACCTCGGATGGCGGCCGCGTTCTGCAGGACACACTCCTCGATCTGCGCCATCGGCATCGCCGTGGGCGCGCGCACCTCGAGGCCCGTCTTGGGCTGCCAGTAGACGCTGACCCGCTTCCGTCGCGGATTGCGGGTGACACGGAACTCGATGGGGCCGTGCTCGTCCTCAACCACGTGGACGGGAGCGTCCGGGGGCTCCGAGGGGTAGAGTTGCTTGCGGAGCCAGTCCCGGGACGCCTCGACGAACTGCTCGATGACGGCTTCGCTGTCGAAGATGGTCGCCGCGACGTAGACCGACCGCTGCGGGGTGACGACCAGCCGCATCTGCCGATGCCTGGCGCTGCGCTCGACGCGGTACTCAACGCTGTGCTGCCCGATCTGTACCGTCGGCAAGGTCTGGGTGTTCCTTTCTGGCTCGGAGAAGCCGCGCCATCCACACGGGTCGGCCCGGCCGCGCGGCTACCCGAGCACGTGCGCCGCCAGGAGCCGGGCGCAGTTCTCGATGGCGGCCAGGTGCCCCACCTCGTACCCGTGGGTGTTCTCAGTAGCGAACCCGATGCACGCCGCCTTCGCCGTGTACCCGTACTTGGCCGTCGTGCTGGCATCGCTGCCGAAGGAGCGCACCACGATGCGCTGATGCCCGCCACAGAGCTCGTCGGCGGTGCGCGACAGCTCGTCGGCCAGCGGCTTGTCGTAGATGAACACGGCGTCCTTGTACATTATCGCAGGCTCGGCGGAGAGCGTCACCGAGTACTCCGGAGCCACAGGGATGATCTCCACCGCAATGTGCTCGGTGGCCGGTATGGTGCGGGCCACGTAAGCCCCGCCGGAGATCCCGGTCTCCTCCGCCCCGGTCACCGCCAGGTACAGATCGCGTTTCGGCCTGCCCCCGGATTGCCGCTCAAGGTCGGCCGTCAGCAGCAACACGGCCACCGCCGCCTTGTCGTCCAGCGCGTAGCCCGCCACACACTCACCGATGTACACCGGTGTCTTGCGCTGTCTCGCCACACAGGCCCGACTGCCCACTCGGACCCCCCGCTCCCCGAGCTGCTCGCGGCTGAGCTTGCAGTCGATATAGCACATCTCCCAGTTGAGGGCCTTGCTCTTGGCGTCGGCAATGGTCGCCGACAGGTGGCTGGAGTGGCGGCTTCCCACGGACAGAATGCCGGTCACGATCTCGTCGCCGATCACATCGAAGGGGCCCTCCCCGTACACCCACGGCACGCAGCCGCCCAGAGGCTCCAGCCAGATCTTGCCGTCCTCATCGATCTTGCGGATGATCGTGCCGATCTCGTCCTTGTGGGCCATCACCAGCACGGCGTCCCGGCTGCTCTCGCCGGGGATCTTGGCCAGAAGGTTGTCATTCTCGTCGGTCCACACGTCGTCACAGCGCTCGCGCAGGAGCGCCTCGCAAAGCTGCTGCATCTCCCCCTCCTCACCGGAAGGGGAGTGGGTGACGAGCAATTGGTCCAGCATTCGTCGCAGTTGCTCTTGCATGCGAAATACACTCACTCAGGTGGAGTCGCGAGTCGGCGAGTCGCTAGTCGCTAGTCAACGGCGAACGGCGTCAACGGCTACGGAGCCAAGGGGTGCGTTCTCGCCGCGGTCGTAGTCGTGAAGGTGTCCGGTCCGGAGGACCGGCGACGGGCTTCAGCCCGTCCCCCCAGGCACGGGGCGAGCTACAGATCCACCGGCTCGCCCTTCTCCGCCGCCTCCACCATCGCGGCCAGGGCCTTGGTGGCCATCAGCCCGTCGTAGGCCGTGATCATCGGCTCCTCGTCGCGCAGCAGGCAGTTGACGAAGTGCGAGATGGCGTCGAAGACGAAGCCTCTTGGCTCACCGTCGATGTCCCCGGTGATGAACCCCTTGTTCTGGTGTGCCGCCTCCGTGCTCACCTGATGCACGGGCAGCGTAGGGTCCACATTCACATAGCCCCTGGTGCAGATGAGCTGGAACTTGCTGTCCACCAGATACGGCATGCTCTCAGGCAGCACCCAGCAGGACTCGAAATTGCCCACACAACCGTTCTCGAACTCCACCGTGGCCTGGTAGAAGTCCGGGGTGTCGATGCCCATGCCCTTGAGCACCACCGACCGCGCCACCGCGGTGACGCGCTTGGCCTCACTGCCGAAGTACCAACGGGCGATGTCGTACCGGTGGCAAATCAGCCAGAAGGGAAGCTTCGTATCACCCGACCACGACAGCATCTTGGTCGGCACGTACAGGGTGTTATTGAGCCGCGCGTAGCAGTACAGCGGGTCGCCCAGCTCGCCACGCTCCAGCATCTCCTTGGTGGACCAGAACATCGGCATCCACCGATTGCTCCACAGGATCATCAGCCGTTTCCCAGCGGCCTCCTGAGCGGCGGCGATGGCCTCGGCGTCCTCGACCGTGGTCGCCATGGGCTTTTCCAGCAGCACGTGCTTCCCCGCCTGCAATGCGCTCACGGCCGCATCACGATGCAGATGATCCGGCAGGGCGATGGAGACCGCGTCGATCGTGTCGTCGGCGAACAGCTCGTTGTAGTCGGTAAGCGCGTTCCTGGCCCCATAGCGCAGGGCCGCCGCACGCGCCTTCTGCTCGTCGATGTCACACACTGAGACCAGCTCGGCATTGGGGAGGGAGGCGATGACCTTCACATGCCCCTCGCCCTGCAGACCCGCGCCCACACAGCCATAGCGTACCTTACCCTCAGCAAAACCTCTGAGCATCCATCTCAGTCCTTTCGGCGCCTGTGAGTCGGCAACGGACGGGAGTTCGCTGGGGGAGGCCGGGAGACCTCCGCGGAGGGGAGAACGACCAGCGACTCAACATAGAGACACAGAGAGTACTGAGTTCCACGGAGAACGGCATAGCACAGAGACACAGAGAACGCCGGAGTACACAGAAAGCGGCAGAGCACGCCAGAAGACGGCTTCTTCAGGGCACAGCCCTCCGTTGCGCTCCCCGCCGTTGCCCCCGCCGTTGCCCCCGCCGTTGCCCCCGCCGTCACCCCCGCCGTCACCCCCGCCGTCACCCCCGCCGTCACCCCC
>CAZXDD010000617.1:0-4853 GCA_964639415.1 uncultured Armatimonadia bacterium
ACGGCCAACGGCGGCGGCGCACGGGTCGCCGCCCTACAACGGCCAACGGCGCCGCACGCCCGGCTTTTCGGGCCCGCCCGCCACCGCCGTTCTCCGCCGTCTTCCCCGTCTCGCCGTTCTCCGTGGAACTCCGTGCTCTCCGTGTCTCCGTGATAAGGTGTTGCCGTTCTCCGCCGTCTCTCCTACCTCTCCTACCTCGGCACCTCCACCGCCGCCAGTACGGAGTTCAGGATACGGTCGGCGGTCAGTTGCTCCAGCTCCGCCTCGGGCTGGAGGATCAGGCGGTGGCGCAGGACGGGCAGGGTGACATCCCGCACGTCATCGGGTGTCACGAAGTCGCGGCCGCGCAGTGCGGCGGTGACCTTGGAGCAGGCCATCAGCGCCACGGCCGCCCGCGGGCTGCCTCCGACGATCACCTGGGGTATCTGGCGGGTGCGCCGCACCACATGGAGGATGTAGTCCAGCACCTCATCGCGGACCTTGATGTCCCGCACCGAGGCCTGCGCCGCCTGCAGGTCGGCGAGCTGCGCCACCTGCTCCACGCCCGCGGCGACGATATCGTGGGGGTCCATGCCCCGGTCATGGAGGCGAAGTACGTCGCGCTCCTGCTCCAGGGTGGGGTAGTCCAGCACCGACTTCATCAGGAACCTGTCCAACTGTGCCTCGGGAAGGGGGTAGGTTCCCTCATGCTCGATGGGGTTTTGGGTGGCGATGACAAAGAACCCATGGGGCAGGGCATGCGAGATGCCATCGATGGTCACCGAGCGCTCCTCCATGGCCTCCAGCAGCGCCGACTGGGTCTTGGGTGGCGTGCGGTTGACCTCGTCGGCCAGGAGCAGATCGGTGAACACCGGGCCGCGGCGCAGGTGAAACTGGGCGCTACCGGGATCGAAGACGTTGGTCCCCGTAACGTCCGAGGGCATCAGGTCCGGGGTGAACTGAACGCGCTTGAACTCACCGCCGAGAGTGTGGGCCAGACACTTGGCCAGTAGCGTCTTGGCCAGGCCCGGCACCCCCTCGAGCAGCACGTGTCCGCGGGCGAGCAGGCAGACCAGGAGATGCTCCACGGTCTGCTCCTGGCCCTGGATCACCCTGGACACCTGGGTTGTGATGGCCTGCCCGAGCTCAGAGATTGTCATTGCCCACACACTCCATGCGATTGAGAAGTTCCGTGGTGCGGCGCGCCCATTCGAGGACCTGCGCCACCGGGGGCCTCCCGGCCCTTGCCAGCTCCTCGCCCCTGTCCATCGCGGCCCGCAGCTCCGCGCCCATTCCGCCCGGCAGGGCTTCTGCCAGGCCCAGGACGACCTTCTCGTCCACACTGGGCGAGCGCAGCGCCTGGACCGCGCGGCTCCGGAAGTGGGTCAGGAGGCGGCGCGTCGCCAGGTCTGTGGCGCCCGCGGTCAGGAGGATCGAGGCCATCGAGGTCAGGTACTCCGCCCGCGTGCGGTCGGGCGGCGGGAGATGCGCGGCCGGACCCAGCCGCCGTCCGGCGACGATGACAAGCAGCAGTGCCGCCACCAGGGCATGGGCCAGAGCCGCCTTCCCCGCCCGGGGGATCACCGACCACAGCCCCTGCCGGGCACCAAAGCCGTGGTGGATCTCGTCGAAGACCACGCTCTTGCCCGGCGCATAGCTATCCAGGAAGCCCACGACCAGCGCGAAGTTGTCGGCCTGCCCGATCCCCTGATTGCACAAAGTCCAGGGCGTGGCCATAAGCAGTACCGTGCCCTGGCCGACGTGTGCAATCGACACCACGGCGCCTCCGGCGTCGTACAGCGGTACGGCGGGGGCCAGGAGACGATCCGCGGGTAGGAGGGCATCCGAGCTCCGGTCGGTCGGGGGGGTACTCCGCCTCCCGGCCGGCGTCGGCGCCTCGGCGGGCGAAGACTCACTCCGGGCGCCGTCGACATGGAGGTGCTCCCACGACGGGTCGGGGTCCGGATAGGTGAGGCGATGTCGGCCCGAGACGTTCACCACCGGAGCCTGGGCCGTCAGGGCCGTGGGCAGGGCGACCTGTGCCGAGACGTGAGCGTCTCCGGTTGGGGCCAGACCGCCGCCCCCGCTCATCTCGGGGGCGTCGGCGGCCTCCTCGTAGGCGATGACGGCGACTCTGCCCGGCTCAAGCCACTGCTCCAGAGCCTCCCAGTCCTCGGCGCGCAGCTTCACCGACGGCATGGTGAGAGCCACGATCAGGGCGTCCGCCTGCGGAAGCCGCGCGTAGGGCTCTCGCAGGCGGGAGACCGAGAACCCCATCTCCTGCAGCCCGAGGTACAGGGCCCTGAGCCCCGAGGGGCCGGAGCTGAAGCTGGTGCGCCGGGGCAGAACATCCGGGCCGCCCCTGGTGCCGCTGAGCACCGCGCCCACCAGGGCCACGGCGAACAAGAGCGACAAGAGCAGGATGATGACCACCCGATCATTGCGGGCCATGGGCGGCCTCCAGGGCTCCGCGGGCCTCGTCGTGGCACCCCAGCGCGGTCTGGTAATCCCCACGCACCGCCGACTTGTCCCCGTACCAGCGGGCCTCGAAAAGCCGGGTGGCTCGCTCCACCGCCGCCGCCGCCGCGGGCGCCTCGGCGCGCACCTGCCTCACATAGGTCCAGTTGGTCTCCTCCTCGCGGAAGTCCACGATCTCCGCGGCGTCCAGGCGGAGCAGGAGGGCCCAGAAAACCTGCCGGACCGCCTCCAGCCATTCGCCTCGCTCGGCGAGCTCCCGGGCCCGGCGCAGGGCCCTGTCGGCGGCGCCGGGTCCCAGGTCCGGCCCCTGCCGCGGGGCCGGTTCCTCGGCCGCGCCCCCCCGCTTGCCTCGCAACAGACCCAGCAGGTAGGGGAGCGTGCGGGCGATGAACAGAACCAGCAGCGCCAGCAGGACGGCACAGAGCGCCACGGCCACCGCCGTCACCAGCCAACCGGCGTATCCCAGAGCACCGGAGAGCCGGTCTACTGCGTCCAAAATGGCCTCGGCCACAGCGAGGAGCCAGCGCTGGAAGGCGGACTGTCTCTGCTGCTGTCTGAACTCCGGCCGGGCCAGTACCCCCACAATGGTCCGGCCCGCCTCGTCTGTCCGGGCCCCCGCCGGCTTCGAGTGAGTGAGTGCGGCGGCGATGTTCGCCATCTGCTCGAGAGCGATCTCGGCCAGTCGCCGCATCTCCTGCGGTGACTGCGCTCCCGCGGCCCGGCGCAGTGTCTCATCGACCAGCTCTGCGCCCGGATACGTCTCCCCCAGGCGCCACAGGCGGCGAGCGGCGCCGCTGAGCAAGTCGGCGGCCCGATCCGGACTGTGAGGCAGAAGCCGAACCGCGGCGCGCACCACAGCCTGCTGCGCGCCCAGCAAGTCTGCCGCATCCTGCGGAGACAACTCCGCCGGGGCGGGGCCGCAGGCCAGGAGGTGGGCCGCAAGGCACAGTGCCGCGAGAAACATGACTTTGGCTCGCAGTGTGGGGATCGCCGTAACGGAAGGCCGGGCCTCGCAGGCAAGCAGGGCGAGGCCCGGCCGAGACGATTCCGGCGGTTCGCGTCAGGCGTCAATGGCGCGTGGGCCGTCTAGTAGCCGGGCGGCGTATAGCCCCCGCCATCGCCGGGCGACTGGGGCGGCTCGGGGGGAAAGCCCGTGGGCGGCTGCGTTGGAGGCATCGGTCCGCCGCCGATGCTCTGCTGCAGCAGTTGCAGGTCGAAGGCCTCCTTGCGCACACGGATGTCGAAGTACAAAAGGATCATGGCCGTGGTCGGGAAGGGGACGATGAACAGGTTCAGGCCGGTGCTGAGCACCGCGTTCACCATCTGGCTACCCGTCGCTCCCAATGGCCCGGCAAGAACCGCCGTGACTCCCGCCGTGACCCAGCCGACGACCATCGACACCAGCCACAGGATGAGGCCGAACACAAACACGCGGCCGATCTGCCCTGCGATCAGATCCTTGCTGCGGTTGATCGCCGCCATGCCGTACATGCCCTCCACCACCATCACTTCGGTGATGAAGGCCACCAGAAAGGCAACGTAGATGCCCGGAATGACACAGAAGATCAGACCGAGGATGACCAGAGCGCCGGCCAGCAGAGAGGTACCGATGTAGGGGCCGGCCTGCTGCAGCACATACTGCCAGGCCTCGCCGATGCTGCTGGACCTTTGCAGGTAACGGTCGGCCACGGCCTTGGTCAGCGCGCCGGTCATCAGAATCGAGAAGGGGATCGCCAGCAGCGCCACCAGGCCCATCGCCCCCGCCGCCGCGGCCGCCCCCGCTTCATTCCTCATCCCGGCCGTACCCATCAGCACGATGAGCTGGATGATGCCCAGCGGCACATAGACGGTGGCGCAGATGCCTGCCATCAGGCCGATATTGGTCTTGTAGAGCTGGAAGGCCTCATCGAGAATCTCGCCGTAGCCCAGTGGACGGAGGAACATCCTGTTGCTCGCCATTGGCATGCCTCGCAGTGCTCGTAGCTTCCGCCCGCGGCGACACCCACGGGCAGTTACGATGGGCTCTGAGCATGTGCACTCAACCCCGGACAGTGGTTCGCCGCATCCAGAGCGTTCTCCTACCTGTGCAAGACGACGTCCGCCCGGCAGTGGCGGATCGGCCAGAGGTCACTGAGCCGCCCATCCACGCAGCAGAGCTTCGCTTCAGGCCGGCCGGGCGCCCGTGAGGGCGGCGCATCTGGGCTCTGTGGGGCGCAGGTTAGTGCTCGATGCCAAGGGATTCCTCGAGCTGCTCGCTTCGGGAGCGGATGTGTCTGGCGCTCCGTGCCGTTGGCCGTTGGCCGTTGGCCGTTGGCCGTTGGCCGTTGGCCGTTGGCCGTTGGCCGTCCTACCTCTCCCAGTCCCGCCCTGCGGGACGACCGGGAGAGTCTGGCGAC
>CAZXDD010000618.1:0-4849 GCA_964639415.1 uncultured Armatimonadia bacterium
CACCACCCTATCCTACACTCTTTCCCTACACGACGCTCTTCCGATCTCTACGGACTGGGCTAGAGGCTTGCATGGGCGCACCCCTTTGAAGCAAGTCCTGGGGCCGCAACCAAGCCGTTGGTCACCTCGTGGGTCGGGCTTTCCACTCGGATGGCGTCGCATCTGTGGATCTGCAAGGTCGTAGGTGTTTCGCCGAATGGGCCGGGCTGGGTCCCGGCGGAGGCCGCAGGCCCAGGGGCCCGCGGCCTCCGCAGGCCGGGGGGCCGGGACGTCGACTTCGGCAGTTGAGCACGGGGGGCGGTAAGCTTGGCACTGGAGACCGTCGGCGGCGGGATCATCGCGGGGGCCCTGCTTGTGGGAGGGCTGCTCATCGTCGGTGCCTGCGTGTGGGGCCTGCTGGGCCTGATGATCATGAAGGACATCACGCCGCTGGAGTTCATCCTCTACGCCGGCGGCTTGATGGGCCTTGTGTTCCTGGGCATGGCCAATGTCCCGCCTTTCGGTCGCAGCGGCATCATCCTGGCGGCGGGTCTTGCCATCGGTTTCCCCCTGATGCGGCGTGTGGCCGAACGCCGGGCGCTGGACCAGATGGAGGAGGAGGACATCCGGCGCCATCTGGACACCATCAAGCATCGCCCCGAGATCCCCTACTCCTACGAGAGGCTGGGCGACATCTACCGCAAGCGCTGCCACTACGACCTGGCCGCCGAGTTCTACGAGAAGCACTATGAGATCAGCGGCGACCGGGACACCCGGCACAAGGCCAAGCGCTGCCGGGCCCTGGCCGCCGAGGGCGGCAGGCGCAAGCTGTGTCCGGACTGCACGGAGGACAACCCCGCCGACGCCCGCTACTGCCGCAGTTGTGGCTCCACGCTTCCGGGGGTGTGGGAAGTGATCGAGGTCTTCCGGGGCGACAGGGGCCGACGCTACCTGCTGACGGTAGTGATCGTGGCCACTGCCGTGGGGGTTTTGCTGGGCGTGGTGAGTCAGTTCCACCCCATCTACGCCAATACGTGCTATCTCGTGGCGGCCGCCGCGCTGGTGTACTATCTCTACAAACGGGCGACGGCCGTGTAGAGGTGCGGCCGGAAAGCCCGGCTGGTCCGTTCCATGTCATTCTGAGCGGCCATCTCGCCCAGCGGGATAGCGAAGGATCTCGCCACATCCCCGGAGATTCCTCGAGCTGCTCTTACTGGGAGCAGACGCTCTGGGCATGACACTTCCGGCGCCGAAGGCCTGCTGCGCCACGCGCACCTCGGCCGGACAGCATGCAGACCGCCACCATTCTCCTCCTCCGCCCGGTTCGGCCCTGTCCCCGACTACTCCTGGCCCGCCCGGAACACCTCATCCGGCCGCAGGGAGAAGATCGGCGCCAGACCCTTGCCGACGCTCAGGGTGCTGTCCTCCAGCACGCCTTCATCCGGCTTGCTCACGCAGAGCCCCCACACCTTGCCCGCCCCGTCGCCCGCGGGCACGCTGAGGGTGATGGCGTTCTGCTTCTGCGTCGTCTGCCCCTCGGCCACGAGCTTGTCGGAGGGGTCGAAGACCTGTAGCTTCACGTTCTCCACCTGCTGGCCCTTGGCACCGAGGGAGAACTTCGTCACCCCGGGGGGAACGTGGAAGTACAGCCGTTCGGCGCCGAAGATCAGCCCCAGTCCGTCTCCGGCGTAGAGACCCACGGGAACGTTGGCGGCCACCACCGAGTAGGAGCCTCCCCCGGCCGACACACCCAGCAGGTGCACCGCCGAGACGCCGGGAGTGTACCTCACCTCGCCGGCGAGGTCCGGCGGGATCGAGCCCTTGGCCAGCTCCTTCATGCTCGTGTCATACAGGCGCCACACCAGCGGGTCGTCATAGCGGCCGACACGATGGTTTCGCAGCATGATCTCCAGCGGCCTGTTGGCGATGGGGGCGAGCACCAGGATGTTCTCCCGCCGCAACCTCACCGGGGGGTATTCCACCCGCTCGCCGGTGCCCTGCGGGAGAACGAGCCTGGAGGCATCCCCGGCGTGCCGGGCGATCTCCTGTGCCCAGCCCTCCGGGGTCCGGCGCGGTTCGTGCCAGGCCTCCAGCTCACCGGCGATGATCTTCCTGTTGGCCCAGGTGTACCAGTGCCAGTAGTCCGTGTGGTCCTGCTGGGTGTAGGTGGGGCCCTCATAGAAGATCCAATGGCCGTCGGTGACCTGGGAGATCATGACGGTGTTCTTGCCGCAGAACTCCGGGTCGGCGCCGGCCACCACCGGATCGGTGCCCCCGGCGTAGATGAAGGGGATGCCCGCGGCCCTGGGGACCTCCATCCCCATCAGCAGCTTGCGCTTGTTGCTCTCCAGTGCCTCGGCCTCCGGCATGAACTTCGACGGCCGGCCGTAGGTCCACGGGTCGGCGAGGATCAGTGGAGCCGCCTGGGTTGCCCACTCCGGATAGCAGGCCTGCACCATGAAGAAGGTCCCCGGAGCCGGGTAGATGCAGAACTGGAATTGCGGGTCATGGGCATCCACGGCCTGCCGGAGCTCCCGGCACTTGGCCCGCCAGTGGTTGATCTGAAACTCGGCGAAGGCCTCGTGGAGGCCCTGCTCCGTCAGCCAGGGCTTGCGCCGGGCCGGCTCGAGCTCCGGAAGCTCGATCCCCTTGTCCCCGGCGAACAGCCCCAGTATCTGGTCGTCATAGGACAGTTCGTAGCAGTTCCCGCTGCCGTTGGGGAAGTAGTTCTCGTAATCGAGAAACACGCCCATGAGGTTGGGCATGGTGGCGCTGATCTGGGCGTACTGCACGATGTAGCGGGCCGTCCAGTCCCAGAACTCATCGGAGTTGGGGCTCCAGATGAGCTGCTCATTGCCACCGGCCCACAGCATCCGCTTGCCCAGGGACTGCTCGGTGTCCGGACAGGCCAGTGTGCCGCGCATCCAGGGCATGTGGTAGATCCCGTACTTGGCGCACCAGCGGGTGACATCGCGCACCTCGTCCAGGTCGTCGTGGCCGCAACGGGGTGAGAACACATTGAAGCCCGCTTCCGCCGTCTCGCGGACGATCCATTCCTTCGTGTGCCAGTTCTCCGTGGGCTGCATGACCTTGTCCACCAGGATCCGCAGCTTCTCGCCGCGGCCCAGAGCGTCGCGGGCAGGAGCCTCGGCCCCGTAGCACAGCACTGCCAGGCTTCCGAGAACGACACTCACGGCGGCGGCGTGGCTCAGTCGCTTCATCACAGGCACTCCTCTGTGCGCGGCGAATGGGTCGACGGCGGCCAGGACCATCAACCTCACTATTCTGCATACACGCCCCGAGACCTGTTCCCATCGTCCCTGCCACCGGCGGCGGATGCGTTTCCCAGCCGGTCCGGAGGATCGACGGGAAGGCGAGGGCCGTCTGCAGAGATCGAAGGCCGGCCGAAGAGCGGGTTCTGTCGTGGGAGTGTCATCCTGAGCGCCAATCTCGCGCAGCGAGATAGCGAAGGATCTCATCGAATGCCAGGGGGTTCTTCGAGCTGCTCTTGCCGGGAGCGGACGCTCGCAGAATGGCACTCCAGTGCGAATGCGGGCTTCTCGCCCGCGCCTCCAGGTCATGCCCAACTGCCGCACCCGTCTTGACTCAAGTCAAAGCCTTTGCCCCCGGAAGCCGCTACACTATGCCCAACAGCAGCGATACGGACGCAGTGAAGGGAGCCGACCGGCATGGCAAAGACCACAAGACAGATCATCAAGATCGATGAGGAGAAGTGCGACGGCTGCGGGCTGTGCGTGGACGCCTGCCATGAGGGGGCCTTGCAGCTTATCGGCGGCAAGGCGCGGCTCGTGAGGGAAGACTACTGCGACGGCCTGGGCGACTGTATCGGACAATGCCCCCAAGGGGCCATCAGTTTCGAGACCCGGGAGGTCGAGGCGTTCGCAAGCCCCGCCCCCACCCCGGCCTTCTCCTGCCCCGCCTGCCCCTCGGTGCAGCCGCGGGCAGTGGAGACGCCCGCCGAGGGCCGCGGTGGGGATGGCCCGGCACAGCCCTCGGCCCTGCGCAACTGGCCGACACAGCTCAAGCTGGCGCCGCCTCAGGCCGGCTACTACCAGGACGCCGACCTGCTGCTGTGCGCCGATTGCGTGCCCTTTGCGTACCCCGACTTCCACCGCGACCTGCTGGCGGGCAAAGTCGTCCTCCAGGCCTGCCCGAAGCTGGATGACGCGGAGTTCTATGTTGGCAAGCTGGCCAGCATCTTCGCGGCCAATGAGATCCGCAGTATCACGCTCACGCGCATGGAGGTCCCCTGCTGTGGCGGGCTGCAGGCCATCGTCGGCAGGGCTCTGGCCCAGGCCGGCAAGGACATCCCCGTGGAGGTGCTGACCATCGGCATTGAGGGAGACATCCTGGACCGCCGGACGGCGACGGCGGCCGGCGCCGGAGCGTAGGTGACCCCGATCGAGCAAAAGGAGATGATACAGATGAACGACAAGTGCACCTGTTGCGGCGGCGACACCGCCAATAAGGGCCATTCAGCCGCTTTCGACGTCTGCGACCGCGTGCCCTACACCGCCGCATCCATCGTCAGCCACACGGTGCTGGACAATGACGCCGGCACCCTCACCCTCTTCGCCTTCGACAAGGACGAGGCGCTCAGTACGCACTCGGCGCCCTTCGATGCCATCGTCCAGGTGGTGGACGGGGTGGCCGAGATCACCATCGGCGGGGAGGCGCACACGGTGAGCGCCGGGGAGATGATCGTGATGCCCGCGGACGTGCCCCACGCGGTGCGGGCGGTGGAGCGGTTCAAGATGATCCTCTCCATGTTCCGGGCCTAGAGCCGGAATGAAAGCGGCGCGGCCGTCATCGGCCGCGCCGCTTGTCTTGGCTGCCTCATCAGGCCGAG
>CAZXDD010000619.1:0-4841 GCA_964639415.1 uncultured Armatimonadia bacterium
TCGACCGTTCCGGACGTGGGAATGGCGAAATGTGGCCCCAGTGCGTTCATGCATAATGTCAGAACTCCTGACATGCCATGCCGGGGGCGGCAGGAAGCCCTGGTAGAAGTGGCTTCGCTGGGCCACCATTTCGGGAGATGAATGTCTATTGCGCAGTCAACTCAGACTGCCCGACCTACCCAGAGACCGACTGGCGCCTCCACTTCGAAGTCAGGGATGACGAAGACAGACATCCCGCAACTACTGCGTGTCAGGAGTTCTGAATGTGAGTGGAAAGCGCGACCTGCGACTTCACAAACGGCAAGATGGCGACGTCAGGGCTTGCCTCAGACGCCCAGGCGTGCGCCCGTATGCGCAGTCAGTCGCATGCAGGGGGCGAACCGGGGCGAGGACGCCCTCTGTCCGCGACCCCGGCGTTCTGTCTCAATCCAGGGAGGTGTCCAGATGCGTGCTCTTCTGGTGCTGACGGCGACGCTGTTGCCCGCCCACCTGTGGGCGCAACCGCAGACACTGATCGAGTGGACCTTCGACACCCCGGGCGATACTCAGGGCTGGGTGGCGGCCAACCACATCAACGACCTGCGCGCCGAAGGCGGCGCCCTGCAGGGCCGGATCATGGACTGGGACCCCTTCACTCGCGGCCCGCAGTTCGAGATCGCCGCCAGCCCCTGGCAGCGCGTGGATATCCGGCTCAAGACCGATGTGGGCGGCGATGCGGAGCTTTTCTGGACCAACACCACGGACAGCCCCTACGGCGGCTTTTCACCCGGGAAGGAGACGCACTTCTCCGTGGTCGGCGACGGAGAGTGGCACGAGTACCAGGTCTTCCCCTTCTGGCACAAGGAGGGCAAGATCATCCTGCTTCGCCTGGACCTTCCTCGGCCCGCCGAAGCGGAGATGGGGCAGAAGACCTTCGCCGTGGACTGGATCCGTATCGTCGATCTGGGCACCCCGACGGGGCGCACCACCGACGCCACGTGGGACTTCTCTCAGGCCCTGCACGGCTGGAGCCCCTCGCGCGGCGCCTCGGTGGAGGCCACGGCCGAGGGGATGCAGTGCCGCAACGGCGACAGCGCCGACGCCTTCGTGATGAGCCCGCCCCTGGATTGCCCGCTGGAGGCACACCTGTGGGCCTCGGTGGAGATGAAGCTCGACCGCGGCCAGGCGGCATACATCAGGTGGGTGTCTTCCGATCACAATGGGTGGTTCCAGGCGAAGATACCGGTGCGCGCCGATGGGCAGTTCCACACCTACAACATCGACCTGTCCTCGGAGAAGACCTGGACGGGCAGCGCGATCGCGCTGGGGCTGACGCCCTCCAACGCGCCGGGTGCCACCGCCGTCGTGCGACGCCTGACACTGGCCGAGGACCCTCAGGGCCCGCCGGACGTGGAGTGCACCTATGTGGGCCTCGAGGACGCCATCACGCGGGCCGGTAACCGGATGTCTCTCATCCTGCGCCTGAGCAACCGGGGCGGAGAGACCGCAGGCGACCTGCAGATCGCCGATCTGCAACTGCCCGCGGGGGTGTCGGTGGCCCAGGAGGGCGACTGGCGCACCCTAGC
Organism: uncultured Armatimonadia bacterium; assembly: GCA_964639415.1. GTDB lineage: Bacteria > Armatimonadota > Zipacnadia > Zipacnadales > JABUFB01 > CAYRFY01. The sequence continues at coordinate 1,566 of CAZXDD010000619.1, forward strand.
GCCGGTGGAGCCGTTCATCGATGAGGACCACCGCATCTTCCTGCAGGCCGATGAGCCGGTGCGGGGTGAGGCGAGGGTGGTCTTCTCTGGTCGCGGCGCACCGGCCGAACCCGCCGCGGGGCCGGTCGTCATCGAGCCGGGCCTGAACCTCCCCAGGGCCGACTACGTGCCCGAGCCGCGGCCCGCGGAGACGGACTACGAGATCGGCGCCTTCTACTTCCCCGGCTGGTCCACCGCGGACCGCTGGGCCCCGATCCGCCGCGTGGCTCCGGAGCGCAAGCCCGTGCTGGGATGGTATGACGAGGCCAATCCGGAGTGCGCCGATTGGCAGATCAAGTGGGCGGTGGAGCACGGCATCAGCTTCTTCATGGTGGACTGGTACTGGAGCGCCGGCAGCCGCCACCTGGAGCACTGGCTCCACGACGCCTACATGAATGCCCGCTACCGCGAGTACCTGAAATGGTGCGTGATGTGGGCCAACCACAATGCCCCCGATACGCACTCAGAGGAGGACCAGCGCGAGGTCACCCGGTACTGGATCGACAACTACTTCGGGATGGACGAGTACTATCGCATCGACGACCGGCCGGTGGTGATGATCTGGAGCCCCGGGAACATGCGCCGCGATATGGGCGGGACCGAGGGCGCCAAGAGGCTGCTGGACATCTCTCAAGAGATGGCCAAGGCCGCAGGCTACAAGGGCATCACCTTCATCGCCATGGGCGACCCGCTGGACCCCAAGCCGCTTCAGGTGCTCAAGGACGAGGGCTATGAGATGACCTCGCAGTACCACTACATGGAGCACATGGGGCTGGCCGAGGACCCGCGGCACTATCCCTTCGAGCTTGTTGCGCGCACCAGCTACGATTGGTGGACCAAGCGGCTGGAGGCCAATGTTCTGCCCTCCTTGCTGAACATGGCCACCGGCTGGGACGACCGTCCCTGGCACGGCGACCGTGGGATCGTGGTCTATGGCCGTACGGTGCCGCTGTTCCGCAAGATCTGCGAGGATGCCAGGCGCTTCGCCGACGAGAACGAGATCAAGATCCTGGGCCTGGCGCCGCTGAACGAGTGGGGGGAGGGCTCCTACCTGGAGCCCTGCAAGGAGTTCGGGTTCGAGATGTACGAGACCCTGCGGGATGTGTTCTGCCGCGAGCCCGCGGAGGGCTGGCCGCCGAACATCGCGCCGGCGGACGTGGGCCTGGGGCCCTACGACCTGCCCGAGGTCAGAAGAGAGCTCCGCACCGCCTGGGACTTCAGCGACGGCATGCAGGGCTGGGGCGCGCTGATGGGAGTGACCGGCCTGCGGGTCGAGGAGGGAGCTCTGCACTTCACCACCACCTCGCGCGACCCGGCGGTGGGCGTATCCCTGAGCCGTGTGGCGGCGGACCAGTTCCCCTATGTCATCGTGCGCATGCGGGTGGAGAACCTGCAGAAGGACGATCAGGCCCAGCTCTTCTGGGCGGGGGTCACCTCCCCGATCAGCGAGGTCAACAGCGTGCGCTTCGATCTGGTCAATGACGGGCAGTACCACACGTACGTGCTACCCGTGGGCGACAACCCCCGCTGGCGCGGGAGACTGCAGTCGCTCCGGTTCGATCCCTGCGGCGCCGAGGGTGTGCGGGTGTCCATCGAGCAGGTGCGCCTGAGCGAGACGGCGCAGTAGGCAGGGGGTCTGTGCTCCCGGCGATGTCCATGCGTGGCGCCGCGCGAAGTCAGGCCTTCCGGCGTGGTGCCGGCTCCGACACAGGCGCCCCCGCAACTCTTGCCCGCGTCTCCCCCATTGCTTACCGTGTCCTTGCGGCTTGAGGGAACCGGGGCGCGGGACCATGGGTTTGTACGGGTGGGTGATTGCGCATGGCGGAAATACTCATTGTCGATGACGACCCGGGCGTGGTGGAGTTGCTGTCGATGTACCTGCGGAAGTCCGAGTTCTCGGTGCGCTCCGCCGACAGCGGCCCCGCATGCCTGGACGCCATCGACAAGCGACGGCCGGACCTGATCCTGCTGGACATCATGCTCCCGGGCATGGACGGGTATGAGGTGCTGCAGACGCTGAAGGACAAGCACAGCATCCCGACGATCTTCGTCTCAGCGCGCGATGACGAGGTGGACCCGATTCTGGGCCTGGAGTTCGGCGCCGACGACTACATCACCAAGCCTTTCAACCCGCGGGAGGTGGTGGCGCGGGTGAAGGCGGTCTTGCGCCGCTCCGCCGCCGCGGCCGCCGAGGCGGGCACGCGCCCCCTGCGCTATCCGGGCTTCGAGCTGGACCCGGACACTCGGGAGGTGCGGGTGAAGGGCACTGAGGTGGCCCTGACGCCGCGGGAGTTCGACATCGTCGCCCTCATCGCCGCCCGTCCCAGGCACGTGTTCTCACGCCCGGAGATCCTCCAGACGATCTGGGGCTACGATTCGGACTACGGCGACTATCGTACCGTGGACACGCACATGAAGCGAGCCCGCCAGAAGCTGACCCAGGCGGGGATGGAGACCTGCGTCATCGAGACCGTGTGGGGGACCGGGTATCGCTTCGTGGTGCGCGAGCCCCAGGGCGGTTCGGGCGCATAGGTACCGCCGCAACACCGCGGCCCTGGGCGGCCCCGCCTCGGCCCTGCACCCCATAGCCCTCGACAGGCGGACATGCTGCATACCCTCTCGACGCGACTTCTGCTCACCCATCTGCTGGTGGCCGTGGTGGCCCTGGGCCTCGTCGGCGCGCTGACGATGTCGCTGTTCCGCTACTACTACGTGGAACAGACCCAGAGTGCGCTGGTCCGGGCCGCGGAGGACCTGGCATCCTCCGTGGCCCGGGTCATGAACGACCCGGATGGGGCCGAGAAGATCACGCTCATCACGCGGGCCGCCAGCCGGTCTGTGGACGGGCGCGTCTGTGTGTTTGCCGGCGAGCAGGCCCACCTGCTGGCCAGCAGCGAGACGCGGCGGTCCGCAGAGCCCCACGCAGGCGGGGCGGCCCCGACCTGCGACCCGGCCGCCACGGCGCGCATCGAGGACACCCAGGTTCTGTGCTATCCCGGACCGGTGATCTCCGTGGCGGCCCCGATCACCGATCCCCAGACCGGCGAGCGTGCCGGGGTGCTGCTGATGCGGCGGCCGCTGCACGAGGTGGAGCACACGTTGCGCCTGGCCTGGTACCTGTTTGCTCTCTCGGGCGGCGTGGCGGCGGCGCTGGCCCTGCTCCTGGCGGCCCTGGTGTCCGGGGCCCTCGCCCGCCCGCTGGGGGACATGGCGCAGACAGCGGCCAGGGTCGCCGAG
>CAZXDD010000620.1:0-3322 GCA_964639415.1 uncultured Armatimonadia bacterium
GCCGGGGCCGCGCTGGGCTTGGCGGGTGGGTTGGGATCGCGCGGCGGCATGGGTCCGGGGGGCTTGTGGATGGGCTTGGTTGGCATGGACATGGGGATGGGGATGGGTGGCGGGATGGGCATGGGCGGCGGCGCGGCCCAGGCGTCCCTGTGGTCGAAGATGGATCGCAGCTTCATGGTCCACTGGGCCTTCGTCGGCCAAAGGGAGTTGCCCAGCGCCGAGGTTCTCTCCTTTGTCCTGGACGCCATCGGCACCCCCCGGACCGGCATCGACGCTCTGGCTCGCGAGCTCAAGCTGAGCAAGGAGGATGCGTCCGCCACGCTGGCTGTGGGCAAGGCCTACGTCGACGCCCTGGAGCAGGGCCGCAAGTTCCTCCCGCAGTTGGGCCTGGACAAGGACCCCGCCCGGGGAGCGATGGTGCAGCAGAACCAGTACGTGGCCGACTACTTCCTGGCCCGCGCGGATTCGCTCACCCACGACCCGCAGCTACGCGCGGCCATCCGCAAAGAGCAGGAGCGCTTGCTGCCCTCCTTCCGTTACGAGCGGCCCAGCCTCATGATTCCGCTTCTGGCCGAGATCTACCCCGGAGTGCTGGCCCTGCACCGTGGCGGCGCCGACCGGATCCAGGTCGAGCAGTTCCTGGATACCCCCGCCATCAGCAAGGGCCTGGCCGAGAGCCGTTTCTGGTGCAAGCCGATGCAGGTCGTACCTGAGAAGGCGCTGGAGGACAATGAGAACCTCATCGCGTTGACCGAGGAGAGCCTCGAGGAGGAGATCACCCAGTTCCCGGCCCTGGTGCTCTGCGGCAGTAACGTGTTCGCCACCGAGTTCGCCACTCTCGGCGGCGGCACCGGCGGGGCCGCGGGCATGGGCGGCGAGATGGGGGCGGGCGGCGGCATGGGAATGGGCGGCGGTATGGGCATGGGAATGGGCGGCGGCATGGGCATGGCCGGTGGCATGGGCGGTGGTGGCGGCGCGGCCTCGGACGCCAAGCCCACGGACTGGTTGGTTGCCGATACGGCCGGCGCCGGTGGGACCACCGGGATGCAGGGCGGAGACACCGGTGGCATGCCCGGCGGGATGGGCATGGGGGGCGGCATGATGGGCGGAGGCATGATGGGCGGGGACATGGGCATGGGGGGCATGGGGGGCGCCGGCGGCCTCAGCCTGGGAGAGATCAACTGGTCGGACTACAACTACCGCATGCCCGACCGCACGGCGGAGCTGATGTACTTCTGGCTCTACCAGGGCCGCGGCCCCGCCGGGATCCCCATGGCCGACACCGAGGGCCAGGAGGGCTTCGTCCGTCGGTTGGCCACGATCCATCGGGCTTCCGAGCTCTCCATTGCGGTGGTCGATGAGAACAAGGCGCTGCAAAAGGACATGGAGGACAGTCCCGACGCCCCCGAGACCTGGCGCTACCCCAATGGGCAGCGGGTTCTGGGCCTGGCCGGGGAGTACGTGGCCATACCCGGTTCGTACCTGACGGAGTACATGCTGGCCCGGGCGGACTGGCTGATGGAGCAGGGCTGGCAGCCGGATGCGAAGACCGTGGAGGCCGCCGCCGATGCCACCCTGGCGCAGCAGGCCAAGGGCACCAACCATACCGGGGCCGACAGCCTGCCGGAGCTGCGCAACTTCCTGGAGATGGGCTCCCGCTGGACCTGTCCGGAATGCGGCAAGATGCTCCCGGCCGACGCGGTCGTGGGAGATCGCTGCCCGCTTTGCAGTACCGCGTACCTGCTGAACCGCGGCCCGATCGCCTCCAACGGTGAGCTGTACTCCAAGGTCTGGCTGGCCACATTCACGGCCCTGCGGCGGATGGGCGATCTGCCTTTGGCCTCCGCGGCCGGCTATGTCAACCTCAACTCCCCCTCCGCCGGTCAAGCAGCGCCGGCCCCGGGCGGGCCCCGCATGGGCACCGCCTCGGCCGCCTGGGACTGGAGCGAGGCCCTGGTTGAGCAGATGCCCTCGTTCTTCCAACAGCCCGTGGCATACCTGAGCGACACCCAGCTCACCGCCCTGCGCGGCTCCTTACTCCAGGCCCTGCGGGCGAGCCTGCCCGTGCGCGATGCCGAGGCCGCCTGGGCCCATCTGATCCACGTGGAGCTGGAGCTGCGAGACCGCAGCGGAGCCCAGGGCGTCGACAAGTCCTGGCAGGAGGTGTTCTCCGTATGGGAGAACACCCCGGGCCTCACCCGACCGTACTCGCACCAGGTCCTCAAGGCCGCTCGCCGGGCGGTGCGGGCGGAGATCGAGGGGATCAGGGCCATCGCGCTGGCCGATACGCTCCTGCAGTCGCAGCTTCGCGGCGGCGGACGGGGCCTCAACCCCGAGTACAGCGTGGAGGCCGGCGCCGGCGATCCTGTCACGCTCTCCATCGCCGACCAGATCGCGCCCCTGGCGAGGTTCCTCGAGAAGAGACCGGACAGCCGCACCGCGCCGCAGGCCCGCTACATGCTGGGCGTCCTTCTCGAGATCAGCCGTGACGATGACGGCGGCCGCAGGTTGGTTCCCGCGGCACGCGAGCAGTTCGCGGCCCTCAAGCCCCAGGGCACTCCCTGGCCCTGGTGGCGCTGGGGACAGCAGAGATGGCAGGACTTCGAGAGGTTCTAGACCGACCTGGCCCCCGGGCCTTTAGCCCACCGACCGCACAACCGAGCCGGACGCCTGAAGCCGCCACCGCGGCCACCGCGTCCGGCTCATTGGTTCTGTCTCTGCCGGCGCCGCCTCCTTGACACTCACCCGCCCTCAGTCTACACTTCCCGTGTCACCTTGCGCGCGCCCCGTCGGTCTTGCGGGGCGCGCCTGCATATCGGCGCTGTCGTGATGCGCATGCTACGAGGGGTCTCCATGACGATCACCGAGAAGCTGCTGGCCCGTGCCGCCGGTCTGGACCAGGTCACGCCGGGGCAGTTCGTGACGTGCAAGCTCGATCTAGTGCTGGCCAACGACATCACTGCACCTCTGGCCATTGAGGCCTTCTCCGCCCTCGGTGTCGCCGAGGTCTTCGATCGGGACAAGATCGCGCTCGTCGCCGACCACTCCACCCCCAACAAGGACATCAAGTCGGCGATGCAGACCAAGCTCATGCGCGGCTTTGCCCGCAGCAATGAGATCACCCACTACTACGAGGCCTGCGGCGGCGGCATCGAGCACATCATCCTCCCCGACAAGGGGCTCGTCCTGCCCGGCGATGTGGTCATCGGCGCCGACTCTCACACCTGCACCTACGGCGCCCTGGGGGCCTTCGCCACCGGCGTGGGGTCCACCGACGCCGGAGTGGCCATGGCCCTGGGTGAGTGCTGGTTCCGCGTGCCCG
>CAZXDD010000620.1:3332-4833 GCA_964639415.1 uncultured Armatimonadia bacterium
CCCGAGAGCATCAAGTTCGTTTACAGCGGGCGCCTGGGCAAGTGGGTGACGGGCAAGGACCTCATCTTGTATACCATCGGGCGCATCGGGGTGGATGGCGCGCGCTACCGGGCCATGGAGTTCTGCGGCCCCGTGATCGAGGCCCTGCCCATGGCCGACAGATTCACCATCTGCAATATGGCCATCGAGGCGGGCGGCAAGAGCGGGATCATCGATCCGGATCAGAAAGCGCTGGACTGGGTGAGCCCCAGAGCCCACCGGCGCTTCGAGCCGCTCCACAGCGATCCGGACGCGGAGTATGCTCAGGTTCACGAATGGAACGCAGAGAACATCGAGCCCCAGGTGAGCTTCCCACACCTGCCGGAGAACGCGCGTCCGCTCTCCGAGGTGGGCGAGATCGTCATCGACCAGTCGGTGATCGGGGCCTGCACCAACGGGCGCCTGGAGGACCTCCAGGCCGCCGCGGAGGTGCTCAAGGGGCACAAGGTCGCTCCCGGTATGCGCTGCATCATCATCCCCGGCAGCCACCAGATCCACCTCGAGGCCACCCGCAGCGGCCTGGTCGAGACCTTCCTGCAGGCCGGATGTCTGGTAAGCACTCCCACCTGCGGCCCCTGCCTGGGCGGCCACATGGGCATCCTCGCCGCGGGAGAGCGGGCCATCGCCACGACGAACCGCAACTTCGTCGGCCGCATGGGGCACACCGACAGCGAGGTCTACCTGGCCGGCCCCTACGTGGCCGCGGCCAGTGCCATCGCCGGCAAGATCTGCGGCCCCGACGATATCTGAGCTGCCCTCAGGCGCCGCGGAGCCGCGCGACCTCAACCACCAGGATGACACCCCGGGCACCATCGGCCCGACAGGAGAGCAGGCCATGAGCATCAAAGGCACAGCCCACAAATACGGTGACCACGTGGATACCGATGTCATCATCCCCGCCAGGTACCTGAACACCAGCGATCCGGCGGAACTGGCGGCCCATTGCATGGAGGATATCGACACCGAGTTTCTGGCCAGGCGCAAGCCGGGCGACATCATCGTCGCAGGCAAGAACTTCGGCTGCGGCAGCTCGCGAGAGCACGCCCCCATCGCCATCAAGCACGCCGGGATCTCCTGCGTCATCGCCGGCACCTTCGCCCGCATCTTCTACCGCAATGCCCTGAACATCGGCCTGCCTATCATCGAGTCGGAGGAGGCCGCCGCGGGGATCGCCGACGGCGATGAGGTCGAGGTCGACCTCGAGGCCGGCACAGTTCGCAACCTCACCCAGGGCACCGAGTTCGGCTTCGCGCCCCTCGTGGGTACAGCGCAGGACCTCGTCCAAGCCGGTGGACTGAAGGCACTGGCGATGAAGAAGCTGCGCAAGTAGGTGGGTGCCGGCATGATCCGCGCCGACGCATAGAAGCGCGGCCGAAAAGCCGTTCACAGCCGCGTAGGTCGGGCTTTCCACTCAGATTATGCATGAACGCATTGATGCCACATCCCGCCGCAGCAAAGCCTC
>CAZXDD010000621.1:0-4819 GCA_964639415.1 uncultured Armatimonadia bacterium
GGCCGGGGGGGTGAGGTGACGTGAATCGGCGCCTGCCCGGAACCTGCATAATCTGGGTTTCCCGCCCGCCGCGGTTGTCGTCCGCCGCCGCTGGGAGCGCAGGGATTCCGTCCCACAGGGCGCGGCCATTTCTTGGCCTCAAGCCGCATAGAGCACCTCCCGCGTGTTCTCGATAGCTCTGCGGAAATACGGATTCTGGATGGCGCGGGGCATGACCAGGTCTACCGGGCGGCCCAGGAGACTCTGAAGATCCTCCAGCAGGCCGAAGTACGCCTCAGCGTGCTCGCCGGGCCCCAATGGGTGGAATTCCACCAGCAAGTCCACATCGCTGCGTTGCGGATCGAAGGACCCCACAGCGGCAGAACCAAAGACCTCGAGGCACCGAACTCGATGCCTCTGACATACAAGAGCGATCTCTTGCCGTTTGCTTTCGAGTAGGGCAATCATCCTCGTTTCCCCTCGGGCCGTCAGTGACTGTCAATGATTCCTTGACAAGCACCCTGACGTTCGTGCGGTCTACGACGTTGCGGACAGCCCTGCCGCGATGGTGATGAACGGAATGTCCGACGCGACGATGATCCCGTAGGGCAGGCGGTCCGGATCGACCCCGCCATCGTAGGACCACTTGCGCAGAGCGCGTCTCTCGCGATCTTGCCCGCCGTCAACGGGGTGTGCTCGTCCACGCTCTTCTGTCCCCCCGTCCGCCGGCGATCTGCGCTACCTCCAGAACAGCACCTCCGGCGGGTTCTTCTCCTTCTCCGGCGTCTCGCCCGCGGGATAGCCCACGATGATTGGCGCGATGGCTTCGTATTCCGCAGGGACGCCCAGCTCCTGCTTGGTCGCCGGAGCATTCAGCAGCACCGAGGCCACCCCGATCCAGCAGGTCCCCAGCCCGAGGTCCGTCGCGCAGAGCATCAGGTTCTGCGCCGCCAGCGCGCAGTTGATGCCCGAGAATGGGTTCTGCGCGGTGGCGTAGATCACCACCAGCGCCGTCGCGCCGTAGAAAGGCTTCATCTCCGGGTCGGACAGTCTGTCCCGGAACTCCCCCGTCACCCCATTGGCATCCAGCTCCGCCAGCAGTGCGAGCCTGGCGCGTTCGCCCATCTGCTGGAGCTGCTCTTTGCCCTCCACCACCCCGAAGGCCCACGACTGGGTGTTCATGGCGCTGGGGGCCCTGGTTGCGGCGGTCAGGAGCTTCTCGATGATCTCTCTGGGCACCGGCCTCTCGGAGTAGCTGCGCACCGACCGTCTCCCGGCTATGGCTTCCTGCAAGGTCATGGCGATCCCCTCCCATGTGTGTGTGCCCGTTAAGTCTGGTTCCACCCCGTCCGCGGCGACTCCTCCAGCGGCAGGTTGTCCGCGGTGGGCCTGCGAATAGGGTGGTGCCATGGAGCAACGCCCACACCCTATCCCGTCTTCCGGAGTGCCCTACGATGCGAAGTGCCCGTCCCCGCCGTGCCCCTCTGTGGGCCCTGCTCGTCCTCGCCGCCTCGGCGGGCCTGTGCTCCCCCGGGCCGATGAACACGGCCCTCGTGGTCAACGCCGATAGCTGGGCCTCCATGGCCGTTGCCAATGAGTACCAGCGCCTCCGCGGCATTCCCGCCCGCAATGTGCTGTACATCGGGGGGCTCCCGGACCACGAGCAGGTGTCGGTGGAAGTGTTTCGCGAGCAGATTCTCAAGCCCGTGCTCACCGAGTTGCAGCGGCGCGGCGTGCACCGGCAGATCGACTGCATCGCCTACTCGGCCGACATGCCGTGCCGGATCGATGTCTCGGCGGACATCGAGGACAAGAAGCTCCCCCACATCATCACGCCCTTCGGCTCGATCAGCGGCCTCACCTACCTGTGCCAGGACGTGCTGTATGGCAATGTGCGCTACCTGTCCTTGAGGCCGAACCGCTACGCTCGCGTGCCCAGAATGGTCCTGGACGCGCGGGCGCTTTCGCCGGCGGATGTGGAGGTCTACACGGGCGCTGTGAAGATGATGCGTGAGAAGAAGTGGGGGCAGGCCCTGGAGGTCTTGCAGAAGCTCGATGAGGCTCAGCCGGGTGTGCCCGAGGTGCTCTACAATCTGGGCTGCTGCCTGAGCCGCGTGGGGCGCCTGGAAGAGGCGGTGGCGGCTTTGAGACGCGCCGCCGATGCCGGATTGCTGAGCTACCCGGAGATGGCGCGCGACGACGATCTGGCCCCGATACGCGAGCGCGAGGACTTCAAGGCGCTCATTCAGTACATGCGCACCCGCGAGGTGCCGATCCTGCCCACGCGAGGGTGCCGCTTCTCTTCGGTCTGGGGCCCGCGCGGGGAGCCCGGGGCGGCGGAGGGCCCCAGCTACATGCTCTCCATGGTGCTGGGCTACACCAGCGGACGAGGCAACTCGCTGGGCGAGGTGCTCGGTGGCCTGCGTCGGGCGGCCGCCGCGGATGCCACCCACCCGCGGGGCACGGTCTACTACATGGTCAATGACGACATCCGCTCGGTCGTCCGGCAATGGGCCTTCGAGCACGCCCGGGCCATGCTGGCGCAGTTGCGTGTGGGGGCGGAGGTCGTCAGGGGCGTGGTGCCGGACGGCCGCTCTGAGGTGGCCGGGCTGATGGCCGGTTCCGCGGGCTTCTCGTGGCCCAAAGGTGCCGAAGCAATTCTTCCCGGTGCCATCTGCGAGCACTTCACCAGCTACGGTGGGGTGCTCACCGACGGCGCCTCGCAGACGCCGCTGACCGAGTTCATCCGGCTCGGCGCCGCAGCCGCCAGCGGCACGGTCACGGAGCCCTATGCCGTCGCGGCCAAGTTCCCCGACGCCTTCCTGCACGTCCACTACGCTCACGGCGCCACCGCGGTTGAGGCCTTCTACCAGTCCCTCGCCGCCCCCTACCAGCTCCTGATCGTGGGCGATCCGCTGTGCAGGCCGTGGGCCGATCCCCCGACCGTCGCGCTCCCGCAACGGGCTCCGGATGAGCCTGTCTCGGGCACGGTACGCATCGCCCCCATAGTCGATGAGGCCGCCGCCACCTGCGAGTTGTACGTGGACGGCCTGTTGCGCGGCAGCTTCTCGGCGGGGGAGGGGTTCGATCTGGACACCCGCGCGCTGGCCGACGGTTACCACGAGCTGGTGGTGTCCGTCGTCTCTGACGACATGATCCAGGTGCGGGGCGAGGCCACGGAGGTACTGTTAGTGGACAACGCGGGCCACCGCCTGGAACTCACCACTCCGGACGGCCCGGAGGTACCCTTAGGCGGCACGCTCCGCCTGCGGGCGAGGATGTCACAGCCGGGGATGATCGCTTTGGCGCACAACGGCCGTGTCCTGGGCGAGATTCAGGGACCGGAGGGAGAGACATGGATCGATACCACTGCGCTCGGACTGGGGCAGGTGCGCATTGAGGGCGCAGGTATCCCGGCCGAGGACTCCCAGAGGGGCCGAGTGATGGCCCGGCCCGTTGTGGTGACGGTCGTTCCGCCACACGCCATGCAGCCGGTCACGTACCCCCCGCAGACCGCCTGGGTCAAGGGCCTCCTGCTGCGGGTGGAGGGGCGCGAGCCGCTGCCGATCGAGACCACAGCTCCACACGATTGGCTCAAGACAGCCAAGGTCGCCGCCGGAACGCGGTTCACCCTCGAGGCCGGATTCGAGGTCACGGCCACCGACATGTACCAGTTCCAGTTGCGTACGGACGGTGCGGCGACGCTCGAGGTTGACGGAGCACCTGTCGCGTCCTCTGCGGAGGATCGCTGGCAGTTGGCACCCGTGTGTCTGGGCAAGGGCACGCACAGCATTAAGGTCGAGGGCAAAGCCGGGGCGGAGCGCCGGCTTGACGTTCGCTTCGGCGGTCCGGGGGCGCGCAGCCTCAGCGGCCAACGCTTCCGCCACGTGAGACCCTGAGGCCATCGGGGCGCGCTTAGTGCAGCACCGCCACGGCCGAACGTCCCCGGCGCCTGGTAGGCCGGGTTCCCTGGCCCGCCGCCGGTGCGTGGAGCCCTCGTTGGGGATCGGACGACGGACGGCAAGGGCCAACGCCGATGCGGCGAAAGCTCTCAGCCTCCAGACGTCGCCGATCGACACCCGCCCGCCCCTTACTTGTCTCCCAGGGCCACCTCCCGCAACAGCTCCACCGTCTCCAGCCGGCAGCCCGGGTCGCCACCCAGCACGTCGGTGGGCACGAGCCCTCTTGCCCTGATGTCGGCCTCCAGGCTCTCCAGCTCGGCGGCGAGGTCCTCGGCGAGTGAGCCGGCCGCGTCGCCGGCCCGCATCCGCGCGGCCAGGAGCACCACATGGGCAAAGCGCAAGCCCAGCGCCAGGCAGTCCGCGAGATAGGCGATGGCCTCATCGGCGGAGAGCGCCCCGGCGGCCTCCACATGCTCCAGCGCCTGTCGCGTCACCTCCACCCGGCGCTCCCAGCGCTCCACGATCTGCTCCCACGTGACCCCTGTCTCCCCCAGGTCGCCGCTGAGCCGGCGGACTTCCCGGGTGATCGTCCACCAGATCCGGGCCACCGGTGCCTCCAGGCCACCGCCCGTGCGATAGGCCTCGGCCATGTGCCGCCCCGCCTGTTCGCCCCACAGCAGCCGGCAGGCCACATCCAGGGCGCCATCGGGCCCGAAGATGCTACTCGGCCGATGCTCACCGGCCACAACCGCCTTCGCCAACGCCTCGGCCTGCTCAGTACTCGCGACATTGGCGGCGAAGCCGGAGGCGGGCCCGCTCCACAGGGCCCGGGCATTGAGAAGCTGCAACGGCTCCTCATGCAGCCCGCCATTGGACAGACAGACCGACCGAGCTCCGTCGAAGAGATGGGCCAGGCAGCAGGAAGTGTTCACCAGCTC
>CAZXDD010000622.1:0-1397 GCA_964639415.1 uncultured Armatimonadia bacterium
TTCCCGACGCGGGAATGGCGAAATGCGGCCCCAGTGTGTTCATGCATAATCTGAGCTACAGAGCGTCCGGGGCCAACGAGGCATCCGTCCCGCGTCACCGCCACGCCATGCTCAAGTCTCCAGGGAGAGATCCGTGATGCATGCCGTTGCTTTGCTCTGCGCGGCCCTGTGGCCCGCCCTGTGCCCTGCCACCGTCAGCTACCCGGAGCGGGAGGTCATTGCCCTCGAAGGACGGTGGCAGTACACGCCGCTGCGGGTCTGCGAACCCGGCGAGGTGGCTACAGGCCGGGCGTCGGATAGCGCCATCACCGCCGACTTCAGCGACTCAGGCCATCCCCTGTCTCCGCTGGCCCTGGAGCCGACCGGACCGCCGGAGATGGTGGCGGTCCCTCAGCCCGGCCTGGAGGCCCGCGCCCCCTTCGGCGCCCTGGAACGCAGTCTCGAGGTGCCCCATATCGCTCCCGGATGGCGGGCGGTTCTGCGGTTCTCCGGCGTGGGCTTCGCCTGCGAGGTGCTTGTCAACGGTGGCCGGGCCGGGGCACACTGGGGGCCATTCGGCGAGTTCGAGCTGGACGTGACGGAACTGCTCTCCGCGGGGAGTGTGGCCGTGGTGCGCGTCATCTACGCCTCCGAGGAGATCGCCCTGCGTCCGCGGACGGACGCAGAGACGTACCCGGGCGGACCGCCCCGGGACGTGCCGGTGCTATGGCATCCCCGGGGCAAGACCCGTGACATTCGCGGCATCTGGCGCGGCGTCTGCCTGGAGCTTCGGCCCGCGTGTCACCTGGCGGACCTGTCGGTGGAAACCCGCCCCGTCGGCCCGCGCCTGACTCTGACGGGGAGCATCCCGGGCGCGCCCACCGGGCTGCGCGTGACCGCGGAGGTGGCGGACGGCCGCGGCGCCGTGTGGACAGTGGGTCCCGTTGTGGCAGAGCACGGCCGGTTCCGTCTCACCGGCCGCTGCCCCGGAGCGGCGCTCTGGTCGCCCGACAGTCCCCGCCTGTACCGGGTGACGGTGAGTCTGCTGCAGGGCGAGAGGCTTGTGGACCGGGCCGTGTTCCCTGTGGGGTTCCGGGAGATCAAGGCGCGCGGCGCCGGCATCTACCTCAACGGGCGGCCGCTGCGCCTGTACGGGACGAGCGTGACCGATCCTTTCCTGAGCAAGGCGCAGATCCGGGACCGGCTCGCGTGGTTCCGGGGTCTGAACATGAATACCGTCCGCTTCCACGGCCAGCCACACCCCGAGCACTATCTGGACGCCGCGGATGAGGTGGGGATCCTGGTGGTTGACGAGTCCGACCTGTTCGGGACCTGTGACGCGGCCCACTACCCCTACGGGGACGCCACTTTCGACCGCGCGGTGGAGGCCGGCTTTCGCGAGTGGATCACCCGCGACC
>CAZXDD010000622.1:1407-4785 GCA_964639415.1 uncultured Armatimonadia bacterium
GTGCTCTTCCGATCTGCTGGAGTACGAGAGCGACGGCGACCCACTGGGTGTGGCGGACATCGTGTGCGTGCACTATCCGGGCGAGGGCTACTGCGCCACGGGGGTCCACGGTCAGTTGCGCCCGGCCACCACGGACAAGCCGTTCATGGTGGGCGAGTTCGGCTTCATCGATGACAGCAAGGGCGCCGCGGCCCGCTGGGTCGGCGACGACGCCTATTACGAGCCCACGGCCCAGGCCGAGGGTGTCCGGCGGTACCTACAGGCGACTATCGAGGGCCAGCGGCGCAATCGGGTGGACGGGATCGTGCCCTTCCAGTGGCACTATGCCGAGCCCTGCTGGGCCCCTCCGGCGGCGGACGGGCGACGTGCCGCCGAGGCGCCCCTGGCCCGCGAGCTGCGCCGGCTGTTTGCCCCGGTGCTGCTCAGCCTCACCGATGATGAACCGACCGTCGCCTTCGACGACGCCGGACCGGTGGTTGCCACCGTGACCGACGGCAGCAGCTACGTGTCCGGCGAGATGATCCGCAAGACGGTGCATATCCAAAGCGACCTGCGCACCGACCTACAGGGACGCGCCGACTGGTCGCTGTCGGCGCCGGGAAAGACGGCGGTCGCCGGCGGCACCATCGCCATCGTCTGTCCGGCCGATGGCGTTGCGGAAGCGAAGCTGGCCTTCGCCGCGCCCGAGGTGGCCGACACCACCGAGTACCGCCTCACGATCCGCGTTCCCGGGGTGGCGGAGCGCACGGCCCCGATTGTCGTCTATCCGGCATCGCTGATGGCTCCTCCGCGGATTTCCGAGCCGCTGGGCCTGTACGATGTCTCAGGCGAGACAGAGCAGGCCCTGCGGGCCATGAGGGTGCCGCTGCGGGAGATTGCGGACTTCGCAGGTCCGCTGCCGCGCCTGGTGGTCATCGGCAGGGAGAGCGTGGACGGCAAGGTCCGGACCGGGGCGGAAGCACTGGGCCGCCACGTCAGCGGTGGGGGGACGGTGGTAGTGTGCGAGCAGCGCGACCTGTCGGGCCTGGATCTGCCGGTCGAGCTGACCGCAGTCGGAGAGCAGAGGGCCTTCATCACGCCTCACGCCCCGGGCCATCCCCTGTTCGCCGGCCTTCGGGGCAACACACTGGGACCGTGGCGGGGCTACCCGGCGGGGCTGAGGTCCTCTTGCCTCAAGCCCGCGACCGGTCGGTTCCGCGCCCTTGCGGGGGCCTCCGGCCACCGCTGGATAGGAAGCCCGACACTGGCGATCCTCGAGGTGCTGCAGGGACGGGGCCGGTACGTGATCTGCCAGGCGGAGGTCATCGGGCACTACAGCCGCGACCCGCAGGCGACGCTGCTTGCGCACAACCTGCTGGCCTGGGCCGCCGACCTACAGCCCGCCGGCGATCCGGCCTCCTGCGCCGTGGTCCACGGCGATGCGGCGCCACTGACGGAGGCTCTCGCCCGGGTCGGCGGTGGTGAACGGCTGGGACGCGGTCTGGAAGGGCTGTCCCCGGAGCGTGGAGATGTGGCGGTGGTCATGGCGAACGACGGGGTGGAAGGCCTTGAGGCGCAGAGCGCCCGGCTGGAGGCCTTTGCCAAAGCCGGAGGTACGGTGCTGTGCCTGGGGGCGAAGGCCGCGAGCTGGTCCTCGGACTGGCTGCCGGCAGCGGTGTCCATCGCCGAGCCGTCCGAGAGCCGCTACGTCCTGCCGGTTCGGGGCGTGCCGCAGTCGGCGGGCACCGGGTCCGATCCGCTGCTCTGGGGGCTTTCGGCCGCCGATCTCTCGGCCGGCGATGTGTGGGACGAAATGCGGCGGGTACACGATCCCTTCACCGACTGGAGCCCCTCCTGGCAGGCGTTGGCATGGGCCGGCCCGGCCTGGACCGCCGACCGCTGGAGGGACTTCGCCACCACCCCGCAGCCGGACCGTGCGGCGGTACTCAAGCTCTCCCACGGCAAGGGCCGCTACCTCCTGGTACAGGCCGCTATCCTCCCCCGGGAGTCGCCCTACTCCCCGCTGTCCACCGCGGCACAGTACAGGGTCTTTTGCACCTTGCTGACGAACCTCAACCTCAAGGCCGACCCGGCCCACCCCCGTTTCCGGCGAGGACTGAGCTAGTGTTACAGCCGTGCTTGTGCGTTACGCCCGGCGGGGACCTTCCGATGGCCGGCCCGAATCGCGTCCGGAGGCCGACGCTGGCCTTCCGGGCCGGCTTGGCGGGCTGGAAACTCAGATTATGCAGGTTCCGGGCGGGCGCCGATTCACGTCGCCTCACCCCCCGGCCCCGCCTCTCGGCGTCTCTTCGAGCCGCTTGTACTCCGCCAAACGGCCGGCGGAGACGGGAGGAGGGGCGAGAACGGCAGTACCTCGACCGTTCCGAACGTGGTAATGGCCAAATGTGTCTCCAGTGCGTTCATGCATAGTGTGAGTGAGGAGTCTGTCGGCTCAGCCAATTGGGCCGCCTACGTGGCTCGTTGCCAGAGCCCAAGACACGTAGGCAGGATGTCGCCATGGCCCTGCAAGCTTGTTGCCGCCGCATTGAGGACGCGAGCACCCATCGGACGCCACCGGTCCGCGCATGTCCGACGGGACGAGAAGACGTTGCCGACACGCCCTTTGGCACACGGGGGCAAACGCGAGTACGCCCGTGTCGCGATGGACACGGAGGAAGAGGCCACGATGACGCACCCTGCAGGGACACACTACAGCCGTCTGGCCGCAATCATCATCGCATTCGGTAGCATCATGACCGGCTTGGAGGCACAACCGGTGGACAACGACCCGAACGAGCTTCGGCAGTACCGCGCCCGGCGTGCCGAGGCCGCAGGCCGCGAGCGCCGCATCACATTCAACAACGACGGCGACGACCATATCCTGCGCGGGGACTTCTCCATGGAGGCCTTCCTGGAGCAGCGGAGCACTCCGCTCATCGGCTCGAAGGTGGACAGCATCGTCTACTGCACCTCGCGCCCCTTCGGACTGTTCCTGCACCAGACACAGGTGGGAGACGTGTTCCTCGAGCGCGACGCCTTCGGGCCCGACGGTCGGAATGTCGTCGGCGACCTCCTGGAGCTGGGCACCGATCCTCTGCAGGCGATGGTGGAGTTCTGCCGCCGGCAGGACCTGGAGATCATCTGGTCCATGCGGATGAACGACACCCACGACTCACCGCACACGCCGGAGCGTCCGCACTACTACTGGTCGAGCTTCAAACAGCAGCATCCGGAGGCGCTGCTGGGCAGTCGAGAGCAGCGGCCGGCCTTCGGCAGTTGGGTGGCGGTGGACTACGCCGATCCGGCGGTGCAGGACTTCCTGCTCCGGGCCTTCGAGGAGGTGTGCCAGGGCTACGACGTGGACGGGCTCGAGCTGGACTTCTTCCGCCACCTGGTGTA
>CAZXDD010000623.1:0-4783 GCA_964639415.1 uncultured Armatimonadia bacterium
CGCTCCGGGCCGATAGGCGGCGGAGGGTGGAGTGTGCCGCCTCGCTGCTCCGGACTGTGGTGCCGTTCACTCGTATCCCTGTTCGCTCTCGGTGCACAGTAGGCCATGCCCGATCGCCTGCATCGCCGCCGACGCATCCCGGCCGCCCCTCAACTCGCCTGCTGCTTCTGCTGCTCCCTATCGTCGGCGCCCGTTGCCCGCTTGCGCAGGCCCCAGCGGATCGACTTGGCCGGGCAGCCCTGCACGCAGTCGCCGCAGAGGACGCAGTCTCCGCTGCCCGGGCGGGTGTATTGGATACACTCGCGTGGGTACTTGTCGCAGCAGACGCAGGTGTCCAGGTCGCGGCGGAGGCCGAAGAGGCTGAACCTGTTGAACAGGGACAGCAGGGCCCCCAGAGGGCACAGGTAGCGGCACCAAAACCGGGTGATGAGCAGGCCACCTAAGAGCGCCACGATCAGCAGCGCAAAGCGGATGGCATAGGCCCCGCCACCCATGGCCCAGGCCAGCTTGTATGCCTCGAGGTTGAATATCGAGCCCGTGCGCACCACGTACTCCCACGAGCGGTGCTCGGGCTGGTAGTTGTAGATGAACACGGCGGCGACTACAAGGGCGAGCATGGGCCATTTGAGCCACTTGAGCAGGCTATCGGCCCTGGCCCAGCGGTCCTTGAACCCTCGGCCCGGCTTGGGCACTTTGCTCAGAACGTCTTCGACCAACCCCATGGGACAGGCCCAGCCGCAGAAGCCGCGGCCGAAGAGCAGCGCGCTCAGGCCCAGTAGGACCGCCGTGGGGATCAGCAGGTACCTGCCCGGACAGTCGGTGGACGGGCAGCTCGGGCAGGAGACAAAGGGCACCCCGAAGGGGCACCTCAGCCAGCCGATGGCCAGCCATTCCCCGGTGATGACGAAGGCCGCCAGTTGCGAGATTCGGCGCCAGATGGTGATGGGCTGCATGCTACCGTCCTCCCTTCGCGAGAGCCTGGGCCGCCATTTTCGCGGCCTTGTGCCGCGGGTACTTCTCAACCACGTTTTGGAGGTGCCGCCTCGCGGCCTCTTCGCGGCCGGACTTGCGGCACACAAGCCCCGCCTTGTACTCGGCCATCGGCCTGATCTGCTTGTTCTTCTCCTGCGAGGGATCGGTAACCGTCATGACCTTCCAGTACTCCAGGAGGCAGGAGTCGCCCTCGAGCAGGTCGACGTTGAACATCTCCTCAGCCAGTCGAAAGCGCTTGCCGAAGGAAGACTTTGGGGGCTTCTTGAGTTCGGCGATGGCCGCATCCGTTGACAGCTTTCCTACGAACGGCAGGTCACGGCGCGCCTCGGGCGGTAGCTTCGCCTGTGCCTCCGCGGCCATCTTCACCCAGCGGGCGGCCCCTGGATAGCAGCGCTTGAGCAGTGTCCACTGACTGTAAGCCGCCTGTGGCTTGTCCAGGGCAACACAGCACACCCCCATGCGGTACCGGGCCATGGCCGCCAACTCCCCGGGCGCGCCGTAGATCCCGGAGAGGATCTTGCCCATCTCCTTGAAGCAGTGCACGGGCAGGTGGTGCTCCCACCGGGTCATGCCGTTGGACATGCCTCGCTGGGCGTGGGTCTCGTAGGCGGGCTCCCAGGGGGGCATGGGAACGGCGACCTCCGATGCCGGCTCCGAGACGGCGCCGCGCACGATGTTGAGCGCCTTCTTGGCCTCCGCGGCCCACCGGTCGTCTCCCGAGGAGAGCTCCTGCCAGTCCCTAACAGCGACGCCTGGCAGTTCCCTGAGGTATGAGGTCACCCCCAGCCAGAACCTGGCCTGGCGCATGTGCCGACTGGGGTAGTCGATGGTGAGGACCTTGAGCAGGTCCCGGGCGGCCCCCGAGTAGTGACCCATCTCCAGGAGGTCCTTGCCCAGTTGCAGGTCTCGGGTGCCGTTCTTGTCGGGGTCGCCCTCCATCACCGGTTCGTGGGTGATTTTGAAGGTCTGCAGCATTCGCTTGTGCTCCGGGCTGAACTGTCCCGACCCGCAGGCGGAGGCCAGCGCCTCCCTGGCCTGCTGAACCCAGTGGGTTTCGGGCAGCTTCTCCACGCCCGGCACGGGCTTGCCCACATGCAGGACGCTGCTCTCCCACTCCAGCTTGCCTTTGCGGGGGAACTCATCGATCACCCGCTGCCACTGTTGGCGGGCCGCCTCGTCATTACCCAGGGCCTGCAGGCACTTGCCGGCCCAGAACCTGGCTCGGGCCTGATAGTGGTTGGGGCCGAAGGTGTGAGTGACGACCATGAAGCGGCGCAGAGCGGTGAGCAGAGCGCCATCCTCGTACAGCCCCATCGCCATATGCACCTGCCAGCCGGCCTGGTCCTGTGGCGTGAAGACCGCGATCAGGGGCTTGAGCTCCAGCCCGGCCGGGCTATCCAGGGGCAGGTAACCGTGCCGGGTGAAGATGGAGCGGCCCATGTCGCCCTGAAGATCGGCGACGTACTGTCGCGCCAGTTCCGGCTGCCGGGGGGTGCTGAGTATTCCGCAGCACTGAGGGATCGTGGCCCGGCACTGCTTCATGGAGAGCAGGTGCTCGGCCGCGATGGGAATGACCTCCACTTCCCCCGCGACTCCGGGAAAGGAGGTCATACAAAGCGGGACCACGGCGGCGTCAACCTTTCCGGCCACCACGGGATCCGCGAGTTTGCGCCCACACTGGGTGTACCCGCTGCAGTTGTTCTCCCACCTCTCCACCAGGCCCGGGTAGAACGCCTCGGAGACCGAGGCCATCAGATGGCCGGCGCACTTGCCGCGCGGTCGCATGGCTGTGGGAGCGGCGGCCACCTTGACCCCCTCGCGGCCGAGGTCGGCGATATTCCCAATGCCGGCCGGATTGCCCTTGGGGGTGATGATTACGTACGGGTCCATAGCGAAGAAGACCGGCCCCTGACCCAACTTGCCCGCCTGCCGGAGGGCCTCCCAGCCGGGGCCCGCCCGACCCACGATCACGTCTGGTGGCGTCGGCGTTTCCATGGCGTGTTCCAGAAGGTACTGCACCGGCGCGGCGGTATAGCGCACCCGGCAGTTGTGCCCGGCCTCGAACTCACGGGAGAACTCGGAGAGGCTCTCGTAGTTGCTGCCGCAGGACCACACGGTCAGGACCTGTCGGCCCGGCTTGGTTGCCGCCACACCCAATGCGGCGATCGCGACAAGTCCCGCGACGATAAGGATTGTGTCCGTGCGAGCGACCCTTCTCGGCGTCACCGGCATTTCACCTCCCGGCAGGCTGTGTACCCGCCTTTGGGTCGACGACCACTGCTATTAGCGGGTAGCGGCAGGCGGTCGGTTCCCTGTCAATGTTGCTTTACCAATTTCTTGCCATTTTCGATATACAGGATATCTGAGAGGTCTCCCCGTGGGCGGGAACCGGAGACGTCCCCACGCGGGTTCTGAAGAGAGGCTCGGGCGGGCCCGGGACAAGGCCTGCCTCCGGGAGACGGCGAACCACCTGGGAGTAGGGGACCGCGGCGGTCCCGGGCGCATCCCGGGGGCCTGCGACGCGACAATGAGAAGGTGGTGTTTGTGATGCACACCGTCGGATGGGCTCTGCCGGCCTCGGCGTTGCTTGCGTTTTTGAGCACGGTCTGGGCCCCGTGTGCGCCCATACTCGTCGCCATCGACGAGCAGGCGCCGGCGGGCACGGTGGATATTCAGGGCGTCGCTGCAGGCGCCTTCCGGCCCGACTGGTGGGAGGCGGAGACGCTCAACTGGGTCTTCGATGCCCGGTCGCCGGTACTGGCACCACGAGAGGGGCCGCTACGGAACATCTACGCCCCCACCATCGTGCGCGATGGGGACCGCTGGCGGATCTACTACGGCGCCTGGGACGGTGTGGACACGGGCAATGACCGGATCTACACCACCTGGACCGAGGACTTCCTGAGCTTCCACGACCGGCAGATGGTTATTGACCATGGCGTCTACATCCACGTGTGCAACTGCTGCGCGGTCCGGACGCCGGAGGGGTTCCGCATGGTGTGCACCGCCTATCCGCACAGGGAGGGGGGCCTGAACCGGCCCGTGGCCTACTCCAGCCCGGACGGTCTCACCTGGAACGGTGCGCTGCCCCATGTGGCCGGCTACGGCGATCTCGTGGAGATGACGGGGTATGCCAATTGGGAGAACGCGGACATCAACGGCATGAACGCGCTCCTGTACGAGGACGGCAAGTGGCGCCTGTATTTCGGGGACTTCCGGAACTTCGGGCAGGTGCACCGCGCGAGCAGCGCGGACCTTACGAGCTTCTCCTACGACGGACCGGTGCTGGATGCGGCGGTGGCGGTGAACGATGTGAAGCGGTTCGAGGTCGGCGGTGAGGCGTGGTACCTGATGGCCGCCCACATGAACGGCGATACCCTATGGTATGCCCTGTCCCGGGATGGCACGAGTTTCGCGCGGCGGTACGAGCTGACCCGTTGCCGCTCCGAGGCGGACAGGTACATGGTGGCCGTGGGCTGGGTGACGGACGGGGAGCGGCTGTACGGGCTTCTGTACGGCGCCGGAGCCACGCCGCATCTGAACGAAAACCGCATCTTCGCCAAGTGGCTGCAGAAGCGGGTGGAGGTCACCCTGGAAGACGGCTCCGTTCCGGAGACGTTGGGCGCCGTGGGGCCGGATACGGTGAGACTTGCTCTGCCACAGGGCGGGGCGAAAGGGACACTGCGGGTGTATGCCGAAGACGGTGAGACGGTGCTGGGAGAGGTGGCGGACGTAACCTGGCGCCCGGGACAAAGATGGAGGGTGGCGCCGTAGCGGCCGCCCCGATGTG
>CAZXDD010000624.1:0-4773 GCA_964639415.1 uncultured Armatimonadia bacterium
CAAGAGCTCCCCGTCGCCGTGGAGCGTGTCGTAGGTTCCGCCGGTGGTGATGCTCCATTTGAGCTTCGGGCCGTCCTGCTCCGGATCGATGATGTGGTCGTTGTTCCGGCGGCCCCAGATGTTCAGGCCCCAGTACAGGAACCCGTCCATCTGCTGGTGGTAGGCCTGCCACCAGATGACGCGGGCTTCCACCAGCGGATCATCGGCCAGCCAGTTGGCGTAGGGGTGGCGCGGCCCCAGGCAGATGTAGCTCCACACCTGCTGCCCGGCCGCCCGGCAGGCCTCGGCCTGCTCGTAGTCGTACTTGGCCGTCAGCGGGCAGTTCCAGTCCAGGTTCAGCCCCGCCACGATCTCGGGGTCCTGCGGGATATAGGCCGTCGTCAGCGTCGGGATGCCGTAACGCTCCTTGATGAGGCCGAAGTACTCGGTCATGACCGGCCAGAAGTCCTGGCCGCGCTCATCGAAGGTGTATACATAGGCCTTGTCCGCCAGGTTCCGGGCCTTAAGCTCGGCGATGTACGGATCGAGCCGCTTGATGAGACCGGTCTTGAAGTCCGGAGTGTAGACCTCCAGCGGGCTCCAGCAGACCCATGTCCGGTTGCCCCGGGGCTCCACCATGTTGATGACATTGAAGGCATTCAGGCCGCGGCCGTCATAGTACTCGATGTCATCGATGTCGGGCGGGTCGGTGCGGGAGATGTCGTCGGGGTTCAGGCGGCGCTTCAGTAGATAGTCCCCGTAGGCGCGGCGCAGCTCCGGCGGCGCGGAGCCGTAGACCTTCTCCAGGTAGCCGTCCATGAGGGCGAAGGCGGTCTTGATGTGCGGCTGCACGGGGAGGTCGAAGCCGTACACGGTGGCGCGGACGGCGACCTCCAAAGGCTCGCCGCCGGCGGGAGAGAGCGTGACGCTCCCTGTGTAGGTGCCGGCAGGAGTACCTGCGGGCGCATGAACGGTGAACCACAGCGCCTGCGTCGTGCCGCCCTCGATGGTGAACCGGCTCACCGGCAAGAGCGGGTCCGGCCACCAGCCCGGGGTGGCGTCGGCCATCAGCGGATGCTCCCAGAGCCGGTCCAGGTAGACGAAGCCCACCTGCTGCCACTGCACCTCCTCGGCCGGGATGCTGTGGCCCAGCCCGTCGCTCAGTGCGGAGGTCTCCACCGTCCATTCGGGGCTGTCTTGGCCGGGTGCGGCACGAATCGCCACCTGGAAGCTCTCGTACTCCTCGCCGGCCAGGGCGATCTCGGCGGTCGGGGGCGCCTCGTCACCGGCGGGCATGTCGCCGATCAGGCAGCGGGTCATGCTGTCTACCACCCACGCCACGTAGCCCTTGCCGGGCCCGGAGCGAGTGGTCACCGGTGTATCGCGAAGCAGCTCTTCGGACCGCAGGTCGTCCCTGGCCGCCAGGCGCACCACGTACTCGCCGCCGGGCAAGAGCCGACCGGCCCTGTCCCGCCCGCCCCAGGCCAGCGGGACGCCCAGACCGGAGCCCGCCTCCGAGTACACCTCCTCACCATCGCGCAGGACCGAAACCGTCCAGGTGGCCGCCAGAGACAGGCGCGCCGAGTAGTCGATGCTGTTGCCGCCGTAGAGGCCTGCCGTCGCCTTCACACTCTCCACCTCGAAGGGTGCCACGCTGAGCGACACATCGTCAAACCACGCCTTGCCGACGCAGCCGCGGAACAGGATGAAGAACTGGATCTTCTCGATCGGCTTGGCTGGCGCGAAAGTGTACTGGCAAAGCTCCCAGTCATGCGTGCCGGGAGAGAAGCTCTTCCTCTTCCCCCACAGATTGGTGCCGTCGTTGTACCAGCAGTCCATCCACAGGCAGTAGTCTGCTCCCGCGGCGTCTTCGCTCTTGCTGTACCCGCTCACCTTGAAGGGATGCTCGATCGGAGGATCGAACACGATCTCCTGCATGGCACCGTAGTTGCCCTCGAGCGTGTCAGACTCGCAGACGATGGCCGTCGTGCCGTGGCGCCCCTCTCCGGGAGCGAGGCGGTAGCCTTCGCGGTGAGCGCCCCAGTTGGCGGCCCGCTCCTGCTCGGCCTGCTCGAAGCCGGGGTTGTCCAGCAGGTTCTCCCCTCGCTGCGCGGCGGCGCAGCAGATCAAGGGCATGGCGGCGACCAAGAGGGTCATTGCCGGACGCATGGGTGAAGCCTCCCGCATGTGTGTTGCCATCGCATTTCGTCGCGGAAGGTCCGCGGCCCTCCGCGACGGGCGGCCGGCCCTTGCGCTGACTGTGTCGCGCATTGGGCCAACGGCCACGGCGCCCCTCCCTGCGGGCCCCGCTTTACCTCCCGGCGTCTCTGCGAGCCGCTTGCGCGTGCGGCCGCTCAGGAGAGGGCTACGGCAACGGGCAGCGGCAGCGGCCACCGGCGGCGGCCACCGGCGGCGGCGCACGGGTCGCCACCCTACAGGGGCCAACGGCGCCGCTCCCTGGGAACCGAAGGCCCGCGCCGCCAGGGGCGACGGCAACCCGACATCCGGAACAAACTCCCCGCACCGGGCGTCAACCCCACTGCCACCGGGACTTCCGGGGCGCCGGGCTGTCTCAATCCATGGGAGAGCCCCTTTTGGATTCGGCAGGTGCCATCAGTGAGCGATTCGTCTCTTTCCCCCCATATCGCCCTGCGCGAACGCACGCGCGCTCTGGAGCCGGCCTACTCCCTGCTGTGGGGCTGGCGCGACCGTGTGGAGCAATGGCGCGCCGAGCTGCGGCCGCGGCTCCGCGACCTATTGGCGCTGCCGGGTACGGCACCCGACCTGTCCGTGCGCGAACTGCACACCGTGGACGAGGAAGGCTTCTCGCGCACCAGGATCGGGTATGATGTAGAATGTGGTGTGGCCGCGGTGGCGTGGGTGTGCGTGCCCCATGACAATGAGGCGCCTCTGCCCGCGGTGATCTGCGCCCATCCGCGTGGCCCCGGAAAGGACGAGACCGTGGGCCTGGTGGACGGCGAGGGTGGCTCCCCCGGCCCGGCGTTCGCCGCGGAGCTGGCGCAACGCGGGTATGTCACGGTGGCGCCGGACCTGCGTGGCTTCGGCGAGCGTCGCGGAGACGAGACGGCCCTGGCGACCGCCGGCGACCTCCTGGGGCGTCCCCTGGCGGGCATGCACGTGTGGGACCTGCTGCAGGCCGCCCAGTATGCTCGGTCACGACCCGACGTCAATTGCAGCCGCGTCGGAGTACTCGGCGTGGGGCTGGGGGGCATCGTCGGCCTGCTGGCGGCGGCGCTGGATGAGAGCCTCGCGTGCGTGGCGGCCTGCGGAGGCCTGAGCACCTACCGCGAGCTGATTGTCTCTCGCGACTGCTTTCTCCACGGCGGCCCGCCGGAGTTGGTCGTGCCGGGCCTCCTGCGCTACGCGGACCTGGACGACGTGGTCTGCCTGGTGCCGCCCCGGCCGGTGTGTCTGCTCCAGGATCCGGCCGACCGCTCGGTGCCGCACCGCGGTGCCGAGGAGCTCCTGCGGCGGGTGAAGGCGGGCTTCGCACTGATGGGCGAGGACGTCAAGCTGCAGGCGGAGATGCCGCCTGCCGGCGGCGGGCCGTCCACCCGAGGGGCGTATGAGTTCCTGGACAGTTGGCTGAAGCTGCCGGGCCGCATGGATTAGCAGTCCGGCCGCAAACCCCACTCTCGCCGGAATGTCACTCTGAGAGCGTCCGCTCCAGCAGGGAGCGGCTCGAGGAATCTCCCGGCACTTAGCGAGATTCTTCGCTATCTCGCTGCGTGACATGGACGCTCAGAATCACGTCTTGACGGCAGAACCGGCCTTCTGGCCGCGTTGCGATGAAGGTGGCCCGGCGCCCGGCGCCGCCGCGCACACTTCGCATGCAGGACAGGACCGAAGTCGCGCCAATTGCCACATCAGAAAGGCGGATGCATGGCTATGAGATCCTCCGGAAGAGCTCTCTTGCTGGTGGCGAGCCTGGCCGTCGTCGCCGCCACGGTCTCGGGCTGTGCCGCGGCCCTGACATACCTCATCGCCGATCAGATCAACCGCAACTGGGATGACTGGTTCAACAAGGGCGGCGGTGGCGGGGCCGACCCGGAAGACTATCACGTCTACCTCAACGGCTACGACATGGGCCCCCTCTCCGGAGGCAGCGGGAACATCCGTCTCGCCGGAGCCGGTGCCGGGACGTACCTTGTCGGGGTCACCAAACCCAATGACAAGAGCAGCGGCACCCACGTCGTGGCCACCCTGGATAGCAACGGGAATGTGGATGTCAGCGGCAGCAATATCATCGAGGGCGGTCGCATCACAGGAACCGTGCGACGTGCCGACACCGGCGCCGTCGTGCCCTTCGCCCAGGTGACGGCGGTCAAGGATGCGGCGGCAACTATCGCCGCCGGCTCCGGCCCGATCCGCATCCCGCCCGCGGCGGGCGCGACCCACTCGTACATGATGGCCATCGCCAATGCCGCCGGAGCCTTCACCCTCGGCCCCGCCCTCTACGGCAACTGGCTGGTGACCGCCACCCTGGCCGGCTACGCCGCCGACGTGGCCTATGTCTCCATCTCCAGCAACTCCAACGCCCAGGCCAATCTGAGCCTGACCGTCGACGGCACCGCCGCCACCGGGCTGGTCCGAG
This sequence comes from uncultured Armatimonadia bacterium, assembly GCA_964639415.1. GTDB lineage: Bacteria > Armatimonadota > Zipacnadia > Zipacnadales > JABUFB01 > CAYRFY01. The sequence goes on from CAZXDD010000624.1 coordinate 4,595, forward strand.
GCAGCGTGACGCGAGACGGCAGCCCGCTGTCCGGCGCCCTGCTGTCCGGCAAGCTCGCCGCGCCCTACCAACCCGTCATCGCCGCCGATACCCGCTCCGAGGTCTCCGCCGCCGCGGGCCTCTCGCTTCCCGCCGGGCCATGGTTTGCGTGGTCGACGCTCGTCGCCGTCGGCGGCACC
>CAZXDD010000625.1:0-4761 GCA_964639415.1 uncultured Armatimonadia bacterium
CACCCTATCCTACACTCTTTCCCTACACGACGCTCTTCCGATCTTGGGCGCGGCCCTGCGCCAGGCCTGGCAGGACCGAGCCGAGATAGGCCGCCGGCAGGAGCAGATCACACGCTCCATCTACAATCTCGACAACTGGAAACGGGCCTGGATCGGCCTCCTCCAGCGTGTAGGGGGAGAACACCCGGCAGACTAGCCGGTCACCCACCGGGTGCTCACCTCTGCATGCCGGGCCGTTGCCGTCTCTCACCCGATCAGCTCCGCCACGTGAACCGGCACTCCGCCGCGCTTGACCGACTCATAGCCCGCCATGGAGACGGCCAGGCTCTTGACGCCCTCATCGTACGGGATGCAGGCGGGCCTGCCGGCCAGTACCGCGTCGATGAAGTCCTTCTGCACGTACGTGGCCCAGTCCTCGGGAGCGGGCATGTCCGCCTGCTCGTCGCCTACCCAGCAGGCGCTGGCGCCGCTGATGGTGGCCAGCAGCCCCTCGGCGACCACCTTGAACCCCACATCCCAGGAGACCTGCGGAACCAGAGAGCAGCTCAGGGTACCCAGCGCCCCGCTCTCGCACTGCATGACCAGGCCGGTAGTGTCGGGGATCTCGAAGGTCTCGGAATGCTTGAGTAGCCCCTCGGGCCGATAGTCCGCGGGCACAGTGGTCCAGTCGTGGATGGTGGCGGTGACGCCGGCCACGGTCTTGACATCCCCGGCCAGGAAACGGGCCAGGTCCAGCATGTGGGTGGCCTGCTCGATGAGCTGTCCGCCGCCCAGCTCCATCTTCGGCCACCACGGGGGAGAGGGCAGGCCGGGCATATAGTAGTGGGCCTGGATCATGGCGGGCCTGTGGGTCTGGAGCAGCTCGCGGAGCTTGATCAGCGGTGGTGAGCAGCGGAACATGTAGCCCACCTGGACGATGACGCCGCTATCGGCCACGGCCCTGGCCACGCGGTTGGCCAGCTCCATGTTCACGGCCACAGGCTTCTCCACGAAGAAGTGGATCCCGCGCTTGCAGGCCTCCTCCTCGATCTCGCCGTGGGCGAAGGGCGGGGTGCAGATGATGATGGCATCGGGCTTTTGCTCATCATACATCCTCACGAAGTCCTGATACGCGGCGCCGCCGTATTCCTCTGCCACCTGCTGGGCCCGGTCCAGGGCCACGTCACAGTAGGCCACCATCTCCACGTCCGGATTGGCCTTGGCTTCCCGCAAATGGCGTCGGGCAATGCCGCCGACGCCCACGAAGCCGACTCGCAAGGACATGATCTCTCAACTCCCTGGCTGGAGACGCTGATAGTGTGTGGCAAGTGGCTATTCGGCGCCGGTGGGCCGAGTCCTGCCCGGCGAGTAGCGGGTGCCCTGTACCGGCCGTCGGCCGTATGGAGGGGAGTGAGTGGCCGGTCAGGGATGATGATGCGTGCGGCCTCCCGTGGCTCCAGCTTCAGCATCCCGCCACCGAGGGGATGCCCCTCGAGTTCGCAGCTCAGGCGGGTTACCGCCGTGTCCCAGCGGCGGCGCAGCTCATGAGCGGACATCCCCTTCGACAGGTTCACGGCGTGGAGTGAGTTGGTGCAAGTGCACCCGGCCTCGTTGGCGACGAAGGCAGGCGTCTTCCCGCTCATGTAGGACAGGAAGGCATCGGGGACACGAACGTCGGGCACGACATACCAGGGATCCCTGGTGCGGCACTTGTACGCCGTCTGCGCCTGTCGGCCGACGGGACTGTCCGGGTAGGCCTGCACCGAGGGCGGCACCTGCTCGCCGGCGGCGAGTCGCAATAGCAGCATCGGCTCGTCGCGCGATACCCAGTCGCGAAGGGTCCTCCCCGTCACAGAGCGGCCCGGGGCATGCGGCCCCTGCGGACCGATGGGTGCAGGAAGTCGGGCGGAATGCCCCTCTCACTCGCCTCAGACGGTCGTAGGTGGAAGAAGTCGTTGTCGCCGGTAACGTAGCCGATTCCCACAGTCGCGACGTCCCCGGGGCGTGTTGTACCCGCCCGGAGCCCCTGTTCCTCCTACAGCCAGCGGACCTCCGACGGAAGCAATAGGGGCCGTAGCCGGAAGTCCCAGCGACGAAGCTCACAAAGAGGGACCGCTGCATGCTCGTCCGGTGGAGCGGGCCTGTACACGAACCTGTCAAGCTGGCTCAGCCGGATCTCACCGGTCGCGCCGCCGAAGCCTTCGGCGAACAGCAGCCAACAGTCCTCCGACAGCGCCGGAGAGATCTTCTCACGGACCGCGATGAACTGGATCACCTCGAAGTGTCCCGGCAAGCACCCCAGAAGAGGAGCCGAGTAGGGGGCGTGACCTATCTCGGCGGGGACCACGAATGCCATTCGGCCGCCGGGCCTGAGCAGGGAGGCTGCAGCCACCAGGAACGGCGCCCAGGCCGATGACAGGCCGGAGAACTTGGCTCCCCGCGCCGCACACAGGTCCAGGGCACGCTTGCGGGTGCTCCCGCTGAAGCGCTGGTAGCGCGCGAATGGGGGGGGGCCGGCAGCGCACTCAAACCGATCTGCCGTGCCCTCCGCCCATGCGAAGAAGTCCCCTTCGTGGATGACTGCCTCCGGCGCCTTGAGCCGCGCCGCGGACGCAGCCCCCGCGTCCTGCTCGACCCCCCGTGCTGCATTGGTCTAGCGACAGGAACCTGCCGTCGCCGCACTGTCATCGCCGGATGAATCATCCCCAGATCGCCGGAGCAAAACCCCCACCTGCTGGTAAGACTGGGCCTTCGCATCTCCGGTCAGGATGGGGGGCTACACCATTGCTCCGAGGGTCTGAAATGGATGAGCTTCGTCGGTTGAGGCAGGACGGGGTGTCGATCAGCGAGATCGCGCGTCTGACGGGTCGGGACCGCAAGACGGTGCGGAAGTACTTGGACGAGACGACTACCCGGCCGCCGGAGCGCCGATCACCGTCCGGCGCTGAGTGGCGTGGCAGCCCTCAGCTACAGCAGCCTGGGGTCTCGCGGATGCAGCTCGCGCTCCCTGGCGTTCCATGGCTCCACCAGGTTCAGCTCCCGGACCACTTCCTCCCACGGTTGGCAGCGGTCGCCGGTGCGCTGCAGCCACCCCTGCAGCTCCGCCTCCATCTCCGTCTGCAGCGCGGCCGCGGTCGGGTCGCCGACCAGATTGCGCTGCTGGTAGGGGTCGGCCTCGTCATCGTACAGCACCCACGGCTCACCATCGATGAACCGGGCGTAGGTGTGGCGCGGCGTGCGCACGCCCCGCCAGGCCCGCAACCCCTGAGCGTAGGCTTCGTCGAGAGTGATCACATCCATGATGAACACTGAGGACGGCCCTTCATCGCTCTGTCCCATGATAGCTCGTGACAGGTCGGTGCCCTCCATGTCCGTGGGCACCTCCACGCCCATCAGCGACAGCAGCGAGGGCGCATGGTCGGCCACGCTCAGCAGCGTCTCGGGGCGATGACCCGTGGGCACGTGTCGCGGCCAACGGACGAGGAACGGAATGCGGATGGACTCCTCCCACGGCTGCTGCTTGCGCAGCATCCCCTGACTCCACAGCATGTCGCCGTGGTCCGAGGAGAACACGACGATGGTGTTATCTGCCAGGCCCCGGTGGTCCAGGGTGTCCAGCAGGCGGCCGAGGTTGGTATCCAGGGCGGTGATGTGGGCGTAGTAGTCGCAAAGCGACCTCCGGGCATCCTCGCCGCGGTACAGCCCCTCACCCGGGAGGATGTCCCGGAAGTTGGGGCGCAGCGTGATGGCCTCCGGGTCGTACATGCTCCGGTACTCCTGAGGCACCTGCTCGTAGGGGTTGTGCGGCGGCCCCCAGGACAGAAACAGACAGAAGGGGTCCTCGCCACAGCCATCGAGAAACTCCAGGGCGATGTCCGTCTGGGCGTCCGGCTCGTAGCCCGGCAGGTCGATGACCTCGTCGGTATCGCGGAAGACCTTGCCGTGGAAGTAGTCATGGGCGCAGTTCCACACGGCCCAGAAGTCGAAGCCGTGGCGGCGCGGCCCCGGAGGCGTGAAGCCCGACCGAGGCACGCCGTCCAGGTGCCACTTGCCCACATAGCCGGTGCGGTAGCCCGCCTCGCGACAGAGGGTGCCCAGGCTCCTGATGTCCGTAGGCAGCGGCAGGTCGTTGGCCACGGTGCGACAGGTCAGAGGGTACTGGCCGCTGAGCAGCATGGCGCGGCTGGGGGTGCACACCGGGCAGTTGGAGTAGGCCCGGGAGAACATGGCTCCCTCGGCGGCGAGGCGGTCCATCGCCGGGGTCTGCACATCCGGGTTCCCCGCGCAGCCCATGTCCATCCCGCGCATCTGATCGGCGAATACGTAAAGGAGGTTCGGTCTGTCGGTAGGCATGGTTGCCACCTCGGTTGGGGCTGTCTTGTCGTCTCAACCTTCCGTGCGTTCGGTTCACTCGCCGGGGCTGAGCGACGCCCCCTATCTCTGTCCCCGCGGGCGTCCGGGAGGAGGTCACGGGCGCGTGGCGGCCGTGGGTGGTGGGAGAAGCTCAGCCGATCGGCATCGGGGACCTGCATCCGCCGTGGCCCCGCTGTCGGACAGCCGCCCGTTCAGCGCCGGGTGGCTGTCCCCTCATACCATGCCCGCGCGGGGGAGAGCCGCCGTTCGTCTTTGCCCTCTCCAGAGCGGCCGTATCGCGAAGGAGAGGGAAGGCGGGCCGGCGGCCCGCAGGGAGCGGCGCCGTTGCCGTTTGCCCGGCGGCTCTCCCCCCTTCCGCCACGTCGGGCCCGCTGGGCCCCGTGGCGTCCCCTCCCTGACGCCCGCTTA
>CAZXDD010000626.1:0-2125 GCA_964639415.1 uncultured Armatimonadia bacterium
GATAATGAGCGGTGACTGGAGTTCAGACGTGTGCTCTTCCGATCTTGCCGGCGCCCAATGCCCTCTCTTGCGGTGGGCTGTGGGCACGCGATGTGGCGGCCGGGCGCGACTACCATCGGCTCGCGGCACTGCCGGGCTCCACCGGGCGGGAGCTCAAGCTGGCCTGCGATGCACTGGGCCTGCGGTTCGAGGCCCAGGTGCGCCCCATCGGCGCCCGCGTGGAACTCCACGGCACACTGAGTGACACCACCGGAACAGACCGCGCCCTCGTGCTGGTATGGGCCCTGCCCCTGGACGCCACGGGTTGGCAATGGGGCGACGACCCGCTGCGCGCCAGAGAGGTCGGCGCCGAGGGCCGCTACCACAACTGCGCCCAGTACCCCAGTCCGGGACGCTACGGCACGCACCTGGTCTCAACCTACCCCTGGGCCTCCGTGGCCGGACCCGACGCGGGCCTGGTGCTCTCGCGGCCGCTGGATGAACCCCGCCTCATGGCCTTCCACCTCGACCACATGCCACAGGCCAGGTTCCTGGCTGTCCGCGTGGAGCTGGGGCTGTCTCCCGTCACGAGCAAGTTCCCCTCCAGCGCCGACTTCCGGTTCTGCCTCAACCACCTGCCCCGGCCGGAATGGGGCTTCCGCAGTGCTACCCAAAGCTACTACGACACCTACCCTGAGTTCTTCCGCAAGCGTGCACAGCGCGAGGGCATCTGGCACCTGTGGGTGAGCCCCGAAGTCCCGCAGCCCGAGGATTTCGGCCTCGTCTTCCACGAGCAGGAGCCCTTCTCGGAGGACCGGGTGGTCTTCGACGACACCCACAACGCCTACTCGCTGACCTATGCCGAGCCAAACGCCCTCTGGCAGCATACGAAGGAATGGGACGGCGAGGGGCGTCTTGATATGGGTTCTTTCATGGCGCGGGTGCGCGAGCGTGCGCGGCAATCGATGGACGTGCTGACCGACTATCCCTTCGTCCAGCCCAGGGGCCTGCCGGACGCCGAGATCGCCCGGGCGCTGCTGAACAGCTACATCGGCAATGAGGGCTCCCCCGCCGTGTACGCGGCGCCGCCGGACCGGGTGACGGTCAACTGCAACGGCGACCCAGAGCTGCCGGCACCAAACCGGGCGACCCTGTGGTTCGACTACGAGGGCCTCCCGGCCCTCACAGACGACCGCGTGGACGGGGCCTACATGGACAGCCTGGGATGGGGCGGCTTCGACAATGGCGAGAACTTCCGCCGCGAGCACTGGGCCACCGCCGACATCCCGCTGATCCCCAGCTTCCGTGAGGGCAAACCCTGCCAGCTTGCGGCCTTCACGCACTACGAGCTGTATCAGGCGGTTGCCGACGCCATGCACCGGCGCGGCAAGCTCACCATCGCCAACACCTTCCCCTTCGCCCACGGCTTCGTCGCCCATCTGCTGGACATCATGGGCGCCGGTGAATCCAACGATCTCAACCATTTCCACGACCCCACGCGCCTGAGCTATTGTCGCGCTCTTGCCTATCACAAGCCCGTCAGCCACATGAACTACGGCTACCTGCTCCCCGAGGTGCCGCTGGAGGAAAAAGAGCGCGCCATGCAGCGGAACCTGGTGTTCGGCGTCTGGCCGGGCACCGGCAATGGCGGCAACCTCGCCCACCTGGAAGCTGTGCGGCCGCTGTACCGCAAGTATATCCCGATCTTCGCCAGGCTCGCGCAGGCCGGCTGGGAACCGGTCACTTTGGCCCATGCACAGCCCGCGGGCGTGATCGTCGAGAGGTACGGCGGCCCGGAGGGACCGCTGTACCTGGCCCTCCACAACCCGGCGGACGAGACGGTGGTGGCGCAGGTGAAGGCGGACAGCGAACTGGGCGTGAGAGACGGTGAGACAGTGGACCTGGTGAGCGGGGGGCGGTACCGAGTGGGGGCAGGCACACTCGCAGTGGAGCTGAAGGGATACCAGACGGTGGTGCTGGTGCTGACGCCGGAACGACACGAGAGTCAGACAACGACAGGACAGACAGGATGACGGCCACGGCCACGGCGAACAGGATGGACAGGGTAAGGGCGGAGGACGGCCACGGCGAACAGGATGGACAGGATAGCGGCTACGGCCACGGCAGACAGGATGGACAGGATAAC
>CAZXDD010000626.1:2225-4749 GCA_964639415.1 uncultured Armatimonadia bacterium
ACAGGATGGACAGGATAGCGGCTACGGCCACGGCAGACAGGATGGACAGGATAACGGCGGATAGCCGCAACGACCACGGCGGACAGGATAGACAGGATAACGGCGGATAACTGCAACGACCACGGCAGACAGGATAGCGGTCCCGGCTGCGGGAGCAACGACACGTCAGACAGACGGCTAAGCTCATCCCGCTGTTCGGGAGAGGAAGAGGGCCGGGCATCGAGCGGCAAGCGCTGGGCGCCCTCGCTGTCTTTGCGTCTCCGTGTTCGGGATTCGCCACGCCGTAAGGGCAGGGAGGTGGCACCGATGGCCGTGGACCGCGAGCTACGAGACGAGCCGGCGAACGCACTGGGCGCTCTCATGCGCGAGGAGAGTACCGCCGGACGCCTCCGTCAGGTCGGGGGCCGTGCCTGGCTCGTCTGCTGGGAGAACCTGTGCCGGGGCCTCCGCACGGACCTGGGCCTGATGTACGTGGCGGAGTGGGCCGATGAGGTGTGGCCCACCACCAGGGGCTGCATGGCCACAGACCTGGAGGGGTGGCAGTTCGCCAAAGAGTGTCTCGCCTTCCTGCGCGCCGACCTGGACTGGGGCGACGAGGACCCTGTATGTGCCGAGATCGGCATGGGCTACGGGGCCTTCGAGAGCAGGCGGCAGTGGATGGCCCACGAGCATCTGCTCGATGCCGAGAACCTCCCGGAATACGACGAGAAGAGGCACCACCGTCCACCCCACCATGTCCCGAACTGGGTGATGATCCCGCTACTGCTGGTCGCGTTTGGGGGCTGTCTTCTGATCCTCAGGTGCTCCGCGGGCTCACGCCCGCGGCTATCCTCATGCCGCCCCTTGCGGGGCCGTACGTCAACGACACGACGCGCCGCCGTCCTCGCCATCACCGCCGTCCTCGCCATCACCGCCGTTCCCGCCGTTCCCGCCGTTCCCTGTCACCTGTTTCCTGTAACCCGTCTCTCCCCCTGCCGCTCAGTACATCTCCTTCAGCCCGTCCTTCTCAGGCACAACGTACCGCGCGAACCAGTCGGTCATGCGGCCATGCAGCTCGCGCTTCTGATCCTGGTAGTCCGGAGCGTCGGCGAGGTTCACTCGCTCATCGGGGTCTGTGACGAGGTGGAATAGCTCGTGGGGGCCGTGGGCGTGGCGGTAGACGTACTTCCATTCCTCGGTGCGGATCATGCGCACCGGGCCGTACTCGTCGAAGACCACGACGTCCTCATGCCCGTTGAACGGTCTGCCCTGCAGGAGCGGCAGGAAGCTGCGACCCGGCAGGTTCTGCTGCTGCGGGACAGGCAGGTCGCAGTATTCAAGCAGTGTGGGCATGAAGTCGTAGGCCGTGACCATGGCACTTTCGGCCCGCCCCTGCGGGACACGGCCCGGATGGCTGACGATGAAGGGCACCCGCACCGAGTTCTCGTACATATTGCGCGGATGCGTGCCGTTGCCTTTGCCCCAGAAGCCGTGATGGCCGCAACTGAAGCCATTGTCGCCGGCGAAGACGACCAGCGTATTGTCCCGCAGGCCGGTGGCCTCCAAATGGTCCAGGATGCGGCCGAGGTTGGCGTCCATCGCCGTCACCGCGGCGAAGTAGCCTTTGAGCATCTCGCGGTTCCCCAGACAGTTGTCCGTGAGACTGATCGCCCACGGGTGCCGGGGCTCCTGCGGACAGGTCACGAAGGGGCAGTCGTCGTACGAGTCGACGATGTCCTGCGGATGCCCGGTCCAGGGGCTGTGGGGGGCGGTGTACGTGACCAGGAGCGAGAAGGGCTGGCTCTCGCCGAGAATGTCGATGAACTTCAGCGCCTCGTCGGTGATCACATCGGTGACATAGCCCGGCTCATTGATGAGCTTTCCATCGCGGATCATGGGGGCGTTGAGGTACGGCCCGCCGCCCTGCTGGTGCACGTACCAGAGACTGTGGCTGTGCTGGGGGGTGAGGCTGTCGCCCATGTGCCACTTGCCGCTGATGCCACAGGTGTAGTCACCGTGCTGTGCCATCACATCGGTGTAGGCCACCTCATCGGCCAATAGCTGACGAGCCTCCGGGCCCACGTTCTCCTTGTCGAGCCACTCGTGGATGCCGTGCTGGGAGGGGATGCGGCCGGTGAGGAAGGTGGCGCGGCTGGGAGAGCAGACGGGAATGGAGCAAAAGAACTTGTCGAACCGGATGCCCGTAGCGGCGAGGCGGTCGATATTGGGAGTACGGATCTCCGGATTGCCGTAGCATCCGGCGGCCCAGGGTCCCTGGTCGTCGGTGAGGACGAAGATGACGTTGGGGCGAGCGGACTGGGTCATTGAGGGCCTCCGGGCGAAGCGGGTAGCGAGTCGGCTGGGCGCGTGGGAGGGCAGCGCGCCTCCCTGCTGTCGGTGGCGCGGGCCTGACGGCCTGCGCGGTGAGGGGAGCGGCCGAACACAGAGACGCGGAGACACGCAGTGCGCAGAGAACGGCGGACGGCAGCGGTCCCGCCGTTGCCCCCGCCGTTGCCCCCGCCGTTGCCCCCGCCGTTGCCCCCGC
>CAZXDD010000627.1:0-4746 GCA_964639415.1 uncultured Armatimonadia bacterium
CGTCCTGGGGTAGGACGGAGACCCGATCCCGGCTGATGTGGACTACTCGGCCTCTCCCGGCGAGCATGCGGTGGCGGTTCGGATGTAGTTGGACTGCGTCTTGAAAGGGCCAATGGTCGCTGAGCGCCACAGCCGTGCGGCGGCTCCCGCAAGGCGGGACCGAGTCGGGCCGGCTATCCTACACTCTTTCCCTACACGACGCTCTTCCGATCTCCCTCCTCACCCCTCCCACTCCACCAGCCTCACTCCCAGCCCCTCAAGTCTCCCCTTCAGCCGCCCGTCCTCCACCGCAGTCTTCTCGCCGCTGCTCCTGTCCGTCACCTCTCCCACACCGAACGCCGACAGGTCCACATCCGCCTCCACGGGCTCCTCGCTCACATTCACCAGTGCGACAACCCGCTTGCCATCGGACTCCCTCGTCCAGGCTCTGAGGGGCTCGGGGACCTGCAGCGCGTCCTTCTCGGTCTCCCCGGCCACCAGCCACGGGCTCAATGCCCGCAACTCCTGCACCGTGTCGCAGATGCCCCGCCACACCTCCGGGGCGTCGCTCTGGATGTGGTAGGTACTGTTGGGGCCCCAGTACCAGACCAGGCCCTTGGCGCCATTGCACAGGGCGAGGTAGGCCATGCAGCGAGTCTCCTGCGGGGTGGGGCGACTTACCGGGCCGAACCTGTCCACCGCGCCCTCGTAGTCCTTCCAGTACCGAATGTCGTGGCCCTGCAGCACCGCCCAGTACGGCTGGCCGGGGAGCGTAGCCGCCATGGCGCCCTGCGCCCACTCCTCCACCATCGTCACCGGCCGTGAGGGCACCGGGTACGGGTCGTTCCAGACGATGTCAGAGCAGGGAGCGTAGGCCTCGAAGGCCGAGGGGACGCAGTAGACGATGGAGGTGGGGTGGAAGGGGTCCACGGCATGGAGGGCGCGGTTGAGCCGCTCCAGTGCGGGCACGGGGATGCCGCGGGCGGCGGGCTCGTCGATCATGTACCACGCCAAAAGGCCCGGCTCGTCCATCAGCTCGGCGGCCCGGCGCTGTAGCGACGTGTACGCCCGCTGGTCGATGCGGGTGCGGTTGAAGCCCATGAAGACCTTCAGCCCGGCCGCGTGCGCCGCCCGCAGGTAGTCACGGGCCGTCTCCGGCGGCACGTCCTCATCGCGGTGGTTCTCGAAGGCATAGTTGTGGGTGAGGTTGAAGCCCGCCTCCAGCAGGCCCGAGAAGTCGTCGAGGCTGTCGCTGGGGTCGCGATAGGCACCGAGGGGGAAGAACGGCTCCCCGTCCACGAGCAGTATCTTGTCATCACGGATCGCCACCCGGCTGCCGGGCTGCTTGCTGCAGAAGATGCCGGTCTCCGTGGCCGCGCGCCCTCCGGGCCCCCGGGCGGTGATGGTGACCTCGTGGATACCGGCCGGTAGGTCGAGGGTCGGCCGGAAACGGAACCGGCCGTCGCGGCTATCGACGGTCTCGGCCGGCTCGCCGTTGATGGCGGCCGTCACCTCCACCTCCGCCTCCGCGGGAGTGACCAGGGCCTCCAGCACGGGGCGCGGGTCGTCGGACCATTGCCAGGCGGGCTCGATGCTCACGGGCCATACCGGGGCATCGGCCGCTACTGTGAAGGAGGCCGTAGGTCCGGGGGGCAGAACGCCGCCGCCCGCGGCCGCGCTCACCCGCCAGTACCACCTGCCCACGGCCAGCGGCTCCGGCGGGCGGCAGCGGTTCTCCGCGCACTCGATGACCTGCGTCTCCCCGGCGGGGAACTGCGGCGACTGCGATAGCTCCACCGTGCCGCCGGACAGCCTATCCTCCGTGGACCAGCTCAGAACCGGGAGCCGCACGGCGACCTCCGCTTCCCCGGCGGGCTCGACGGCGGTCACACCGTCCCAGGTCTCGATCTCGTGGACCTTGACCTCGTCAAACCAGGCGACCCCCTCGCCCTCCACGCCCAGAAGGAGCTGGATGTGCGCCACTCCTGCGGGGATCCGGCGGGTATAGGGTACCTTGCGCAAGGTCCAGTCCTGCGTGCCCTGCAGGCCCTCGGGGAAGCTGCCGCCGCCGACCCAGCCCTTCTTCGCATCGGCAAACTGCAGGAAGATCACCGCGCCCCGGCTCCGCCCGGACTCAGGGGTGGCCCGAATGCCCTCGCACCTGACGAAGCACTCGGCCGCGTAGAACCTGCCGCTCTCCACGGGCAGGAAGACCTCGGCATAGCGCCTCCCGACGCCGACAGATTCCACCTTCAGGCAACCTTCCCCCACCCTGGCGCCGTTTCCCTCGATGCTGCAGCCTTCGCCCAGCCGCCAACCGCCGGCGACGAGTGTGGCTTCGTCGCTCTCGAAGCCTTCAGAAAGCGGGATCTCGGCACAGAGGGCCAGGGAGCAACAGGCAATGGCCGCGAGGATCGGGATAGGACGCATGACGGGGCCTCCTTGGGGAGCGCTTTCGGTGCGCGCGGCGGCTACGGTACACGCTGGGAAGAGGTTTCTCGACAGTGGGGAAGGCGACCTCTGGGGGATGCGGAGCGGTCCGGCAATGGCACCCTTGCGGGGGCTTTGCCCGGCTCGGGACAGAGAACTGGGCCCGGCAATGGAAGCGGGGCGGACAGGCCTTCAGGCCGTCCGCCCCGCATTGCTCTCAGCCACTACCGGAGACTACAGAGCGTGTCGGTAAAGTCCTCTCAGACCCCCGGATACGCGCGGGTGAGTGACGTCCCGTGGTTAACCGCGTCCTCAATGCGGCGGCCAAACACTCAAAAACCATGAAGACACCCATCCTACGCGTTTCGGTCCATGGCAACGAGGCACATAGGCGGCCCAATTGACTTAGCCGACAGGCTCTACAGGTCCCGGAAGCACAGGTACCAGTCGATGCACTCGTAGCCCTCGTCGAGCCGCTTGGCCGCGGCCTGCTGGGTCGCCGGCGGCGGGACGATGACCTTGTCGCCGGGGCGCCAGTCCGCCGGGGTCGCGCACTTGTTGGCATCCGAGGTCTGCATCGCGATGAGCAGGCGCATGATCTCGTCGAAGTTTCGCCCGTTGGATAGCGGATAGTAGATCATGGCCCGCATGGTGCCCTCGGGGTCGATGAAGAACACGCTGCGCACCGCCGAGGTGTCGCTGGCGCTGGGATGCAGCATCCCATAGGCCTTGGCGACCTTCATGTCCAGGTCCGCAATGACCGGGAAGGGAATGACGACGCCCAGCTTCTCCTCGATGTTGCGCACCCAGGCCACGTGGGAGTGGATGCTGTCGATCGACAGCCCAATCACCTGGCAGCCCAACTCCTGGAACTTGTCGTTGAGCTTGGCGAAAGCCATGAATTCGGTGGTGCATACCGGCGTGAAGTCGGCGGGGTGGGAGAACAGGATCACCCACTTACCCTTCAGGTCTGACAGCTTGATCTCGCCATGCGTCGTCTTGGCCACGAACTCCGGCGCCGGCTCGTTGATCCTCGGCAGCGACACCACGGCCTCCTGGCAGCAATCGTCTCCCATGTGCATTGCGCCTCCCTGCAGTAGTTTCCCCACTCCGCCGGCGGGCGCCGACGCGCCGCGCGGCAGAGATCTTGAGGTACCGTCCCAGTGCACAGACACCTCTCACTTTTCTCACTTTCGTGGCGGGGACCCGGTTTCCTGCAAATCCGCGAAGATAGCTTCTCGCGGAAAGCCCCGGCCGTTACCCGCTTCGGCCTTGACATCCCCACAGCAACTGGTAACATGGTTAAGTATAGCGGCTATCAAAACGGAAGTCAAGCTTATTACGAATGAAAAGCATTAGCAATGCAGGCGACCTGGATCAGCGTGTGGGCAGGATACTCTCGGAGCTGCGATCCAGAGGGCAGAGGGTCACTCCGCAGCGGGCGGCGATTATCCGGCTGTTCCTGGGTCGGCGCGATCACCCCTCCGCCGATGATATCCACCGCGACCTGCAGGCCGAGTACCCGATGGTGGCCCTGTCCACGGTGTACTCGACCCTGTCATTACTGGTGGAGATGGGGGAGGCGGTGGAGGTGCCGCCGGAGGTATCCAGGACCCGTTTCGACCCGGACGTGGCCGATCACTGCCACCTGATCTGCCTCTCCTGCGGCGCGGTGATCGACGTGCCCCCCCACGAGGTGGAAAGTGACGGAGCGACGGAGAACTTCATCAGGGCCAGGGACTTCCACGCCGTGAGGCAGGTACGAGAGGTGTACGGGTACTGCGCTGAATGTGCCGGAAAGGCGTGAGATTGTCGCCTCGGCCTCTCAGCTACCGGGCTCCTCGCGGGCCAGGAGCCGACGCAGCGCCTGCCAGGCGGAGTGGGTGTCGAGGTAGGCTGAGGCGTAGTCGGCACAGAGGAGGTCCTCGGTCAGATAGGGATGGTACCTCTCCCGCACCTTGTCGGCGACCGATGCGGCCAATGCCAGGGGATCCGGGGGGCCGTCCTGTGCCATGGCGGCCAGATGTCCGCGCACGGCGTCCAGTCGTGCGCCCGAGACCCCGATCGCGACCCCGTCCATGGATGCCTGCAGGCCCCGGGCCCTCAGCGCCACCAGGAGGGTGTTCATGGCACGGTCCCCGGCCCAGGGGAAGACGACGGTGTCTTCACCGTGCTCGATCAGTCCTGTGGTGCCGAGCCCTCGGCGAGCGAATTCCTCGCGGCCCTCAGTCAGCAGCGACTTGGCCTGCTCGTCGATGAATGGCGGCATTGCCTCTGCGAGATAGACGGCGCGCATCTCCTCCCGGACGCGATCGTGCACCAGGCCCGGCAGAGAGG
>CAZXDD010000628.1:0-4746 GCA_964639415.1 uncultured Armatimonadia bacterium
TCCAGTATCACGCTGCCGTCCTCGGCGGCGGCCAGTGAGAACTGCCGCGGCAGCCTGCCGCCGTGCGCCGGCTCCTCGCGCACGAAACAGGGATGGTTGAGCTGCTGTGCCTGGCGCACCACCTCGCCGCGACGCCAGTCGCCTGCATGGGGCACCAGCGCGTACTGCAGGCTCTGCACCCCCTGGTCGGTGACCTCGTACCTCCGTCGGGCATCGACCTGCGCCGGGTCGTGGAAGCAGTAGATCGGTGTGCGCAGGACGCTCAGGCGCAGCTCGCCGTTGCGGATGTCGTAGCCGTACCTGCTGTCATTGAGCACGGCCAGGCCGGCGGAGGACCCGTCGGGCAGGGTGCCGGACACGTCCGCCCACTTCTGGGCGGGCTCCTCGTTCCCGTCGGCCCTGCGGACCGCGAAGGCGTAGGGTGTCTCGTAGGTGGCGGTTACCTCGTCGAGAGCCGTGGGGAAGGCGAGCTTGAGGAACTCGTGCTCACCCTCGTAGTCCACCGTCATGCGCACATCGATGCGCGGCACCTGGCGGTAGAGCGTGATCTCCTGGACCAGGGCGCTGCCTTCGTGCTCCATGGTGATGCGCAGCCTGGCCCGCACAGGGCCGACTTCCACCAGCTCGGGAGCGCCGATGGCCACGAAGCGCCCCTTCTCGCTGCGGAATGACTCGATCTCGTGGCTCCAGGTGTCGGAGGGGTCGTCGATCACCAGCGGCACATTGGCCGGAGCGGCCAGAAGGTCGCGGGCATTGCGCTTGTCCAGGATGCGGGTGAGATAGCCGGTGTCACGATCGAACTCCAGGCGATAGAGCCCGCTCTCCAGGAAGGTGGGGCCGGCGAGGAACTCCACCTCCTGCGGCTCTCCGGGCCCCTGAAGCATGCGGTACACCCGGTAGCCGCAGGCCGGAACTCGCGCGAGAAAGGCGACGCGGATCGTGGTGCCGCGGCCACTGATGTTGGTGTGTAGCACCTGGAACGGGACCTGGCCGCCCTGGTCATCCACAACGTGCACCAGCTCGTCGTGATTGGGCCAGGAGACCTCGACCTCCACGACTTCCGTCCGCTGCCACGAGAGCGTGTTGTGCACGACGATGGGGCGTCCCTCGCCGGAGGTGTCCACCTGCGCCGCCACACGGCCCGTAGCATCGCGGATAGCCCGCAGCGCCAGTACCTCGGTCTCCCTGTACTGCTCGATGGCGTCATCGCAGGCGGGGCGGATGCTGGTGCCGGCCATGATGTCGTGGAACTGGTTGAACAGGACGCGTTTCCAGCCGTACTCCAGATCGGCCGCCGGATAGTCCAGGCCGATGAGGGCCCTGGCCGCCACGGAGACCTTCTCGGCGTCCATCAGCAGATTCTCGCTCAGTCGATTGTGCTGCTTGATCGCCGCCACCGCCGTGTAGCAGCCCCGGGAATGGTACTGCAACTCCTCGGAGACTACGGGGAACTTGCCGGCCTTCGGACGCACGGCATCGAAGAAGATGTCCGGGGAGCTGAACCGGGTCTTGGGCCCCAATGGATCGGCATCGACCTTCAGGATGCTGGCGATGTTGGCCTTGGTGGGGCCGCCACCGTGGTTGCCCACGCCGTAGAAGCTCATGGTCTCCCGCAGCCCCTTGGGGGTCTGCGCCGCGGCCTCGCCGATGCGCTCCTCGATCTCGTCCGACCAGGTTCCGTAGTGGCCGGGCATCCGCGCGGCCAGCACCCGGGAGCCGTCCGGAGCCTCCCACCAGAACAGGGAGGAGGGCAGGTCCTTCTCGTGCGGGTCGGGACGGAAGAAGCAGTAGTGCTCCATGCCCTGCTTGCGCAGGATCTGCGGTATCGCCCCGGCATGGCCGAAGGTATCCACATTGTAGCCGGTGCGCGCGGTCTTGCCGAACTTGTCCAGGAAGTAGCGCTGGCCGTACAGCCCCTGCCGGACCAGAGACTCCCCGCAGGGGACATTGCAGTCCGGCTGCTCCCACCAGCCGCCCACGATGCACCAGCGCTCCCTTGCGATCCAGCGGGTGATCTCGGCGAACAACTCCGGGTCGGTCTCCTCGATCCACTGGTAGGTCACCGCGCTGCTGCGACAGAAGATGAAGCCCGGCGTGTCCTTGATGCGGTCCACAGCGGCCCGGCAGGTGTCGAGTACCTCCTGCCGGCCTTCCTCCCACCTCCACTGCCACACCGGGTCGATGTGGGCATTTCCGACCATGTGCACCGTGTAGCCGGACAGATCGCGCTGTTTGGCCTTCTTCGCCATCAGTGTTCTCCCCTTTGCGCCCGGAGCAGAGCAATATGGCCGCACCGACCGGGCATGCAAACGACTGCGAGGCGAGTTCGCTGGGAGACAGAGGGAGACCTCCCCGAGGTGTCGAACGGCGGACCAAGGAGACGCAGAGCCAGGGAGAACGGCGGAGTACGGCCGGGCAGGGTCTCGGCCAGCAGCGTCGCCCGGCCGTCACCTCCTACGGGCCCGCAGGGCCGGCATGGCGCGCGAGGGGCGCCGTGACGCGAGCCACCGCCCGCCTCGTAGCACCACCACGCCGCGCAGGCCCCGGCGGCACTCGGGTCCTGCTGATGGGCGTCGGCGATGGCCTGGACCGCATTATGCCGACGAGCGCCGAGGCACAGCGGCGACGACTACTGGGCGCGTCCCCACGCGAAGGTGCCTGGCCCCCGCGGGACGAAATGCCGGGTGTTTCCAGCTCAGTCTACACGGTGCGCAGCGCGTCGCGCGCCGCCGTCACAGGAGGATCGCCACATGCCTGCTCTCTCACCTCGCCGCCAACCGCTGCGCCGCGGCGTTGCGCCCGCCCTGCTGTCCGCGCTGGCCATGGTACTGCTGTCACTTGTCGCCGGCTGCCCGCCACCACCGGGGGAGCAGGCGGGCACGGGCGTTCCCGGCGACCCGGGCAAGGCCACGCCCGCCTCCGGCGGCGAAGGCGGCGGGAAGCTCAAGTTCCTGGCCATGGAGTATGATACCAATACCAAGCCCTACATGGACAAGCTCGAGCAGGCCTTCGAGAAGGCCAATCCGGGCATCGAGCTGTCCATCGAGGTCGTGGACTGGAACACGGGCAAGGACAAGCTCTCCACACTGGTCTCGGCCGGCAACGCTCCGGACCTGGTGAACATCGCGACTCTGTGGCTGCCCGAGCTGGTGGACCTGGACGTGGTCGAGGCCCTGGATACCTACGCCACTCAGGAATTCCGGGACAAGTTCATCCCCATCTCGCTGCGCGGCGCCGAGTATCAGGGCAAGCTCTACGGTCTGCCCATTGCCGTGTCGGCCCGAGCGCTGTACTGCAATGCGGGACTGCTCAAGGCCGCGGGTGAGCAGCCGCCCAAGACCTGGGCCGACCTGGTCAGGGTCGCCGGTAAGGTCCAGCGCCCCGACGAAGGAGTGCACGGCATCGGGATCCAGGGCGCCAAGGTCGAGACCGACGTGTACTTCTACTACTTCCTGTGGGCCAACGGCGGCGAGGTGCTCAGCGAGGACGGCAAGAGCGCCCTGTTCAACGGCCCCGAAGGTGTCGAAGCCCTGCAGTTCATGTGTGACCTGGTGAACAAGGAGAAGGTCGCCGAGCCCAACCCCACCGCCTACGATCGCGAGGGCCTCCAGGAGATGTTCAAGGCCGGCAAGCTGGCCATGACCATCACGGGGCCATGGTTCTGGAAGATGCTGAAGGAGGACACGCCCGACCTTCAGTACGCCATCGCGCCGATCCCCTCCAAAAAGAAGCAAGTGACCATGGCGGTGACGGACAACATCGTGATGATGAAGAGCTGCCAGGCCAAGGACGCTGCCTGGAAGTTCATCGAGTTTGTCTACCAGCCGGAGTTGCGCCAGGAGTGGGCGGAGACATTCGGGATGCTGCCGGAGCTCAAGGCCGTGGCCGAGAGCGACTTCATCACCGGCAGCAGCGAATGGTCGTCGTTCATGGCACTCCTGGAGACCGGCAAGTTCGTACCCCTGCACCCGCGCTGGACGGCCATCGCCGAGGAGATCGTGACCGGCGTGCAGCAGGCGCTGATGGGCAAGAGCAATCCGAAAGAGGCCCTGGACGGTGCGGCGGAGCGAGTGAACAAGATCCTGGCGGAGGGATAGCCCGGAGCCCTCAGAGGCGAGGGGCATGCGCATGCTCTTGCCCCTCGCCTCGTGCAGACGCTGCGTTTCCCCGTCGAGCTTCCTGCCGACGTGACCCGGCACAAGCGCTTCCGCCCTTTCCTCCGCCTGCCGGGCGCGTCGCCCCTACCCCTTGCATCACACACCTGCCTTTCTTGACTCGGTTTCTGTGGCGAAAGTATACTGGTTGTACTCTCGGGAGTGGTGGCTTCACTCGCAGCCCGGCCTTTGCAGACGTCCTCTGGAGCCCAGTCACCCACGGGCCCCACATCTTTGGGAGGCTTGCCAGATGAACTTCGGCCTCGCCCTGCGCCTGGCGACTCTTGGCGCCATGCTCTCCCCGGGCGCTCTGGCCCAGACCGAGCCGCCCGCCACCGCCGAGATCTACGCCACCATTGACGGCTTCAACGTCACCTCCCCCTACCTGCAGCGCTTCATGGAAGACCACTATGCACGCCGGCTCATGGAGAGCCTGGTGCGGGCCCGAGTGATCGAGCATGAGGCCATCGCCCAGGGCATCTCACTGTCGCATGAGGAGGTCACCCGCGAGCTGGACAGGCAGGAGGGTAGGTTCTCCGCCCTCGATGAGATCGGAAGAGCGTCGTGTAGGGAAAGAGTGTAGGATAGGGTG
>CAZXDD010000629.1:0-4726 GCA_964639415.1 uncultured Armatimonadia bacterium
GGGGTCTGGGCTCCCGCTAGCTGCCGTCGTCCGGGCTCTGCTCCCCGTCGGTGCCGGGCGGCTCGTCACCCGGTGGTTCGGAATCGCTGGGGAATTGTGGCCTGGCCCACCTGTCGTCGTCCGCGGGCGTGTCGTCCACAGAACCCCAGCCCGCGGGGGTCGAGGGGTCCACCGTCTCCGGGATGATCGGGCCGCCGCCTCCACCACGGTTGTTGCGGCCGTTTTCCTTGCGCTCCGCGAAGAACGCGCCGATCCGGCTCCCGAGCCTGCCGAACACCGCCCCGATCTGGTCGAGAATGGCGTAGGTGCATGGGACCACGAGCAGCGACAGCAGGGTGCTCAGAGCCAGACCAAAGATGACAACGATGGCCATGGGGGAGCGGGTCTCGCTGCCCTCGCCGGTGGCCAGGGCGATGGGCAAGGCGGCACAGATCGCGGCGATCGTGGTCATGAGGATGGGCTTCATACGGGTGGGCCCGGCCTCCAGGATGGCCGGCGTGCGCTCCAGTCCGCGGGATCGGAGCGTATTGGTATAGTCGACCATCAGGATGGCGTTCTTGCCCACCAGACCGACGAGCTGGATGACACCGATCATCGCCACCACGCTGAGCGACGACCCCGTGATCCACAGGCCCGCGAGGCCGCCGACAAGGGCCATGGGGATGGTGAGCATGACATTCAGCGGCTGCAGGAGCGAGTTGTAGAGCCCTGCGGTGACGAGGTAGACCAGGACAATGGACAGGGCAAGCGCCTGGATGAGATAGCCAAAGGACTCCACCATCATCTTCGCGCTTCCGGTCCAGGCGGTGGTAACGCCGGGAACCGGGTTCTCATCGGCCACGGCCTTCATCGCGTCCTGCGCCTGCCCCATGGTGATCACCGAGGGGTCCATGGTCGCGGAGAGGGTCACCGTTCGCTGCCGGTTGTAGCGCTCTATCTTGTTGGGGCCCGTGGCGAGGTAGACGTCGGCGACGTCACGGAGCAGGACGGGTGCATCATTGGACGTGAGGCCGACATAGAGGTTGGCCACACCGGCGACGGTGGAGCGGTCCGCGTCGCTGAGCTCCACCCGCAGGTCGTACTCGTCGCCCCCCTCGCGGAACTTGGCGGAGGTGTCACCGGAGAAGGCGGTACGCACCGCCATGCCGATGCCGGCAACCGTCAGGCCCAGGTCATTGGCCCGGACCCGGTCGATCTCGCAGTGGACCTCGGGCCTGCCGGGCTTGGAGGACAAGTCGACGTACATCAGGCCCTCGATCTGGCTCACCTTCTGGGCCAGCATCACCGAGGCCTCGCCCAGGGTCTTCTGGTCCTCACACAGGACGTTGAGGTCCACCGAACCGCCGCCGCCGCCCATGCCGGAGGATGTGGAGACCTCGATGTTCGCACTGGGAAGGTCCGCCAGAGCCGCGCGCAGCGCCCTGGCCACTTCCTGATCCGACCGCTGCTTGTTGGCGCGCCTCTCACCCTTGGGGTGTAGCGAGACGTTGACATTGGCGTACTGCCCGCCGCTGTCACCGCTGCTGAGGCCGCCGCCGCCGGCGCTACCTACAACCGCGGTGATGTGCGCGATCTCGGGGTACTTGGCCTTGTCCATCAGGCGGGCCTCGATCTGCCTCACCAGCCGGTCCGTCTCCTCGATTCTCGTGCCGACGGCGGTCTCCACCGAGACGGTGACCGAGGCCTCATCGGCTGAGGGGAAGAACTCGAAGGGCAGTCGAGGCATGATGAACGCGACCGCCGCAATCAGGATGGCGTAGCCGATGCCC
This sequence comes from uncultured Armatimonadia bacterium, assembly GCA_964639415.1. Lineage (GTDB taxonomy): Bacteria > Armatimonadota > Zipacnadia > Zipacnadales > JABUFB01 > CAYRFY01. Next base: position 1,770 of record CAZXDD010000629.1, read on the forward strand.
ACGGTGATGTAGGGGTGGCGAATCGCTCCGGCCAGGACGGGGCGATACGCGTTCTCCAGCCGGCCGTAACCGGCGTTCCACATCTGGAAGACGCGCTGCCACAGGCCACCCAGGTGGGCGGGGTGCTGCTCGCGCCGGCGGAACCACCACGAGGCCAGCATCGGGGTGAGCGTGAAGCTCATGAACAGCGACAGGAGCGCGCAGATACCCGCCGTGATGCCGAAGGAGAAGAAGAACCTGCCGATGATGCCGCCCATCATGGCGACGGGGATGAACACGACGACGTCCACGAGGGTGATGGCAACCGCGGCGCCGCCGATCTCGGTGCGGCCGTTGTACGCCGCCGCCCTGGGCTGCTCGCCGCGGTGCAGGTGGCGTTCGATATTCTCCAGGACGACCACGGAGTCGTCCACGAGGATACCGATCGACAGGGTGAAGCCCAGCATCACCATCATGTTGAGGGTGAAGCCGAACCCCATGCCGATCGGGAAGAAGGTGGCGATCATCGCGGTGGGGATGGCGAGGGCGACGATGATCATGCCGCGGAAGTTGTGGAGGAAGAGAAACACCACGATGGCGGCCAGCAAGGCGCCGTATAGCAGGTCCTCCAGCACGTCCTCGATGGACTGCAGGACGAACTCGGAATCGTCATTGGCGACGATCGCCTGGATGTCGGTGCCCAGGAAGCCCGTCTCCCTCGCGGCGCCCTCCTTGCCGCTCTCCTCCAGCGAGCCCACCATCTCCGTGAGCACGGCCCGTAGGTCACGCACGACCTGCACGGTGTTGGCGCCCGACTGCTTCACCACCGCCACGGTGACGGAGTCCTTGCCGTCCACGCGGGCATAGCGGTCCGGCTCGACCACGGTGTCTCGCACCTCGGCCAGCGAGCTGAGCGTCATCCGGCCGCCCAGCGGGGTGCTGATCATCAGGTTGCGGATCTCATCGAGGTCCTCGAACTGCCCCAGCACACGGACGGCGTAGGTGCGCCGCCCCTCTTTGATGGTGCCGCTGGGTACGTCGAGGTTCTGGGCGCTGATGGCCGCCGCCAGCCCGGAGACAGACAGCCCCACGGCGTCCAGGCGGTCTCTGTGGGCCAGCACCTGGATCTCGCGTACCTCGCCACCCGTCACGGTCACGGAGGCCACGCCGGTCACCTGCGCCAGGCGTGGCCGCACCTCGTCGTAGACCAGCTTACGCAGGTCCTGAGGCGAGCGTTGGGCCGTGAAGCCCACGGTGAAAATGGGCATCGCGCCGATGTTGATCTTGTACAGCGTGGCCTGCTCGGCGTTGTCGGGGAACTGGGCTCTGGTGCGGTCGAGGGCGTCACGCACATCGGAGGCGGCCACATCCTGATCGACCTCGAGCTCGAAGCCGACCACGATCTGGGCGCCATTCTCGAAGGCGGTGGAGCTCACGGTATCGACGCCCTCGATGACGCTGATGGCGTCCTCGAGGGGAATGATGATGCGCTGCTCGATCTCCTCGGGCCCTGCGCCGGGGTACGGAACAAACACACTGATATAGGGGAGCTCGACGTCGGGATTGCTCTCCCAGGGCATGTCCCTGAAGGCACTGATCCCCATGACCAGCAGGAACAGGATCACCATGGAGATGGTGACTCGTCTGTCGATCGCAACTTTGGTTAGCCACATGGCTCAGGCACACTCACACCGTGTCTGGGCGCTGCACGGGCCGCGGCTCAGACGCCGGATCGGATGATGGTCAACTCAGTGCGACTTACCGTCCGCCTCGCTTGCCTTTTGCGCCCGGCCGGGGTTCTTCGGGCCGGGCGTCGGCCGACTCCGGCGATGCGGCCGGCGCCGGTTGCGGACCCATCTCCACGGACTCGTCGGGCGCGGCCGTCTCGGTATCGTCACCCTCGGTGGCCGCCACGGGCTCCACCTTCTGGCCGTTGGCCAGCAGTGACTGCCCGGTCACGATCACCTGCTCGCCCGCCTTCAGACCCGACAGGACCTCGATGATGTTGCCGCTGGTGATCCCCAGTTCCAGCTCGCGGATGCTCACGCTGCCGCCCTGAACCACGTAAGCCAGCCGATCCTGGCCGCGCTCGACGATGCAGTCGCGGGAGACGACCACCACAGCGGGCTTCTCGGCGATCTTGAGGTCGGCACGAGCGAACATGCCCGCCTTGATCGCGCCGGAGGGGTTGGAGATCTCCACACGGACCGTGTAGTTGCGCTGGTCCTTGCGGGCCTGGGGGGTGATGGCCGTGACGGTGCCGTCGAACTGAATGCCCGGCAGGCCGTCCACCGTGACGGAGGCGAGGTCTCCCAACGAGACCTTGATGATGTCCAGCTCGCTGCAGGTGCAGTTGACGCGGATGGGATCATTGTCGACGATGCGGACCACCGGTCCCGCCGGGCCGGCGGCTTCACCGGCCTCGACATACCGCGCGGCTATCACTCCGGTCACCGGGGCGAAGATGCTGTACTTGCCCTCTGTGGCCCGGGCCAGGTCGCGGTTGGCCGCCGCCTGGCCGATGCCTGCCCTGGCCGACTGAACGTCGGCCAAACTCACGTTGTACTGCAGTCTGCCGGCCTTGGCCACGCGGAGGCTCTCCTCGGCCTGCCTGACGCCGACCCGGGCGCTCTCCACGTCGCGGGCGGCGATCTCCACCTGCCGGCTTCCCGCCTCCGCCTGGCGCAGGGCCTGCTTGGCCTGGTCCACCGCCAGGGCCGCCATGCGCCGCTGCTCGGAGCGCGCTCCCTCCCGGGCCAGGCTCAGGGCCTCTCGGGCCTGGTTGAGGTTCTGTTGACCGACCTCGAACTGGCTGCGGTAGTTGTCCAACGTGGCCTCGGCCACGGCGCCCTGGTCGTAGAGGTTCTTGTAGCGCTGATAGGTGGTGCGTGCCAGCTCCAGAGCCGACTCGGCCGAGCGCACCGCGGCCTCGGCCTGAGCGATCTCCTGCGACCTGGCCCGGGCGTCGGTATCGCGGC
>CAZXDD010000630.1:0-4722 GCA_964639415.1 uncultured Armatimonadia bacterium
AAGCTCGTGCAGATGAACACGAAAAACGTGCTCTTTATCTGCGGCGGAGCCTTTGAAGGTCTCGACAAAATCGTCGCCTCCCGCGTCAATACCCGCGTCATGGGCTTCGGCGCGAAAGACGAGCAGCAGAAAAATCTTGCCGAGGTGCTCCATCGCGTCAGCTTCGAGGACTTGCACAAATTCGGGCTGATTCCCGAGCTCATCGGCCGTTTGCCCGTGGTCTCCGTGCTCGATCCGCTCACCGACGACGCGCTGATGCGGATCTCCCATGTGGTGCGTGGGGTGGAGCATCTGCCCAATACGCAGATCCATATGCAACTGCAGGAGGCTTTGGGCTTCGCGACGCCGAGCTACGCGCATCTGCCCATCATCCTGGGTGAGGACAAGACGAAGCTATCCAAGCGCCACGGGGCGACCTCGGTCACCGACTACGAGCAGATGGGCTATCTCCCCGAGGCCCTGTTCAACTTCCTGGCCCTGCTGGGCTGGTCCACCGGCGATGAGGACGAGGTGATACAGCGGGCCGAGATCGTGAGGCGGTTCTCGCTGGAGGGCTGCTCGAAGGCCCCGGCGGTGTTCGACCTAAAGAAGGCCGAGTGGATGAACGGCGAGTACATCCAGCGCATGCCGGCCGCCGACCTGGTGGCCGCCGTCCTCCCCAGGATCCAGGCACGGGGGCTGTTCGAGACCGACCCGACGCCGGAGCGTCTGGCCTGGCTGACGAAGGTCGTGGAGCTCATGCGTGAGCGCACCAAGCTGCTCACGGTGTTCGAGCAGTGGGCCTCGTACTTCTTCACCGAGGAGTATGAGTACGAAGACCGGGCGCGCAGCAAGTGGCTGGGCAAGATGGAGACCGCTCCGGTGCTGAGGGCTCTGGCGGCGAAGCTCGAGGCACTGGCATCCTGGGATGCCGAGTGCCTGGAGGGCGGTGTGCGCGAATTGGCCGAGGAGCTCGGCAAGAAGGCCGCCGAGGTCATCCATCCGTGCCGCGCCGCGGTCACCGGAACCACGGTGGGTCCCAGCCTGTTCCATCTCTTGGAGCTTCTGCCGAAGGAGACGGTGATCGGCCGGCTGTGTCGCGCCGCCGAGCTGGTGGAGGCCGGGAAGCTGCAGCCCACAGAGGAGACGCCGTAGCGCGCCACAGGCGCAGACGCGCCGTCGCGGCCGCCTTGCGGGACTGTTGCCGTCGACTCGAGACTCGCCGACCCGCTGACTCGCGCAGCGCCCAGCGCTGCGCCCTGCGGCGTTTCTTGCAATAACGGGCCGTGTCGGCCTATAATCGTGGTTCACAGACTCCGCGAAGAGTACCTCGCGCGTCGCTGGGGGAGCCCACCGTTGCTGAGATAGTGGCTTGGCCACTGACCCCAGAACCTGACCCGGGTAATGCCGGCGCAGGGAAGCGACCGATGGCTGAGAAGCAGCAGCCGGCCGTCGACCGCCTTCCACAACTGGTCGGCGGTTCGCGACTTCTTGCGCGCCGCCGGCCCCGGAGGCGCGAAGCAAGATGAGCACCGACAAGAGCCGGCCCGCGGGGGCCGGGGCCGATCGAGCGCTGGATGGATGGGACGCCATACCGGCCGCGCTGGTGACGGCAGTGGCCGCCGACGAGCATGTTGCGGCCGAGCAGGTCCGAAGTGGCCTGCGTGCAGGCACGATTGTGGTGATGGGGAGCTGCGGGGGCGCGGTGAAGCCGCTGGGCATCGGGCTGGGGCTGAGGACGAAGGTCAACGCCAACCTCGGTACCTCCGAGGATTTCCCCGACCCGGACGATGAGCTGCGGAAGCTGGAGGTGGCGGTCGGTACCGGCGCCGACACGGTGATGGACCTGAGCACCGGAGGCGACCTGGACGGCATCCGGCGCGCCATCCGTCGGGAATGCCCGGTGGCTCTGGGGACCGTGCCGGTGTACCAGGCGGCGATCGAGGCGGTGGAGCGCTTCGGGTCGGTCGAGGCCATGACGCCGGAGCTGCTGTTTGACGTCATTGAGCGCCACGCGGCGGACGGGGTGGATTTCCAGACGCTGCATTGCGGGGTGACGCGGGCGACGGTGGCCGCGCTGGAGACCGGGACGCGCGTGTGCGGTATCGTCAGTCGCGGTGGCAGCATGCTGGCCCGCTGGATGCAGGCCACGGGGGCGGAAAACCCCCTGTACGAGCGGTACGACGACCTGCTGGCGATCCTCAAGCGCTACGGGGTGCTGATTAGTCTGGGTGACGGGCTGCGTCCCGGCGCACTGGCGGACGCCTCGGACGGCGGCCAAACGGCGGAAACCGTTGTGCTGGGCGAGTTGGTGGCCAGGGCCCGGAAGGCCGGGGTGCAGAGCTTTGTCGAGGGTCCCGGCCACATGCCGATGGATCAGATCGCGGCGACCGTGACGGTGCAAAAGTGCCTCTGTCACGGGGCGCCGTTCTACGTTCTTGGGCCGCTGGTCACCGATGTCGCCCCGGGTTACGACCACATTACGGGCGCCATCGGGGGCGCGATCTGTGCGGCCGCGGGCGCCGATTTCCTGTGTTACGTCACACCCGCCGAGCACCTGGGTCTGCCCCGGCCTCAGGACGTGTTGGAGGGCGTCATGGCCTCCCGCATCGCCGCTCACGCCGCGGACATCGTCAAGGGTGTCGCGGGGGCTCGGGACTGGGATGACAGGCTCTCGGCGGCACGCCACAGCTTCGACTGGGAGAGGGTGGCTCACCTCGCGCTGGACCCGGGGCGGGTGAGGAGCGTCCGAGGTCAGCGCGCCTCCGCCGATGATGAGGCCTGCTCGATGTGTGGCCGCTTCTGCTCGATGAAGGTCCGCTCGGCCCTGTCGGACAAATGAGCCATCCACGCCGCCTCGGCTGAGCTCACGGTCGATCGGTGCAGGGCGGGCACCGGCACCATCGCCGGCTTGATACGGGAACGAGACGCACTGCTTTCAGCCTGACGGGAACTCCCGCTGCACAGCGCACGGGACGCCGATCTCACTGAGGGGACGCAGGTTCATGTCTATCGTCAGAATGCGCAAGCAGTTCCGGAAGAAGATACGCATCACGCTGGGCTCCAAGAGGATCTCGATCGGCAGCCCGATGGAGATCATCTTCTGGCTCATCGTCCTGGTCTTCCTGGTGGGAGCCTACTACACGTTCGGCGCCCCGCCGTCGCCACAGGGAACCGATCCGTCCCAGGCCGCCCGCAAGGTGACCAAGAACATCGCCACCGTCGATGGCAAGACCATCACCAGGGACGAGTTCGAGCAGCGCTACGCCCGGCAGGTGCGCAATATGCCCTCCACCGAGCTGGTCACCAGCGCTCAGTACATGAAGGCGGGTCTGTTCGACGGCATGGTCCAGCGCCTCCTGCTGCTCGATGCCGCCAAGAAGGAGAATATCTCGGTCTCGCGCTCCGAGGTGCAGGCCAAGGCGGACGAGTTGGTCCAGCAGGAGATCGACAGAAGCTATCAGGATCGCAAGGCCCTCGCCAAAGCACTGAGCAAGCGCAACCAGACCCTCGACCAGCTCAAGCGCGAGCTGCGCGCGGAGATCATGAGTGACACCGAGGCCCTCAGGGAGTCCATTACCTTCGAGAAGCTCGAGGAGAAGATCAAGTCGCCTGTGACCGTCTCCGATGAGGAGCTGAAGGACGAGTACGCCAAGGTCAGGGCGCGACACATCCTCATCACCCCCGATAGGCTCAAGCAGCAGGACGAGGACAAGGCCCAGGCCGAGAAGGCCGCAGCCAAGGCAGACGAGAAGGCCGCAGCCAAGGCGGACGAGAAGGCCGCAGCCAAGGCAGACGAGAAGGCCGCAGCCAAGACGGACGAGCCTGCCAAGGACTACAAGGCCGAGGCCAAGAAGCTCGCCGAGGAGCTCCTGCAGAGGGCGAAGAAGGGTGAGGACTTCGCGGCGCTGGCCAAGGAGCACAGCGCCGACACCGCCAGTGCGGTGGTCGGCGGCATGCTCCACTCCAGGACGCCGCCCCCGCCCGACGGCGATCCGTCGGCGGCCGAGTTCTTCGGCCGTCACGAGATGGTGCCTGAGTTTGACAAGGCCGCTTTCGGTCTCAAGCCCAAGGAGATCAGCGACATCGTCGAGACCACCTACGGCTATCACATCGTCCAGGTGCTCGACCGCAAGATAGAGCTGCCCAAGGACTTCGACGAGAAGAAGGACGAGTACAGGCAGCAGGCCCTGGAGCAGAGGAAGAACGAGGTCTGGACCGAGTACACCAAGGCGCTGGAGGAGAAGGCCACTATCGAGGTTCAGGACCCGGAGCTGGCGGCGTACCGGGCACTGAAGGACGATGACAAGGTGAAGGCCACTTCGCTGCTGGAGCAGGCCGTCCAGAGCGATCCGGGCAATGTGGGCGCCAAGTACCAGTTGGCCATGCTGTACAAGGAAGCGCAGAACACGCCCAAGGCGATCGAGCTTCTGACGGCGCTGTCGCAGCACGAGGCCTCCGCGGCCTCTGCGCACATCCGCATGGAGCTGGCCGATCTGCTCCTGGAGACGGGGGACAAGCAGGGCGCGGCCACCCAGTACAAGGCCGCCTCCGACTGGGCCCAGGGCTATGAGTACAGCAATATGTTCATGCACCAGCAGATCCAGATGAAGCTGGAGGAGCTGGGCGAGAAGGACCTGGCGGCTCTGGAGCAGAAGTGGATCGAGGACTACCAGGCCTACCAGGCGGAGCAGGGCATGGAGATCGGAAGAGCGTCGTGTAGGGAAAGAGTGTAGGATAGGG
>CAZXDD010000631.1:0-4716 GCA_964639415.1 uncultured Armatimonadia bacterium
TGATCTCCTGAACGAGATCGGCGGTGCGCTGGATGCCGGGGACGATGTCGGTCAGTAGCCGCCCGGCCTTCTCCGCCACCTGCACGCTGTTGCTGGACAGAGTGCTGATCTCCTGGGCGGCGTTGCCGCTGCGCTCCGCGAGCTTGCGCACCTCGGCGGCGACGACGGCGAAGCCCTTGCCCGCATCGCCCGCTCGCGCCGCCTCAATGGCGGCGTTCAGGGCCAGCATGTTGGTCTGGCGGGCGATCTCCTCGATGATGTTGATCTTCTCGGCGATGTTCTTCATCGCCTCAACGGTCTCACCCACGGCCTGTCCGCCCTCCACCGCCTCGTTGGCGGACTTGGCGGCGATCTGCGTTGTCTGAGTGGCGTTCTCGGCGTTCTGCAGCACCGAGCTGTTCATTTCCTCCATGGAGCTGGAGACCTCTTCCACATTGGCCGCCTGCTCGGTGGAGCCGGAGGACAGTTGCTCGGCGGAGGCGCTCACCGTCGCGCTGCCTTCGGCCACCTTCTCGGTGGCCTCCATGACATTGCCGATGACATCCCGCAGATTGGCGATCAGGTCTCTGAAGGCCTGGGCGAGCCGGCCGATCTCGTCGCCGGACTCATAGGTGATCTTCTGGTTCATCTGGCCCTCGGCCAGCTTCGCCGCCGTGTCCGCCATCGCCGTCATAGGCAGGGTGATGCCGCGGGAGAGAACGACCCCCAACGCAACGGCTACAAGGACGCCGATGAGGATGGTCATCAGCACCATGCTTTGAGTGCGCTTGCTGTCGGCCTGCGCCGTCTTCACGGTGGCGCATGCCTCCTCGAAGTCTCTGTCGACCATGTCATCCAGGGCGTTGTAGGCCACGAGCCACAGGTCACGTGCGTCCATGGAGGCGGCCAGACACTTCTGGTCCATGGCCAGCATCCGGGGGTCGGAGGCCTGCACGCCGGCGGCGATGAGGCGGTCCTTCTCCCTGCAGGTTTCCATCACGGCGTTCTGCTTGACCCGCCAGGCGTCCCAGGAACCCCGGGCCTCTTTCCAGGCCTTGTCCTGCTCGTCATTGCGGGGGATGGCGTCGTACTTGGCGATGGCCTCCTCCCCGCGACCCAGGTCGGCGTCCTGCGCCTTGTACTGCGCCTCGCGGACCTTGGGCGCGGCCATGAGGGGGTTGATCAGGGCGCGCTCGCCCAGGAGCGCCCCGCGCAGGCCGATGCGCAGATCCTGACCGGCCATGATGCGCTGTAGCTCCATATCCCCCAGCTCCGTGATGTGCCCGTCCAGCTTCTTCGAACCACCGTAGCCCACACTCCCGATCAGACCGCCGATGAGAGCCACAACGACAAACGCCCCGATGAGCTTGGGGCCCAGCTTCACACGCTTGAGCACAGTAGCTACCACCCTTTCAGGGATGTTGCGACAGGCCGTGCTTTGGTTGCCCGGCTCCTCGATCGCAGACCGGACAGGGGAAGGCTCTTGCCCGGGCGAACCCCCCGCGCGGACCCGTCGTGTCGTTCACACCTACCGGTATCGGCAGACTCGCGACCCCGTTGAGCGGTGATTTGCGTCGCGCGCCCGCAGTTTGCGGGCCGGGGTCACTCGCGTATGGATCGCCGGACGGTCTGCCGCCGGCGCACGCCAGACGAGCCCCGCTTCGTGGGAAGCGAGGCTCGTCCGTGACTGCGAGGGGGCCGTGGCTAGGCCGACTGGCGCTCGAAGTCGCTATCCATGTCTTCGTCCTGAAGCTGCAGCAGGACACCGTCGTCGGCCACACTGGGGGCCTGGGGCCTGCTGGGCGCAAGGGTCGGCCGGCTCCGCGGCGCCGCGGCGCGAGAGCGCTGACGACCACTCTCATCGCCGAACTTGAAGAAGCTCACCGCGGACTGCAGTTCGTCGGACTGGCCGGCAAGCTCCTGACTGGTGGCGGCAAGCTCCTCGGAGGCCGAGGCGTTCTGCTGGATGACCGTATCCAGTTGGTGGATCGCCTCGGTGATCTGCGCCACGCCCCTGGCCTGCTCGTCGCTGGAGGCGTTGATCTCCTGAACGAGATCGGCGGTGCGCTGGATGCCGGGGACGATATCGGTAAGCAGCTCTCCGGCGCGCTCGGCAACCTGGACGCTGTTGCCCGACAGGGCGCTGATCTCCTGGGCGGCGCTGCCGCTGCGCTCCGCCAGCTTGCGCACCTCGGCGGCGACGACGGCGAAGCCCTTGCCGGCATCTCCGGCCCGGGCCGCCTCGATGGCGGCGTTGAGGGCCAGCATGTTCGTCTGCCGCGCGATCTCCTCGATGATGTTGATCTTCTCGGCGATGTTCTTCATCGCCTCGACGGTCTCGCTCACGGCCCTCCCGCCCTCGACCGCCTCGTTGGCGGACTTGGCGGCGATCTGCGTGGTCTGAGTGGCGTTGTCGGCGTTCTGCAGCACCGAGCTGTTCATCTCCTCCATGGAGCTGGAGACCTCTTCCACGTTCGCCGCCTGCTCGGTGGAGCCGGAGGACAGTTGCTCGGCCGAGGCGCTCACCGTCGCGCTGCCCTCAGCCACCTTGTCGGTGGCCGCCATCACATCGGAGATGACGTTGCGCAGGTTGCCGATCAGGTCTCGGAAGGCCTGGGCAAGCTGGCCGATCTCGTCGCCGGACTCATAGCTGATGTTCTGGTTCATCTGGCCCCGGGCCAGTTTCACCGCCGTATCGGCCATGGCGGCCATGGGCAGCGTGATGCTGCGGGACAGGACAACCCCCAGGCCGACGGCTACCAAAACGCCGATGACGATGGCCATCAGCACCATGGTCTGGGTCTTTCGCCCATCCCCGGTGGCCAAGGCTACCGACTTCCTCCCGGCCTCCGCGTTTGCCCCGACCAGATCGCTGAGCGTGTCGTGGGCCTTGAGCCAGGCATCTCTCGTCTCCATGGACGCCTTCAGCGCCCTGTCATCAATGGCGGCCACGCGCGGGTCCTCGGGCTTGGCCCCTCCGGCAAGGAGCTGGTCCTTCTCCCTGTTGATCTGGACCACGCCCAACTGCTGTGTCTTCCACGTCTCCCAGACCGCGGCGAATTCCTTCCAGGCCTTCTCCTCCTCGGCTGTCCGCGGAACGGCCTCGTACTCCTTCCAGGCCTGCTCGGCATCGGCGTAGGCCTTGTCGATGAAGGCGTACTGAGCCTGACGAACATCCCGCTCCATCATGCGCCGGTTGATGAGGCCGCGCTCACCGGCCATGACCTGACACAGGGCGACTCGCAGGTCCTGGGCGGCGTCGACCCTGGGAAGTCTGATGTTGCCGATGTCGTCTACGTGCTTGTTCAGGGTCCGTGTGCCGTTGTACCCGACCCCGCCGATGAACCCGCCGATCAGTGCGACGACGACGAAGGCCCCCACCAGCTTGGGTCCGAGTTTGATCTTCTTGAGCATAGGTGCGTCCCTTCCTTCTGAGTGCCGTCGAGACGGCAGCGGCGTTCTTGCCTGGAGGTCCGGGGCACCCGGCAACCCGTCGGCCGCGATGCCGGGGCTCCACGCAACTGCAGGATCGGCAGCCCGACGATTGGCATGTATCCACACTCCTGCACCAACGGATCTGCGTGATTCCATGACCGTGTCCGCCATTTCCCGACGCTCCTTGCGTACTTTGGGCCTGACGCCGAGCGGGGCCGAGATCCGCCTCAACTCCTGCGCCCGGGTGCCGATAGTCCTTGTAAACGGACCGCAAACTAGGGGTGACCCGGCGACGACCCGAGTGGGCATTCGGCGCCGCGTGCACTCCCCCTGCGGACCCGTAAGGGCGGCTCCACCGAGGCCCATGTGAAGAGGTTGCATCATGAAGACGAGGCTGCTTGTGGTCGACGACCACGAGCTCTACCGCCAGGCGCTGGGGTGTCTTCTGTCCACGCAGATGGGCATGGGCGCGTGCTCGGAGGCCGGCGACGGGCGATCGGCCATCGAGCTGGCGCGGCAGACCTCGCCCGACATCATCACCATGGATGTCTCGATGCCACTGCTCAACGGGATCGACGCGACCCGACGCATCGTCGGCGAACGCCCGAGAGCCAAGATCATCGCGATCTCCATGCGCAATGACCGCCGGACGGTGGCGGGGATGTTCGAGGCCGGGGCCTGTGCCTACGTGCTGAAACAGTCCAATCGCGAGGAGTTGAGCCGGGCGATTCAGACGGTGCTGGCCGACGGGGTCTACCTGAGTGAGGAAGTGCGAGGCGTCGTGGTGAGCGATTACATCCGGCGGCTGTCACACCCCGAGGCCGAGGGTGACTGCGAACTGTCGGGCCGGGAAAGGGAAGTCCTGCAACTGCTGGCCGAGGGGCGCACCAGCCCGGGCATCGCCGAGGCACTGGGGATCAGCGAGAAGACCGTGGCCTCCCACCGCCGACACATCATGGACAAGCTGAACCTGCGCACCGTGGCCGAGCTGGTCAAGTACGCCATCCGCGAGGGGCTCACGCCGCTGGAGGCGTAGCGGGTGGCGCCGCGGTGCAACGGGCAACGGCACTGATGACGCCTCACCCCCGTCCTTTCTTATTCGCGGTGCGACTGCTCAGGAGAGGGGTGAACGGCACGGCCAACGGCCCACATTTCGGAGCCGCCGATCTGTAGGGCGCGGGCCTGTACCGCGCCGGCCGTCCCCGGGCGCGGACTGGACCTTGGAGCGGTCTCTCCACTCAGATCACGCAGGTTCCGGGCAGGCGCCGATTCACGTCACCTCACCCCCCCCCAGCCCCCCTC
>CAZXDD010000632.1:0-4713 GCA_964639415.1 uncultured Armatimonadia bacterium
CTTCACCACCGACTGCGAGGTGCTCCTGGACGGCACGCCGGCAACCGACTCATATTACTGGGTCGACACCATCATGCTGTTCCGGATGCCGGCTACGGCGGCGTTGGGCTCGACGCGCAATGTCTCAGTCCACGACAAGTCCCGCGAGCTCAGCAGCTCGTCGCTCCCGATCAAGGTGGTCGCCCCGCGCGGCTATCGCGGCGTGCACGGTCTGAGCTTCGCCAACTTCGGCGATCCGGTCATCGGCTGGAACGTCTACAGCGCCTGCTTTGGGCAAAGCAACGTGGAGTTCAGCGACGGCACCCACCGCCCCAGCGCGCAGGCGTGGTATGACGGCACGTACAAGACCGTGGGCGCTGCGGGCAACTGCTTCGGCATGTCCCAGCTCGCCCTGAGGCTGCGGGAGTTCACCCACTACGGCAACACCACCGCCCTGAGCAGGGTGATGCACGGGGCCTGGGTGGGCAGTACCGTGACGTGGGGCGCGTGGACGTTGCCGTGGGGCACGAACTCCAAGGAGGCCGTGGAGTCGCTGCAGGGCACGCAACTGGTCCAGCCCATGGCAACGCACATCGCCTACCAGCGCGCCAATCAGGACAACAAGAGCGCCTGGACCTACGCCGACAACATGCTGGACACCCAGTCGCGCCCGGTGCAGAACACCCTCTACGGGCACGCGGTGGTGACCTTCGACACCGCCAGCAGCGGTTCCACCCGGACCTTCTTCTTCTACGACAACAACCACCCATACTCGGAGACAGAGACCGGGCCGTTGAACCCCCAGCAGGGCACGACCAACTGGAACACCGGCACCTTCAGCTACGGGGGGTACACCAAGACCCGCTGCTATGACCCGCACGAGCTCACCGGCCAGCCGCTGCTCCCGGCGGGAGTAGGCCCGGCGGACAGCGCCGCCGAGGGCTCGCTGGTGCGTTTCGAGGTACCGCGAGTGGAGGGGATCGCCGTCACCGATGAGGCGGGCCGGGGCGGCCCGGACGGGACGGGTGTTCCGGGTCTGGCCGAACTGACACCGGACATGGGCCTGGGTCCCATTCCCGAGACCTTCCCGCGCATCTTCCTCCTGCAGCAGGCGGCGGGCAGGACGCTCAGCTTCACCATCCCCAACGCCGCCCGCCAGACGAGACAGGTCACCTGCTTCACTCGCGGCGGGATGCTACAGCTCGAGCTCAACGGCGCCACGATGCGGGCAAGCTTCAGCCGGCTCGATGGCGCCAACGCTCAGGTCACTCTGCCCGATCCCGCGGGGTCGGGGCTGCAGCAGATCCGCATCCTCGCCCCTGTGGGTCAGAACGAGGAGCGCCAGTTCCTGGGTGACGGCTTCAGCGGCCTGGGAGCGACGGCCCTGGGCATGTCGCTGAGCCCCGACCGCACTGCCATCGAGCTGCTCAATGCCCCGGGCGCGCAGGCGGTGCAATTGCGCCTGCAACTGCAGCGGTTCCGCCCCGGTGGCGCCGACGCCCGGCCGGCAATCCAGCAGACGCTCACCGCGGGACAACTGCATCGCGTGGGGCCACAAAGCTGGAATGCCGTGAGCGGCCAGTTGCTCCAGGAGCAGCTCAACCTGCCGGCCAACCGCCTGCGGATGAGATAGCGGCCGACAGCCCCGGCCCACCACAGACCGACCGATGACGCCCCCCGACGCCCGCACAGGCCTCCGGGGGGCGTCGGTTCTGTCCGCCGGGCTCCCGGAGCAGGTCATCGGAGGCGCCGTGGAGAACCTGCCGCCGATCTCCGACTTCCTACCGGTGCTGCCGCGTGCCCCTCGCCTCTGCACCAGCGCCGGATCACCTATCGGGAGATGACCGATGCCTGAGCGCAACTTCCAGTTCCGACAGCGACTGAATGTGGTGCACCGCGACGATCGCCGAGACCCGGCGCAGCGGCCGGAGGCCCAAGAGACCGTCATCGAGGACGGCTGGAGCATCGTCATCGCCCCCGAGGCCTCCAGGTACCTGGTTCAAGTCGCCCAAGACTTCCAGGACTATCTGTTCACCAGCATGGGGGTCTCAGTGCTGCTGGTGCGAGGAGATGCCGCGGCGTGCCGAAGAGGCGTCATCCGCCTCACCACCCGTGCCCAATCGCCGGACATAGGTGCGGACCTGGCCAAGGCGCGCAGCTACCGTCTCCTCGTCGAGCCCGACTCCATCGCCATCTGCGGCTACGACGAGCGTGGTATCGGCCAGGGCTGCTACTATCTGGAAGACCTCATGAACCTGCGCGAGGCGCCCTTCCTGGCGCCTCGGGACGAAGTACGTTCTCCGCTCTTCTCTCCCCGCATGGTGCACTCCGGCTGGGGCATCGACCAGTTCCCCGATCCGCACCTGAACGCCATCGCCCATGCAGGGATGGACGCGATCCTGGTCTTCGTCAAGGGCCCGGACATGACCACCACGGGCTATCTGGACATCAACAACCTCATCGACCGCGCCGCCCTGTACGGTGTGGACGTGTACCTGTACAGCTACCTGACGAGCCGCAAGCACCCGGAGGACCCCGAGGCGGAGGCGTACTACGAGAGCACCTACGGTGAGCTGATGCGCTCCTGTCCGCGGGCCAGGGGCATCGTCTTCGTTGGCGAATCGTGTGAGTTTCCCAGCAAGGACCCCAGGACCACAGGCCGCCTGCGCCTGGACCCGGCCCCGGACGGGAAGAAGGACACCCGCCCCAGCCCCGGCTGGTGGCCCTGCACCGACTATCCGCAGTGGCTGGACCTGCTCAAGCGCATCCTGCGCAAGTACAACCCGGAGCTGGACATCGTCTTCTGGACGTACAACTGGGGCTGGGCGCCGGAGGAGGACCGCCTCGCCCTGATCCGCTCGCTCCCCACCGATATCTCGTTGCAGGCCACCTTCGAGATGTTCGAGGATGTCGAAAAGGACGGCATCACCACCCGCTGCGTGGACTACACGGCCTCCTTCGAGGGTCCGGGCAAGTACTTCCGCACCGAGGCGCAGACGGCCCACGAGCGGGGGATCCCGCTTTATACCATGAGCAATACGGCGGGACTGTCGTGGGACATCGGCGTCATCCCCTACGAGCCCATCCCCTTCCAGTGGGCCCGGCGGTACCGGGGGCTGCTGCAGGCCCGCGAGGAATGGGGCCTGGTGGGTCTGATGGAGTCACACCACTACGGCTGGTGGCCGTCGTTCGTCAATGAGCTGGCCAAGTGGGCCTACTGGGAGCCGTCGACAACCACCGAGGAGATGGCGAAGAGGCTGGCCTGCCGTGACTTTGGCACCGAGGGTGGCCCTCTTGCCGTGGAGGCCTGGCGGCTGTGGAGCGAGGCGTTCCGGAACTACGTCCCCACCAATGAGGACCAGTACGGTCCGTTCCGGGTGGGTCCGGCGTACCCGCTGCTCTTCCTGGAGGAGCGGGAGGCCTTTCCCTCGGCCCCGTACGCGCACTTTGGCAACCGCATCCTGACCACACACTACAAGCCTCACAGACCCGAAGACCTCGACACTGAGATCGGGCTGATCCAGCGCATGTGCGCGGGCTGGGACGAGGGCCTCGGCCGCCTGGAGCAGGCCGTGGCGCTGGCTTTCGAGCGCAAGAAGCCCGAGGCTCTGCGGATGCTGGGGTTGGGCCGCTTCATTCGCCACTGCTTCCAGACGACGTTGCACACCAAGCGCTGGTGGCAGCTCAAGGAGGCCCTCCTGGCCGAGAAGGCCCCGGCCGCGGCGCGGGCGATTGCCGAGGAGCTCAGGCTCCTGGGGGAGGCGGAGATCGCCAATGCCCGGGAGAGCATCCCACTGGTGGAGGCCGATTCGCGTCTGGGCTGGGAGCCGAGCATGGAGTACATGGCAGACCGGGCGCATCTGGAATGGAAGATCGCGCAACTGCGCCAGGTGCTGGACGAGGAGCTGCCGGCGTATCTGGAGGGACTGGGGGACGGGTAGGCCCCCGGGCAGCGTCGGGGCGATCATGCGCGGGGCCGCCGGCCCCCACGAACGGCGAGCCACAGCCAACCCGGGCCTGCACCTGCAGGCCCCGAACCGCGACAGAGGGGAAACCACCGAAATGCTTCTCGGCACGGCGTCCATCGACATCACACCTCCCGTCGGCACGCTGATGGCCGGCGCCCTGCGCCCGCGAGTCTCCGTGGGCGTCGACGACCCGCTGCTGTGCAAGGCTATGGTCCTGGATGACGGCAACACCCCTCTCGCCCTGGTGACGCTGGACCTCATCGCGTGGACGAGGCAGCGGTCAGACGGGCCCCGGACCGCGATCTGCGAGAAGGTCGGCATACCGCCCCAGAACGTACTGGTCAACTGCTCCCACACTCATTCGGGGCCGTACACCGATGAATCTCTGGACCTGGGAGGCAACCTGGATCAGGCCTACCTGTCCCGTGTCCAGGAGGCCATCGTCGAGGCCGTGGTCTTGGCGGCCGAGAAGCCCGCGCCGGTGAGCGTGGGAGTGGTGAGGACGAGCTGCCCAGGGGTGGGACGCAACCGGCGCCTCCTGCGCCCGAGCGGCTCGGCGATCAACGCTTGGCTGGCCACGGACGAGGAGCGAGAGAGCCTGCCCCTGGCCGGGCCCAATGACGACGACCTCATGGCCTGGGTGTTCTTCCGCGACGACGCGCCCATCGCGACGCTGTGGAACTACACCATGCACGTGAACGCCCACTTCGGCACCAGTTTCTCGGCGGACTATCCCGGCCGGGTGGCGGTCAGATCGGAAGAGCAC
>CAZXDD010000633.1:0-4696 GCA_964639415.1 uncultured Armatimonadia bacterium
TGTCTACATCCACAGCTACATGGCGGCTCAGGTGGAGGGATACCTGGACGACTTCTCCATCGTGCGGGTGAGGGCCGGCGATCTGCGCCCCCCCTGGGAGGGGCAGTACAAGATCAGGTCCTGGGAGACCGAGCGCCTGACCGCGGCGGACGTGGTCGGCCCCGACGGCATTGTGTATCCCAACTGGACGCTGTGCGGCGTGCAGGGAGGGATCCCACAGGTGGCGGAGGTCTCCCGCATCGAGGATTTCGGCGGCAGGGCCGATGACGACACCGATGATTCGCAGGCGCTCTCGGAGGCCTGCGAGGCCGCCGGGGCGCAGGGCGGTGGCGCGGTGGTCCTCGGCGCCGGGACCTACTATCTGGATCGCCCGGTCACGGTGCGGTCAGACGGTGTGGTCATCCGGGGACAGGGCGCGGACAAGACGAAGCTCATCTTCCGCTACTCAGTCCCGGAGAGCGGTGTGGGCTTCTTCTGGCCGCCGCCGGGCAGCCGCGTGGGCAGAAACACCCGGCTGGAGATGCACTGCGACCCCACCGACCTGATGAAGATGACCATGCTGGTGGACGACACCGTCCTGGGCACCTGGGAGCGCAGCACCCACTCGGGCAATACCTTCGGCTACACCCGCTACGGGCGCGACGCGGTCGGCAAGGTGCCCGACGGGCAGCACATACTCAAGGGGATTGCGCAGTACAAGGACGGCTCGGAGAAGTCCGGGGAGATACCGGTCACGGTGGATTCGGCCTATGACGACCAAACCGTCGTTCCCGGTGCCGGGGCGGCGATCACCTTCGCCGGGCCGGGCTGGGCGGGGGACAAGCTCAGGCTGGCCGCCGACGGCAAGCGCGGCGACACACAGCTCTCGCTGGAGAGTGTCGCAGGGCTCTCCGTGGGCGACTGTCTTCTCATCGACGGCCCCGCCACGGAGCGCTGGAAGACACTGACCCAGAACGCGTGTGAATGGGGCACCTACCGCCGCTATGAGATGCTCATCGAGGCCATCGAGGGCAACACGATCCGGATCAACCAGCCTCTGCGCATCGAGTTCCCGGTCATCGACGGGTCCTATGTGCAGAGGGTCGTGCCCATCCGGCATTGCGGCATCGAGGACCTGTACATCGAGCAGACCGAGAATCTGTGGATCAGCACGGTACTTCTCTCCCATGCGTGGAACTGCTGGGCCCGCGGGGTGAGGGTGAGGATGTGTGGGCGCAATCCGGTGTACGGGTCGATGGCCAAGTGGTGCGAGATCAGAGACTGCGTGTTTGATGACGCCTGGTACAAAGGGGGTGGCGGCACGGCCTATACGGGCTGGGAACACTCCTGGGACTGTCTGATGGACGGAGTGGAGACTTTCAAGATGCGCCATGCGCCGCTCTTCCAGTGGGCCGCCAGTGGCTGCGTGATCCGCAACGGTGTCTTCCACGAGAGCGACGGCCAGTGGCACTCGGGGTGGACGAATGAGAACCTGTTCGAGAACTGCGCGATCGACTGCAAGACCGGTAACGGGGCCTACGGTTTCGGTATGTGGGCCTCGCCCCCCGACGACACGGCCCACGGCCCCAATGGCCCGCGGAACGTGGTCTACGGCTGCGACACCTCCTCTCCCCGCACGGGCCTGTGGATGGGTGGCATGAATGAGAATTGGCTCATCTTGTACAACCGCTTCGTCGTCGACGCCGGACAGGGGGTGTACGCGCAGACCGCCAGCTTCGACCACATCATCCGCGGCAATGTGTTCGTGCTCAAGGACGAGACCTCCCCGATGGTGTTCCTGCGCCACCCGGACTGTATCGGCGTCGAGGTCACTGAGAACAAGCTGTACGGGGGCAGCGGCGAGTTCCTTGCCGGCTTCGGGAGGGACTGGGTCGAATTGGGCAACGAGGCGCTCCCACTGAGCGCCGAGGCCCCGCGCCCACAGCCCCCTGTGCCCTCGATCTTCCAGTGGCAAAGAGACACCGCCCGTTGACCGAGGCCCGCCGTACGGGGGCGCCTGCGGTCCATCGCGCCCCCTGCAGTACCACCGCGAGCCCCGGCCCCATGCCCGGGGCTCGCGGCGCTTCCGCCTCCGTCCGGTGAGGCTCCCTTTGGTCGGCCGCGCGCGCGCCACTATCGGCGCTTTGCCCCCGGAGGTGGCCCGGCCGCGAGCGGCGAACCCTCGCCTCGTCGATCACGCCAACAGCGAGGATGCGCATGCCGTCAGTGAACCCCGCCCGTTGTGCAACGGTCTCTTCGCTGCTCGCAGCGGTAGCCTTGTCCTGCACGCTGCTTCTCGCGGGCTGCAGCGTCGAGGACGAGAAGTCCGGCCCCCGAATCGAGCTGGAAGTGGCCGTCTTCGAGGGTGGCTACGGCATCGACTGGCACAAGAGCGTGGCCCGGCAGTACGAGCAGATGCACCCGGATGTGAAGATCGATCTCTGGGGCGACCCCCGGGTCGATGAGAAGCTCAAGCCCCGCATCCTGCGCCGCAATCCTCCCGACCTGGTGAGCTGCATCCTTCCCGTATGGAAGCTCATCGTCGCCGACAAGCTCTACCCCCTGGACGAGGCGCTGGACACCATGGCCTACGGCCAGGACATGACCTGGCGGCAGTCCCTGGTTCCCGGTCTCCTTGCACCCTACCAGTATGAGGGCAAGTCCTACGCCATGCCCACCAATCTGGGGGTCTGGGCCTGCTGGTACGACCGGCGCCAGTTCCGCGAGCACGGCTGGGAAGTGCCGGAGACCTGGGGCCAGTTCACTTCCCTGTGTGAGAAGATCAAGGCCGCCGGCATCGCCCCCATCGCCTTCCAGGGCAAGTACCCCACCTACGCCTGGTCCACCCTGCTCAGCCTCTACCAGCGCCTCGTCCCGCTGGAGAAGTGGTACGAGATGCAGGACATCAAGCCCGGCGCCTTCCTGGAGCCCGAGTTCATCCGGGCCGCCGAGCTCCTGCAGGACATGGGCACCAAGTATTTCGAGCCCGGCGCCATGGCCATGACCCACACCGAGAGCCAGCTCGAGTTCGTCAATGGGCGCGCCGCCATGGTCTTCTGCGGCCTGTGGCTCAAAAACGAGATGAAGGACGCCACTCCCGAGGGCTTCGAGATGGCCTGCTTCGCCGTGCCGATGGTCGAAGGCGGCGCCGGAGACCCGAAAGCCATCTACGGCGGCGGGGGCGAGAACTTCCTGGTCCTGCGGGATGCCAGGCACCCCAAAGAGGCCCTGGACTTCCTCAAGTACATGGTCAGCTTGGAGCCGGCGCAGACATACATCCGTCAGCTCGATACTCTCTCGCCGGTAGCCAACTCCGTCAAGGGTATCGAGATCTCCCCGGAGCTGCAGAGCGCCGTGGATGTGCTGGAGAGCTCATCCTGCATCTACTCAGACCGTCTCTCGAACCTCTACCTTGAGTTCGGAAAGTCCTCGATGCCCGACGCGCTGGCGGCGTTGCTGTCGGGGAAGATGACGCCGCAGCAGTTCGGGGAGACGCTGGAAGCCGCCATCGAGGCCGTGCGGAGCAACCCGGACATCTACAAGCCACCGGCGATGGGGGTACCGGAGTAGGGGCAGGGGAAAGGCGGGGGACGGCGGGGACGGCAGTGGAACGGCGGGGACGGCGGGGACGGCTCAAGGCACCGCTCCCTGCGGGCCTCTCGGCCCGCTTTCCCTCTCCTTCGCGATACGGCCGCTCTGGAGAGGGCGACGACGAACGGCCCCTCTCGCCCACGCCCCGCCACCGTACAAAGGCGATTGGCACCCACCCAGACGGCAACGACGCCCGGGGGCACTCCCCCTCATCCGCGCCGGCACGATTGGCGCGTCCTCTCGGAGGTCCGTCGAGCCTACTGGAGGAGACGTCAACCGCGACGGCGGGCACGGGCATCTGATGAAAGAGACCTGCGCATGAACAGACGCGCGAACTTCTGGTTCCTGCTGGTGTTCCTGGGGCCCTCGGTGGCGCTGTACGCGTTGTTTGTCCTGCTGCCCGGCCTCAATGCCTTCCGCTACTCACTCACCCGCTGGGACGGGCTGGGCGACGCGGTCTGGGTAGGTCTTGGCAACTTCGCCAAGATCCTGGAGCGCAGCTCCGACTTCATCCCCGCCCTCAAGCACAACGTCTTCCTGATGTTCGTTCCGGGCTGTATCACCCTGACCCTGGCGCTGTTCTTCGCCTACGTGATCCACCAGGGCATCCGCGGCGGCAGGGTCTTCCGCGTGGCCTACTTCTTCCCCAATGTCATCAGCTCCGTTGCCGTCGCCCTGCTCTGGGTGCTCGTGTACAGCACCACCGACGTGGGCCTGCTCAACAACGTGCTGAGGCTGTGGTTCGGGCGCACGGAGCCTATTGCTTTCGCCGAGAGCAGTCGGCTGCTGTGGGCGCTGGTGCCGATGATCGTCTGGAGCTCGACGGGCTTCTACCTCGTCTTGTTCCTCGCGGCGATGGAGAACATCCCGCAGACGTACTACGAGGCCGCGCGCCTCGATGGTGCCGGCTCCTGGGCGCAGTTTTGGAATGTCACCATGCCGCTAATGTGGGATGTGCTCACCACGGGGATCATCTTCCTGGTCATCAACGGCCTGAAGATCTTCGACGTGATCTGGGTCATGGAGAATGGCCGGCCCACCGGGGCGACCCACACCATGGCGACCCTGATGTACTCGAAGGTCTTCGAGGAGTACAACATCGGCTACGGCACGGCGGTGGCCGTGC
>CAZXDD010000634.1:0-4684 GCA_964639415.1 uncultured Armatimonadia bacterium
CCGCCGTTCCCACCGCCGTTCCCACCGCCGTTCCCACCGCCGTTCCCACCGCCGTCACCACACTTCCACCTTCGGGAACAAGACCTCCACCAGCCCCGAGAGCCTCTCGTTGATTCGCGGGCCGATGGCCAGTTCGGTCTGCAGGTACGCCTCGAACGGCGTCTTCCGCCCGAGGGCGATGTGGGTGATGGTGTCATCGCTGCCGGTCAGGGAGACATCCGGCGGTGCCGCACCGGGCTTGCCTGCCTTGGCCCTGCCCCGGAAGATCGTGACCCGGGCCTGGAGGCGCTCGCCAAGGAGGTCCACGGTGCCCTCCCAGTCCTTGTATTCGGAGGCCAGAAGGCGGCTTTCCAGCACCGCTGCGATCTCCTGGAGAAACTGGGGCAGGTGGCGAATCTGCAGCATCATCACCCCGCCGTGCCGGCGGAGGGCGTAGCCGGCGCGCTGGAGAGCCGCGGAGATGTAGTCATGCTCCTCGCCATTGTGTCGGACAACGGACTTGGCGCCCCTGCGGGCGGCCGTGGTGGTGAGCAGGGAGAGCAGGCCGTCGGCTATGCGGTCGCGATCAGCACCCTCGGCCACGGCGAAGGCGCCGATGTCGGCCTCCTTGCCGGGGTGCTCGCAGCGGACCGAGGCGTACCCGGCAACCTTGGCGCCTTTGAGCGCGACGAAGCCGTGCACGATCCCACCTGCATCGCAGGCGTGGAGGCCGTCGAAGCAGATGCTCTTGCCCTTGACCTCGCGGAGGAACTCGTCGACCTTGGGGCGGTCGGTCCCCTTGAACGCCCGGAGGACAACGTCCGCCGGCGGCACCGCGCCCGCGCGGCCGGGGCACTCGCAGGTCCAGGTATTGGAGATGGCCACGTCGATGAAACCGTACTCCCGGTAGAGCGCGTGGGCGACATTGCGCGTCCCGGTCCACAGGTGCGACATCGAGCATGGCATTGCCTCGGGGTGGACCATGGCCTGCTCGAAGAGGTAGCGCGACAGGCCGCGGCGGCGCCAGTTCTCGGCCGTATGCACCCAGTGGACTTCGTGCACGGTGGTGCAGGCGTCCTTGGTGAAGGGGTGCAGCGTCGGCTGGGAGAGGTTGTTGGCCACGCGATGGCCATCGACCATCGCGTGGGTCAAGAGGTAGCCGCGGTCCTGGGTCTCGACGGCGACGCCGCAGCGGTCGGGGGCCAGCTCGGCGGCCAGCAAGCTGCCTGCCCTCTCCAGGGCATACCAGGCCGCGAGTCGGAAGCGCACATCGGCGGTCCTCGCCAGCGTCACGAGGTCTGCGGCTCCGCAGGCGTCGCCCAGGTCGGCCAGAGCTATCGCCGCGATAGCGCGCACAGGCGCCGGTCTGTCCGCGGCCGCCAGAGCGCTCAGGAGCTTGTGGGCCTGCTTGTCGGCCCGCCGGGCATGGACAAGGGCTTCTGCCAGCGCCGACCAGTCGTCGCGGACCTGGTGTTTGAGCTTGCCTTCCTTGTCCGCCGCGCGCATCGCGGCCAGGTCGAGAACCGCGTCCATCCTGCTGCTGAGAGCCTCGGCCTCGTCCCGGGCCGCCTCCTGCAGCCGGGCCCACAGGAGTGCGTTGTAGTCCTTGGCCTCGGGCTTGGCGATGGGAGCCGGATGGACCGTGACGCCCCGCCGGGCGAACCAGGGGAAGAGGTCCTTGCCGGCGGCGAGGCTGAGGTAGTAAATGGCGCGGTCGCCGGCCCAGACGTAGCGGCTCTTGGGGTGCGGCCGGGCGGCCTTCTTCGGCATCACCGAGGCGAGCTTGCCGTAGATCCCGTCTCCTTCGGCCTGCTCCAACTCACGCAGGAGCATCAGGCCCCGCGGGCACGTCTCATCGGTGGCCTCGTAGCTGCGGGCCAGGTCATACGTGCGGGCGCTCTCCTGCGCCTCCGCCAGCCGGCGGTCGGCGCGCTCGCGGATGCGCTCGGCCTCCTCCACGTGCCCCAGGTCGCGGAGAATCTTGTCCGCGAGGTGCAGGACCGTGGGCATGGCGGTGAACAGCGGCGGCAGGGCGCCGCGGTGCAGAGAGTGGACCACATCGCGCTGGACGAGGTCGCATACGAGCCGGCGCACTCTCTGTGCGTCGGTGCCCTGGGTCCCGATGGCGCTCGACCACCCCCACGGGTCATGCGGGGTCGGCGTGTCGAGCAGGCGCAGCGAGCGCCGCGGCTCGGCGATGTCGCCGAATCGCTCCTCGATGGCCGCCATTGCCGCCGCCAGCTCGCGCCGCATCTCGGGCACCAGCTTCTCGCAACCGGGATCGCACCGGCAGGTGCAGCGCGGATCATCACACACCTTCTCCCCGGGCCCGACACGTTGCGGCAGGGCCCCGGTGCCCTCACGCCTGTCGGCACCTGCTCCAAGCCATCTGGCGAGCGTCCGGCACGTGAGCGGCCTATCGTGCGCGAAGCCTCTGGCGCCCACCATGACAACACGCCCGTCGCCAAAGGCAAACGCCGCCGCGCAGGGCTGCCCGCCCTCTTTGTGGCGCAGCAGGACCTCGCTGCCGGCGGGCGGCTCGATGAGGCAGGCCCCGCCGTGGGCGGCCAGCTCCAGCCCGTCGCGCTGCACGGCCGGATGTCGCGTGCCGGATAGCCGGCGGGCGGGGAAGCGCAGGCACAGGCGGTCATTCATCCGCGCCCCGGCCACATCGGCGTCCACGAATGCCGCTCCAAGCATCTCGGCCACGGTGCTCTGGGCCATGCGGGCCGCGGGCAGACCGGTCTCCGCCTCGAACACCCCTGCGTCGGCGGCCAGCAGCAGGCCTCCGCCCCGGCTCACAAACCCCTCGATCGCCGCCAGCTCCGCCCGGCTGTAGCGCTTCAGCGACTGGCCGCAGATGGCCACCACGTCGTAGGACTCCAACAGCCCGGCGGTGACGACGCCGGTGTTGGTGGTGCGGCCAAACTCGGTGTGCGGAAGAAGCTCCCCGAACAGCCCCGCACCCGAGGAGTCCTTGGAGCGGTCGGTCAGAACGGCGATAGGCCTCGGCATGTCTCGTTCCCCAGTTCTCCCGCGAGGGGCGAAGAGTCGGGCACAGGTCCCAGACCTCATGTATAGAACGACGACTCGCTCCTGGTAAGCGCAGGTGGGCGCCCCGGCGCCGCATCGACGGGCGGCGAGGCCCGACTGCCCGCCGTGCGGCCGCGACATCCTGCAGGACTGCGAGAGGCTCTGGCGACAGCCGGCCGCCGGTGTAGTGGGCTACCGGCAGGCGGAGCGCGACAGGCGCGCCGAGTTCGCCGGGCGCAGCATCGAGGCGCGGGTCAATGCCGCGCCGGGTACGGGCGGGATGACGGGTCGTCTCGACAGCCCGCCCGCTGAGGGCAGGCTCTTGTCGCAGGTAACCCCGACGCAACCCGCGCTCAGCCCGGTTCGATGCACGGGCGCGTGGGTCGCCGGACCTTGCCCGCAGGACGGCGCCCGGGCCTTCGCCATGGCGTCTGCCGGACACACCGCATCCGTGGCGGGCGAACAGTGCCGGGTGAGCCTCGCGCTGCAGGCTCCCGTCCAAGCGGGCAGGCTCCAGGTCCAATTGCACCTGAGCGATGGATGCCGCAGCGACCGCTGAACGGGCTATCGGTTCCACCGGCTATGGAGTGGGGAAGAGGTGATCTGGAAGGAGGCCATTGCCCTGGGCCGACGGTGCGGCGGCGAACGGACCGGTGTGGATGGGACCGGTCTCGCCCCGCAGCAGGGCGGGCGCGGAGTTGGCCCTGCGCCTGCCGGACAAGCGCCCCGTGGGCAACTACACGAAGACGGCCTTCGTCGGCCCGGTTCGGCTGGTGGGGGGGCAGGAGGCCTGGGGGAGTCGGTGAGTCGGCGCGTCACGGCTCGCGAGTCGCCAGTCAACGGCAAAGGCGGCAACGGGCCTGCTGTGCGGGATCGACGGCACCAGGTACGGATCGTGGTCTGCTCGGACCGTACCCGCGGTCCGAGGCCTGCTACCCCGGCGCCGCTTCGCTCTGCGCGGGCCGGTGTCCACTTCTGGCTGTCGTCAGGCTTTCCCCGTGGAACTCCGAGCTCTCTGTGTCTCCGTGGTGAGAGGTAGGCCGTACTCCCCACGCACAACGAAAGCCGCGCGGGGCCTCTATCGTCCCTGCGCGGCTGAGGTTTCGTTGGCTGCGGGGCGTGCCTAGTCGGCGGTGTACTCGACCAGGGCCATCTCACGGGCGCGCTTGATCGCAAGAGCGACCTGGCTCTGGTGCTTGCGGCAGTTGCCGGTCTGGCGTGCCTTGCGGATCCGACCGCGATCGTCGATGAACTGACGAAGCAGGTCGAGATTCTTGTAGTCGATGGGGCCGCGTGCCCGGGGATCAGCGCAATGGATGCACTGCTTCTTCCGCCGTCGCGGTCGGCCCTTGCCCCTCCGTCCTGCGGCTCCACGTTCGTTTGCCACTTGCCTCTTGCCTCACTTTCAACTATTGCCTGCCTGAGCACGCGAGTATAGCAGATGGAGAGGGGAGCGGTCAAGAAAACCGCCGCCGCCAACGACTCACCACAGAGACACGAAGTGCAGGCAGTTCCACGGAGAACACCTCACCAGGGGGACGCAGAGACACGGAGACGCAGAGACACGGAGACGCAGAGACACGGGGACGCAGAGACACGGAGACGCAGAGACACGGAGACGCAGAGACACGGAGACGCAGAGACACGGAGACGCAGAGACACGGAGACGCAG
>CAZXDD010000635.1:0-4670 GCA_964639415.1 uncultured Armatimonadia bacterium
CGCGATCATCCTCCCCGCGCAGCTCCCGGCCATACTGGCAGCTCTGGCGGGGATGCTGCTCGCGGCGAGGAAGCTGCCGCGGGAGAGGGACGCCGCAGAGATGGGGACGGGTCCGGCGGAGTGAGGTGGGAGGCGGGGAGGCGCTGGTGACGCCACTGGTCGCGCGACGCGCGGCCGATGGCCCTGCGGGCCAGACGGCAACGGCCAACGGCATCCAGTGAGTGCCTACCGGCGAAGCGGCGTGGCCAAACTTACGGGTCCCGCCCGGCGGGACCCACGGGCACCGGCGGCATGGCGGGGAGCGGCTACTTCTGCTGCGCCGCTCGCGGGCCGTGCCGCCCCTGACGTTCCCCGCCACCCGCCACGGCCGTTCCCCTTGCCTGCAGGCCCTTTGCCCCCGATGGCGAACCTCCTTCCGGCTGTTGAACCGAAGGGAGACCCCACCATGCTGAAGCTGGATCTGACCGGTGCCTGGCAGGTTAGGCAGGCCGGTACCGATGACCCTCTGGCCGCCACCGTTCCCGGCTGCGTCCATACCGACCTGCTCGCCGCCGGCCGCATACAGGACCCTTTCTACCGTGACAATGAGGACCATCTGCGCTGGATCGGCGAGGCCGAGTGGGTGTACTCGCGCACCTTCGAGGTCGACGAGCCGTTGCTGGCCGCAACGCGCCTGCTCCTGCGCTGCGAGGGCCTGGATACCCTCGCCACCGTCGTGGTCAACGGGCAGGTCGTCGGGACCGCGGACAACATGTTCCGCACCTGGGAGTTCGACGTCAAGGACGCTGTGGTGGCGGGGGAGAACTCCATCGAGGTGCGGTTTGCCTCCCCACTGCCCGTCATCGCGGCGTGCCAGGAGGAACGGCGCCTTCCGGGCTGGGGCGGGCCCAAGGAGATCGCCGGACGGGCCTGGGTCCGCAAGGAGCCCTGCAACTTCGGCTGGGACTGGGGGCCGGTGGTCGTCACCTGCGGCATCTGGCGCGAGATCGCCGTCGTAGGTTTCAGCGACGCGCGCCTGACCGACGTTTGGGTGCGCCAGGAGCATGCCGAAGATGGCGCCGTGAACCTACTCGTCTCTGTGGCCGCGGAGCAGGCCGCCGCCGGCGACTTGATGGCGCGGGTCAGCGTAAGCCTGGGCGAGGCGCGAATCGCCGAGGGAACGACGGCGCTGGCCGACGGCAACGGCGACCTCACGCTGGCGGTGCCCGACCCGCAGCTCTGGTGGCCGAACAACCTGGGCGAGCAGCCGCTCTATGACGTCCAGGTCGAGCTCCTCGGTGGTGAGCAGGTGCTCGACGAGGCCCGCAGGCGCATCGGCCTGCGGACCCTGCGGCTGGATCGACACCCGGATCAGTGGGGCGAGTCATTCCAGTTCGTCGTCAACGGCGTCCCGTTCTTTGCCAAGGGCGCCAACTGGATCCCGGCGGATGCCTTCGTCACCCGCATGACCAAAGAGCGCTACCGGGACCTTCTGCAGAGCACCGCGGATGCCAACATGAACATGCTGCGCGTGTGGGGCGGGGGGATCTACGAGCAGGACTGGTTCTACGACCTCTGCGATGAGCTGGGGATCTGCATCTGGCAGGACTTCATGTTCTCCTGCTCGACCTACCCGACGTTCGATGAGGCCTTCATGGACAGCGTCCGGGCCGAGGCCGAGGACAACGTGCGACGCCTGCGCCACCACCCCTGCCTGGCGCTGTGGGTGGGCAACAATGAGCTGGAGCAGGGCCTGGTGGGCGACGAGTGGACCGACCACACGATGAGCTGGGCGGATTACGACAAGCTCTTCAACGGACTGCTGCCCGAGGTGCTGGGCCGACTCGACGCGGACCGCGACTACTGGCCCGGCAGCCCGCATACTCCCGGCAACCGCCCGGACTTCAACAACCCGAGCGAGGGCGATGCCCACCTGTGGAGCGTCTGGCACGGGCGGCAGCCCTTCGAGTGGTATCGCACCTGCGAGCATCGCTTCAACAGCGAGTTCGGGTTCCAGTCCTTCCCTGAGCCCAGCACCGTCTACGGTTTCACCGAGCCGCGGGACCGCAATATCACCAGCTACGTCATGGAGCATCACCAGCGCAGCGGCATCGGCAATGACGCCATCATGCAGTACATGCTGTCGTGGTTCCGCCTGCCCACTTCCTTCGACATGGTCCTGTGGCTGAGCCAGGTTCTGCAGGGGATGGCGATGAAGTACGCGGTGGAGCACTGGCGGCGGGCCATGCCCCGGGGCATGGGCACCCTGTACTGGCAACTGAACGACTGCTGGCCGGTGGCGAGCTGGTCCTCCATCGACTACTTCGGCAACTGGAAGGCGCTGCAGTTCATGGCCCGGCGCTTCAACAGCCCCCTGCTTTGCTCCGGGGTCGAGGATGCTCAGGCGGGCACGGTGGAGCTGCATGTGACCAGCGACGCCCGGGTGGCGACACCTGTCGAGCTGAGATGGTGGCTGGTGCGCGTCGATGGCTCCCCGGTTGCGCAGGGCACCGCGGCCATCGAGGCCCGGCCGGGCGCGAACACCCTCGTCGAGACACTGGACCTGTCCGAGCACCTGCAGGCGCACGGCGCCCGCGACCTGCTCCTGGGCCTGGAGCTTGTCCACGAGGGCAGGGCGGAGTCCTGCAATCTGGTTACCTTCGCGCGCCCCAAGCATCTGGAGTTGCTTGATCCGGAGATCGAGACGCAGGTGGAGCAGGTGGAGCCGGGCGTCTTCCGAGTGACCCTCACTGCACGGCACCCCGCTCTCTGGGCATGGCTGGAGGTGGAAGGCGTGCGGGCCAGGTACAGCGACAACTTCATGCACCTGTTTCCGGGCAGACCGGTTGAGGTGGTGGTCACGGCGGACACGCCCACGATCCAGCAGTTCCAAGCGAGATTGCGCGTGAAAAGCCTCGTAGACACCTATCAGGCGGACTGCCGATAGCCGGTCGGGCGGGCGGGTTGTGGGAGACAACGCCCGCGGACCTACTTTTCCCCTACCTGTGGGGCGGGCGGCCTTCGTCGCCCGCCCCACAGGTGCTTTGTCCCGGCGCCGCGGCCGGCTGTGTGGTGGCAGGTCTTCTCGCGCCTAAGGTGAACAGGCCGCTGACAGTACCCCCGGAGGTGTCCCATGCACTGCATCACCTGGCTGATGGCCTTCTGGATCGCCGGCGCGACCCACGCCCAGGACGCGCCGTTGGTCAGCGCTCCCCTGCTGAGCACCGCCCCCGTCGAAGCCGCGGACTGGGCCTGTGCCCCCGTTGTCTCGGGACTGCGGCTCACCAAGACCGGGCAACTGGCCACGGGGCAGGCCGAAGTGGCCGTGGCGTACACGGCAGACGACCTCCATGTGCGCTTCCACTGCCCGCTCCCGCCAGGTGTGGAGGCCCGGGGTGAGGCCCGCGACCGCGACGGCCCGGTGTGGAGCGATGATGCTGTGGAATTGTTCCTGGACCCGGACAAGACCGGGGAACGGTCGTTTCAGTTCATCGCCAACTGCCGCGGCTCGCGCTACGACGGCCGGGACGGAGACGCGAGCTGGAACGGCGAGTGGAGTGCGCAGAGCCGCATCGCGCCTGACGGGCACTCGTGGACCTGTCACATCACCGTTCCCTTTGCCACCCTCGGGCGGCAGGCCCCCCCGGCCGGCGAGACCTGGGGCGCCAACTTCTGCTCCGACTCGGTGGCCTGGGGCGAACAAAGCGCCTGGGCCCACACCCCGGGACGCTACGACCAGCCCGGTCTGTTCGGAGCCCTGCGTTTCGAGCCGCAGGCCCCGGGCATTGGGGTAGAGGGCGTCCGGGATACCGCACCGGGGCCCGGCCGGCTGCGGGTGGCCTTCGCCCCGGTGGCGGACGGCACCATTAGCCTGAGGGCACGTCTGACCGCGGGCGACACCGTCACCCTGGACGACACGCGCCGCGTCGCGCTGCACCGCGGACGGCCGCAGACGGTGGACCTCGACTTTGCGACCTCCACCGCGGCCCCGCACGTGCTGGACCTCAGCATCAGTGATGCACAAGGGCAGGTCCTCTACGCCACGCATGTGCCGATGGGCATCTATCCGCCGGTGCGGCTGTCTCTGCGCAGCTTTCCCACGCCGGGCCTCGTGCAGGCCACGGTGGATGCCCGATTGCTGCTCCGCGATTCGCGTCCCGCAAGTGCGGTACTGAATGTCGCCGGCCCCGAGGGAGAAGTCCTGGGTGAGCCGCTGACAATCGGCCTGGAGGGCGCCCGGGGCACCGCGGACGTGGATGTCTCCGCCGTCACGGGCACGGTCACGGTAACGGCGGCGGTGCTGGACGCCGATGGCAACGAGTTGGGGGTGGGAGAGGCAACAGTCTCCCGGCCGCCGCCCCGGCAATGGCCACATGCCGCCGCCATCGACACCAACCGCGTGTTGCGCCCCTTCCAGCCCATCCGCACCGAGGGCGACGGCGCAGAGATCTGGGGCCGAAGGCTCAGCTATCGCGGCAGGCTCCTGCCCGCCTCCATCACCTGCCTGGCCGAGGAGTTGCTGGCGGCGCCGATCCGCTTCCGTCTCCGCACCGACGAGGGCCCCGCCGTGGTGCAGATCCCCGGCGCGACGCGCACGGCGGGCGAGCAGGCGGTGGTGCGTGAGGGCGGCATGGCGGCACGGGGCGTCTCATTCTCGGGTACTCAGACCCTGGAATACGACGGCTGTATCA
>CAZXDD010000636.1:0-4623 GCA_964639415.1 uncultured Armatimonadia bacterium
GCGAGGAATCTCGCTGAATGCCGGGAGATTCTTCGAGCTGCTCTTGCCGGGAGCGGACGCGCTGGGAATGACATTCCCGGCGAAGGCGGGGTTTTCGGCCGCACCGCTAGCCGTCGGCCGACGATATGACCCGTAGGGCCGTGGTGAGGATTTCCGAGAGCGGGAAGGGCTTCTGGAGGCAGCAGACGGCACCGGCGCTCCGTAGGTCCTCGAGAAGGTGCTGCTCGACTCGGCCCGTCATGATCACCACGGGCGGGGCGGTGGGCAGGGCCGCCGCGGCCTCGATGATCCTCCGGCCGCCCCCGCCGGGCATGATCAGGTCCGACACGATCATGTCGAAGGTGACGGCCGCCATCGCCTCCACGGCCTGTCGTGTATCGTGGACCCCCACGACCGTGTAGCCGTGCCGCTCCAGCAGACCGCGCATGGCGCGCTCCAGGTCGACCTCGTCGGTGGCCACCAAAACGCTCCTGCCGGCGCCCGTGGCCGAGTTCATGTGGAGCGTTGCCGGTCTGTCTTGCGCCTCGCTCTCCGCCGCACGATCGGACAGCGCTGGAAGGGTGATCGTCACGGTAGTCCCGATCCCTTCCTCGCTGTCGATGGCGATACTCCCGCTGTGGGCCGCCAGGATGCCGTGGGACACCGAGAGACCCAGACCGGTCCCCGGCGTATCACTCTCGCCCAGAAGGCCCTTGGTTGTGAAGAAGGGCTCGAAGACCCTGGGCAGGTCGGCCGGGCTGATCCCGACGCCGCTATCGGTCACGGTGACGACGACGTGACCCGGGCCGCGCCCGGCGGGGGCGAACTCCGTGGTCAAAGTGAGCAGGCCCCCGCCGGGCATGGCGTGGGATGCGTTGATGATGACGTTGAGGAATACCTGCTCCAGCAGGGCCGGGTCGCCGTGGACGCAGTGCGGCGCAGGCTGGTAGCGGAGCCGCACCTCGACGCCCGCCTTCTCAATCTGCGCTCCGGCAAGGGAGAGGGCGGCGTCAATGGCGTCCTCGGCGTACATGAGCCGGCGTTGCGGGGGCTTGGGGCGCGCGAAGGCGGTGAGGCTTCTGCAGATCGCGGCCCCGTGGGCGGTAGAGGTCAGCACCGCCCGCACCAGCCGTCGATACTCGGCCTCGCTGCCGATGGCTTCGGCCATCTCGGCGGTTGCCATCATCCCGGCCAGGATGTTGTTGAACTCGTGGGCGACACCGGCCGCCAGTTGCCCCACCGCCGCCAGCCTCTGGGAGGCCTCGGCCTTCCTCTGGTCGGTGGTCTCGGTGATGAAGGACGCAACCCTCGTGATCTCCCCATCGGTGTCCGCCACGGGGTAGAAGCTGGTGAGATAACTGCGTTGCCCGTCGTGCTCCTCGTACCGCATGGGGGCGCCGGTGCGGAGCATCTCGGCACCCTTGGCCCGGCCAACTGCGGCCGCCGCCGGGTCCATGTGGTCGAAGATGACCGTCCCCACCAAGTCCTCCACCGACTTGCCGTAGGCTTCGGCACAGGCCTCGTTGATGCCCAGCACCCGCCACCGAGTATCCAGCAGCATGGCCATGTCCGTGGTGGCGTTCAGAAGTGCCCAGGCGCTGGCCTCACTCTGACGCAGCCTCTGCTCCGCCTCTCTGCGGGAGGTGATATCCCGCGACACACCCAGGACTGAGCCGACGTGACCCGTCGCGTCCCGGATCGGTACCAGGCGGGTCTCGATCCACAACTGGTGGTCCCCGAACTGAGCCAGCGATTCGGAGAAGGTGGGCTGGCCGGTGGCGAAGACCTGGTCGATGAAGTGTGCCTGGCGTTCGGCGGTGGGCGAGGGGAACAGGCGCTCTCTCCGTTGCCCCTCGAGTTCGGCGGCGGTGGCCCCTAACTGGGCGGCGGCATAGCTGTTGACGTACACCACGGCGTCATCCCGATCGATGACGAAGATCATGTCGTGGGCCGCTTCGGCCAGGCCGCGGTACAGCTCCTCGGACTGGCGCAGACGCTCCTCCGCCTGCACACGCTCGGTGATGTCGTGAGAGAACACCGCCAGGGCCGAGGGCCTCCCCGAGTCGTCCATCACCGGATGGGCGTAATGGATGAAGCTGCCCCGGGGGCCGCGCTCCTCCCAGCGTTGGCGCTTGCCCGTGTCCAGCGCTCTTTGCACATGGGGCATTCGCTCCTTCATTGCCTCCGGGGACACGAACTCTTTGGCGCAGCGTCCCTGGGCCTCGGCGGCGGCCACCCCGGTCCAGCGAGTGAAGCCTTCATTGGCCCCGAGCACCCTCAGGTCGGTGTCCATCAAGAGCGCGATGTCGTCCGTGGCATTGAGCATCGCCAGCGCGACCTGCTCGCTCTCCCTGGCGGCGGATTCCGCCCGACGCTGCCTGGTGATGTCCACGAAGGTGGCCATTGACGCGATCGGCTGTGGGTCGTTCCGGGAGAAGACGGGTTCGGCGCTGGCCAGGAGCCATTGCCGCGTACCCGTCTCGGGATCATCCACGCCGACGACCACGCTGTGCAGCGGCCTGCCGGTGCGGAGCGCTACCACGGAGGGAAGCTCCTGTGTGGGCATGGGGGAGCCGTCCTCGCGGAGCACGGGGTTCCCGTAGTCGGCGGCCGGATCGCGCTCCATCTGCTCCCTGGTGATTCCGAGGAGGCGCAGGGCCACCTCGTTGGCCTCCGTGATGCGCTCTTGGCGGTCGCGAACCAGCACACCACCGGGCATCGCCGAATACAGGCCCCTGTAGCGCTCGAGGCTGGTGGTCAGGCGCTCCTCGGCGCGTTTGATGCCCAGGATCTGCTCGAGCAAGGAGGCGTACAGGATCAGCAGCTCCCGCTGCAGATCATCCGGACCGGCACCACCACCGGTTGCGTCACAAGTCAGCAGCGCGCTGGGCTCACCTTCGGCGGCCAACTGAGCCAGAACCTGCCAGCCGGCGTCCGGCTCAACTCCCGGTTGCTCCGGGCACATCGGGTAGGGCAGATGGCTGATCTCCCACGTCGGCTCATCGGCCGCCCGACGGCGAAACCGCTCAGCCCAAGCACCATCCAGAGGCTCGAGGAATGTGCTGCAGTCCACCACCTCGCCCTCCGCCGTTGCGGCGTAGGTCCCCTGGACCATCCCATCCTGAAGCAGGAGGAGCGCGCAGCGCTCCAGCCCGATCCGGTTCACGGCCAGGTCCACGGCGCGGCGGTACACCTCCGCGATGGAGGAACACGCCGCCAGGTCGCTGGCCGTCTCCACGACCGCCCTCTGGCCCGCGATCAGCCGATGCTGCCGTTCCTGGGACCGGTGAAGTGCCGTCACGTCCTGCATCTGCACCATGTACCCGGCGCCCGCCCCATGCTCCTCGGAAGCGATGCGCGTGACCAGCACCTGCAGGCTGGCCCGTCCCCGGCGGGTGCTGGAAGCAAACTGTGGCGCCGGTGCCGCATCGAAGTCGAAGGTCGCCGAGCAGGACACATGCCCGTGTCGCAGCAGTTGCTCGCGGGCCTCCGCGGACAGGAACGGCTCGTCCACCAGAGCCCGGCCGATCAGCGGGGCCATGCTGCTGAGGCCAAGCAGACGCAAGAGCGCGTCGTTGGCCTGGATGAGGTTCATCTCGCGGCTGAGGATGGCAATCCCTATCTCCGAGGCCTCGTACAGCGCGCGGAACCGCTCCTCGCTTCCCCGCAACTGCGCTTCGGCACGCCGGCGGTCG
Organism: uncultured Armatimonadia bacterium; assembly: GCA_964639415.1. Taxonomy (GTDB): domain Bacteria; phylum Armatimonadota; class Zipacnadia; order Zipacnadales; family JABUFB01; genus CAYRFY01. The sequence goes on from CAZXDD010000636.1 coordinate 3,675, forward strand.
CTGATGTCGTCCAACATGACGGCGAGGTGGCCCTTCTGGGACCGGTAGACCAGCAGAGAGAACCATCTGCCGAGGGTCTCGGAGTAGTGCTCGCGCCGGAGCTGCTTGCCGGTGTGCAAGACCCTGTCGAGTTCGCCTATCCAGCCCCGCAGCAGGCCGTCGTGGATCGCGCTGAGCCGTCCATCGAGGCTCGACGCAGGCAGCGAGAGCATGGTCAGCGCTGCGGCGTTGGCGGCCGTGACCTCGAAGTCCACCGTGCGCCCACGGGCATCGGTGATGGCCTCCAACTCGGCGAAGCCATGGAGCATGTTGTCGAACAGGGCCTGGTAGCGCTCATCCCGGTCGGCCAGGCGGCGGTTGGCCGACCGCAGCTCCCTGGTCACCTCATCCGCGGGCCTATCCGCCCAGTCTGTGCTGCAGGCCGTCGCTACGGCGTCCAGGAAGCTCTGGACCAGGTCCCTCGCCTGGTGTGTGACATCCGGCGGCAGCTCGTCGACGATCGCGGCCGCGTAGGCCCGTCCGCAGCAGCTCAGGAACTGCAGAACCGTCGCCAGTGTCACCCCTCGAGAGCGGTAGTAGCGACAGGCCGCGAGCAGTGGGGCAACGGCGGACTCGCAGGGGTAGTCCGCGGAATTGGCCACACCGCGCTCCAGGGCCGTCAACAGAGCGTCGGTGACGCGACCCACAGCCATCGGCACGTTGGCCTCGGCGTAGACCACGCCCTCAACCCGGCCGTCGTGGACCTGCTCCAGCACCAGGTCCGCCGGGCGGTCGCGTCGATTGCTCAGGAGCGTGAGCAGATGCTCAGATGGCGTCACCGTCTTGAGTCCTCCAAGACAGGGATCCGCGCGGCCCACCCCAGGCCGGAGCCCACAGGAACGTATTCACCGGCTGCGTGGACCTTACCTCCGCGGTTTGATTCGCTCGTCGAAAGCTGTACCCGACGCCG
>CAZXDD010000637.1:0-4614 GCA_964639415.1 uncultured Armatimonadia bacterium
TACACCGCCATCTCGCCCCCGAAGTCCTCCCTAGACACCTCATTGGCCTGCGCCAGTCGGTCGATGCCCATCTCCACGAGCTGCACGCTCACTCCCAGGTACTGCTGGGCGCGCTGGAGGAGGGTGTCCAGGGGCAGGTAGAGGTGGCCCTCGCCGGTGGCCATATGGAGGGCGTGGAGGATTCCGGCTTCGATGCGGGAGGGGTCTTCGGGGCCGATGCCCACGGCGCGGGCGATGCGGTCGGCGGTGAGAAAGCCGATGCCGCGCACGTCGCGAGCCAGGGAGAAGGGGCGGCGCTCGATGATCTCTATCGCCTGGCCGCCGTAGCGGGCGTAGATGCGGCCGGCCAGAGCGCCGGCGATGCCGTGCTCGTGGAGGAACACCATGATGCGGTGGATGTTCCTGTGGCGCTCCCAGGCTTCGCGCAGGGCCCGGGCCCGCACCCGGCCGATGCCCGGTGCCTCCTGGACGCGCTCCGGGGAGTGCTCGAGCAAGTCCAAGGTCTGGTCCCCGAAGTGGGCCACCAGTTTCTCGGCCGTCTTGGGCCCCACGCCCTCCACCAGGCCGCCGCCGAGATAGGCCTCGATCGCCCGCGCCGTGGCCGGGCGCACGAGCTGGTAGCGCTCGAAGCGAAACTGCATCCCGTAGCGCTCATGCTTCTGGAAGGAGCCGAACAGCCGTACCGATTCGCCCACCTCAGGCGTCAGCATGGTGCCCACCACGGGTACCGGCTCGGGACTGCCGTCCACCGCGAGACGCGCCACCGTCCACCCGGTGTCGGGCGAATGGAAGGTGACGGCGTGGATGACACCGTCCAAAGCTGCCTGCGATTGTGAGGGCGAGGAGGTATCGCGCATGGACCGATTGGGTGTGTGCCGAAGCTACCTGCCGCCGCGAAGCAGATCCATCACCTCGGGGGGCAGGTGCCTTTGCGCCTCCTGCATGAGATGGCCGCCCATCTGCTCCAGCACCTTGCCACCGCGAAGCAGACCCTCGACGGATAGCGGGCTATCGGGGTCGTACTCATAGTCGATGGTCATGTAGCCGGCCATCGGCTTGTACTGGAAGTCCTCGGGCCCAAGGCCGGAATTGGTGCGCAGACGGGTGACGGTGAAGGTATTGGTCACAGCGCCCGTGCTGTCCTTCTGCCGGAACTGCACGGGCATGCGGGTACGCTGGCTCACATACAGACAGCCCCCCACCCGCTCGCCGGTGCGGGCGGGCCACTCCAGCACCCAGCAGCGCCGGCCCTCCACCACCTCAGGCGCCCACAGGACCACATCCGCCGCGCTCTCTCGAGCCTGCTCCATCCAGCCCTGGGGGTCGGCGGCATCCCAGCCCGAGACGATCTTGTGCAGTAGCTCTGCCGGCTGCAAGCTGTCGGAGGTGATCTTCACCGCCGTCGTCACCGCCGGCACCACAACCCACAGCGCGTCCGGGCCCGCCAGGACCCGCACGGAGCTGAAGTCCAGGTCGTACAACGACGGTGGCTTGAGCCGGCAGTGCCCGGTGCCGGAGACGGCGAACCCCGCCACACTCAGGTCGGCCCGGATATCGGCGTCGATGTCTCTGGTCCTGTCGGCCTGGAGCTTCATGGCCGCCAGCACGATCTTGGGGTGGACGCCATTGCGGTACACCAGGAAGCCCACGACGCCGGCGACGATCAGGATGACGATCAGTACCGACAGTATGCGACGCAGCATGGCAGGTGACTCCCGCTGGTGGTGTTTGGTGGTGGCTCATTCGCGGGCCAACGCAGAGGCCCCCGGGCACCGGCCCGTCCGGCAAGGGGGCGCTTCGGGCTCTCGGCGAGCCCGGAACGACGGTGCCTGACCGGCGGCTGCGGAGGACCTGCCGTCCCGGAACGGATGGCAACAGGCGGCCGCCCCCGCCGGCTACCTTGGGTATGGTCAGTATCGACCATCGCCCGGACGAAGGCAAGGCCGGCGGCGAACCCACGCCGCCCGGCGTCGGCGCAGACCTCCGCCGCCTGTGCCGACGTCCGGCTTTGTGTCCATACGTGCCGAGCGCCCCCTTTGCTGCATGGTTGCCGGTCCGTGCGCCGGCCGGGAAGGTGCGCCGCGCTCCGGCCACGAACAGGCGGGCTGTGGAATCCGCCGTGCCGACTCGAGCATTGGAGTGCGCAGTGATGACCGGCAGTCGAACCCTCTGCTTTCGCGGCCTGCCAACGGCCGCCGTGGCCGCATGCCTCCTGACCTGTTCCTTCTCGCCGGCGCAGCCGGCCCGCCAGATCCTCACCGGCCTCCCGGGTATGGCCACAAGCGAGGCCCTCGACTACCCGGACAAGACCTCTCAGAGTGTGGGCAATTCCCGCTTCGTCTACGAGCTGTTCATCGGCGGCACCCACCGGGAGCAAGACGACGGCCTCACCAGGACCCAGAGGGCACGCGTCATCGCCCGTAAGGTCTCCGTGCGCGACGCCGGGGGTTGGCACGGGCACGAGAGCCTCAGCGGGACACACCGCGCCGAGGAGACCGACGGCAGAAACAGGCGCAGCAACTCGGTAACGACCACCTTCTCCTACCACAACTCGGGCAGCTCCCGGGATGCCGGAGAGGGCCAAAAGCCCATCGATGTCAGCAAGAAGCTGCGGGTGACCAACTTCGCCGCCCCGACCTGGAAGATCGTGCACATGAACGCCAAGACGGTGTTCGCCTCCAGAACCTCGACGGGCACCACGTCCGACTCGATGGACATGGACACCTCCTTCGATATCCGTATCCCTAACCACGGCGCGGCCGATACGGCCTTCGCGGCGGCAGTCGGCAAGATCGAAAGCTCCGGCAATGACGCGGGCATGCTGCTGCCCGGCGATAACTTCGGCTCCCCGGCCCGAATCGAGGCGCCGTGGAACGGCAAGAGCAGTCGGGGCAGCTTCACCGCCCAGGTCGAGGCCATCGTCGGCATGGGCATGATCGCCGTCAATACCGGGCCGGCCTGGGAGTACCTGAGTGCGCTCAGCGGCGGGCCTGCGGAGGGCGACACCCTCAGGAGATTCCCCGGCACCCTGCGGGTCTCGTGGTTCATCGGCACCGAGGCGCCGGAGGGCAGGCTGACGCTGGCTCCCGGCGAGGAGCAGGACTACGCGCTGTGGCTGCCGACGCCCAGCGCGGCGCACGACGGGGTGGACTACTCCACTGTGGGCTACTTCTGCGAGCCGCTGGATGTCACCGCGCGCTTCGAGCCGAGGCAGGAGGGAGGCGTGACGCCCATGGGGCGCATCGACTTTTCCCTCACGGAGGTCAGCTCACACCGCGGCCGCTGCTGCAACCATCCCCGGAGTGTTGGCAAGAAGGACGACCTGCGCTTCGCCGCCGAGCAACCCGACCCCAATGTGACCGTGGATCCGGCCAACCCGCTGCACGCCTACACCACGCGACCGGTGAAGGAGGCCTCGGTGCTGGTGGAGGCGCTGGACACCGGGGCGTACGGCCGGGTGGAGGCGCGTTGCGACGAACTGGGCATGGCGGGCGAGTACGATCCCACGGGCGACCTGTTCCTGGCTCTCCCCCGCGACGACGACGGGAACCAGGTTGCCGACGGATGGGAGACGGCCGCGGCGGGGATGCAGAGCCACGACCCCGCCTGGGACGACGACCCGCAGCCCGCCGGTCACGCCCTGAATGGCGACAGTATCGGGCTCTATCGGGAGTACCGGGGCTTCTGCGTGCTGGGAGACGATGGGGCGCTTGAGTTCCGTCGCCTGGACCCCCGGACTCAGGAGCTGTTCGTGATCGACGCCGGAGGCGTGTTCGATACCGCGGCCTGGCAAAGGGCCAGCGGGATCGTGGCATACAGGGTGGACGAGTCGCGGACGCAGGGGGGCGATGACCGGACGCAGTCGCGGATCGTGGACTACACCATGGATGAGGACGACGACACGCACGTGTACGCCGTGCGGGTGGAGTGCATGCCGGGCGATGACGACCCCGGGGGACCTCCGGGCGCCGAGGATCCGGACGTCCTGGGGTACGCGGGCCCCTGGCCCATCTCGCAGCCGAGGGACGCGCAGTTCTGTCGCGTGTTCCCCGCCCGGCATCGGGCCGCCGTGGACCACCTCACCACAGTGCTCGGTATCGGCACGGCCCAGCCCAACTCCAGGGAGGCCGAGTGGCTCCGGAGTACGGGGCTGCCCCCGCATCTGTGGAAGGAGGCCCTGCAGCGACTGTCGCCACCGGTGCGGGCCGCCCTGGCGGAGCAGTGCACCCGCCTCACCGCCATCCACGAGGTCGGTCACTGCTGCGGCCTGCCGGGGCACGTGATCCCGGAGGGGGAGGAGGGCGCGGGCAACGAGGGGGCCATCGGCGATCCGGCCTGCCCGATGCGGTATGGCGACCGCCGTTCAGACCTGCAGATGATCGTGTTGCAGAGCCTCTTCAAGCCCGACGCGCCACTGCCCGGGCAATACGCGGCGTTCTGCAAGGAGGACCACAACTGCTGGAGCTGGTTTCAGTTGCGGTAGAAGTGCTGTGGCGGACGCGCCCCCGGTGCAGGCGCGGAGGCTCCCCGCACCGTGGACCACAAACATCACGCCGGCAACCCCAACAGTGGCAGAACGCCCTCCGTGCCCGCGGTCTTCCAACTCAGATCATG
>CAZXDD010000638.1:0-4608 GCA_964639415.1 uncultured Armatimonadia bacterium
TACGAGATGGAATCTCGTGACTGGAGTTCAGACGTGTGCCTCTTCCGATCTGCTGTGGATGTAGACATCGACGGCTACCGTGTCCTCGGTGGTGTAGAAGGGCAGCTTGATCGCCTGCCACTGCGCTCCCGTCCCGCCCAGGCCGCGCAGATGCGGATCGGGACCCTTGATGGTCTGCCCCGCCGCGTCATACAGCCGCACGTAGATCCCCAGGCCGGAGCCCGAGACCGGATAGTAGCTGAGTCGGAGCTCATACAGGCCGGCACCCTCCAGCGGGATCCTCTCCGTCCCGATCTCCGAGCCGTCCTTGTCGCTCCTGTCTACGATCTTCAGCGAGAACGCCCCGCTTGCCGCCTGCTCCTGGGAGAGAGATGAGATGACCTCCTTCTCGTTGGAGCGCCAGCCCGTCAGGCCCTCCTCGAAGCCCCCGTTGGGGACTGGGATGACCACGGGGTCGTCTCCCTGTCCCGCCACCTGCTGGACCAGCATCATCATCACTGCAACCGGTACGTGTCGCGTCATTGTGATACCTCCTGCAGGCCGCGCCGGGCGCCGCTCTCAGTTGTCCCTGACCTTCTGCATCCATACTTCACCATTGCAGCCCTGTTTGTCCTGCGGGGAGTCTTTGGGTAACCCGCGGACATCGGCGGCGAGGGTGTAGCGCATGGCGGGATCGTGCACGGGCAAAGCCAGCTCATAGACGTTGTCTTTGTTCCTGTGGGCCGCGCTGCCCTCGTGTTCATCGGAGGCGACCACCACAGGCTCACCCTCCGCGACGGCCGCCAGCAGGCGGACGCGGTGGATGCTCAGACCGTACCAGCCGGACCTGTAGACGAACTGAACCCGGTACGTCCCCGCACCCTCGAGGGCGTCGGACAGGTCCCATTCCTTGGTGATCTCGGCGCTGTCGGCGAAGTCCTCCGTGGCCCAGGTGCCCACGGTCTGCCGGCGGTAGGCCCTTCCGGGGTCTGCCACACCCAGAGAGCCCAGGTGCTTGCCGATGTCGGCACAGGTGCTCTCCGTCACCTGGATAGTGTCCTCCAGACGGGAGGGCATCGTGCCTGGGGCCACGATGTCGTGCCAGGTGCGCAGGCCTTCGGCGGTCTGCGTCGTGGCCGCATCGAGCGCGGCCATTGCGGCGGCCGCATCCTGCTTCTGTGGCTGGGAAAGCTCGCGGTCCTTGCCCAGCACCGCTCCGAGGTCGACGATGGCCTGTAGCATGCGCAGGTAGCCGTGGATCACCCGCGCCTCAGCGATCAGGGAGGCGTCGCCAATGCGTTCGGCCCCGGTGCACGCGGCGGCGGCCAACTCCAGGTCGCCCTCCAGCGCGGCCGCGTCGGCGTAGTACACCAAGGGCCCGGTGCCGAACTGCGGAATGCTCCGGCCCTCCACCGCCTTGGCCGCTGCGCCGAAGAACCAACCGTACGGCACCCTGGCGCCGTAGAGGTTCCAGCCTACGGGGCCCAGGGAGACGGCCCAGTCGGCGGCGGCCGCCGGATCGGCGAGGCCCTTGTTGGTGAAGTACGCCCGGGCGAACTGCCGCTCGTCGCGGCCGTGGGCGTTCCAGGACCACTCCGCCGCGGCGGTGACGTTGAAGTCGTAGTAGCGGTTGTCAGGAGTGGCGTAGCCGCACAGACACTGCAGGCCCTTGTCCACGAACTCCACCATCCGGGCCTTGACGAACTGCGGCCCCGTCCAGGGGCACACGATACGCCACGAGGCGGTGAGCTGCGGGTAGCACCCGAGCCATCCGCCCTGGGCCGCGTATTGCTCAAGCAAGGGGTAGATCATGGGGTTGCGGGAGGAGTCGTATGTCCGCCCGCCGTCGTAGTACGTGATCCCGATCTCAGGCGACAGCGTGGCGATGACCTGGTCGTTGAACTGATAGCTCCCCTGGGTCAGCAGGACGCGGAGCTTGATGTCTGGGCGGGCCTGCAGCGCCAGCTCGTAGCCACGGTTGACGGCCTCGGCCTCCAAGACAAACTGGCCCTTCTCCCTGCACTCATCGCAGGCGCAGGCCACGTGGTGCTCGCTGAGCCACACGCTGATGTCGGTGACCTCGGGTTGCGAAGCCAACGAGACCATCCAGTCGGCCAGGGCCCGAGCCGTCCGGCGGTTGGAGAAGCACGCGGGTTTGACCGTTGTCCCCCCGTACGGCCACTTCTCCGGGTCGCCCTCTCCCAGCGTCTCGGGGAACACCCGGAACAGCCCGGTGCGCTCGAGCTGATCCAGGTGGGTGACGATGGGCACCACCTTCACCCCGCAGCGGGCTCCGCGCTCGATGAGCGTCTTGTCGAACTCCGCGAGCCCCAGGCCCTCGTCCGTGACCGTGAGACCCTTGCAGTGGCTCTCCACGAGGTTCATCTTGCGCTGCGCCATCCACTCGATGTCGCGGTTGGCGCTGCCTCCCCACAGCCCGCGCTCCGCCAGATCGGGCCAGTCGAAGATGCTGCCCAGCGGCGCTTCGATCGTGGCGCCGGCGTCGCCCTGCCGGAGCGTCGGCATCATCAGTTGGCGCAGCGTCAGGATACCGTAGTAGGCGCCGACGGCGGTGTTGCCGGCGATGAGCACGGTGCGGTCGTCGGGGCTAAAGAGGCTGTAGGCCTGGTCGGCGTTCCTCGCTTGTCGGAGACGCTCGGCCTCGGGCACGGCATACCCCTGCAGCGTGTTGTCCTCGGCGAGTGGACCGGCGATGATCCGTAGTCGGGCCTTCTCCGCAGAGGGCATCTCCTGCAGTCCGGCCTCCTGCAGTTCGGTGGCCCAGGCCTCCAGCCCGGGGTCGGCCGGCCCCTGCCGGGAGGTCCCCACCAGGCACAGCTCCGCAACCGGTACGGTGACCTTGCTGTGAAGGGCGACTTGTTTGGGGAGCGGGACCACGTGCAGGAGCCAGTCGTCAACGTCTTGCGGCTGAAGAGGGATGGTGGCACACAGAGCGGGGGAGCACAGCGAGACCGTCGCGAGCATCAGGGTGGATATGTTCATGGGTCCTCACCGAGTGTCGGGGTGGTGCGGCCTCGGAGAGAGCCTTCGTCGCAGGAGGGGAGAAGTCCTCGTGATCGGGGGGAGAGGGGGAAGAGCGGCCCCCAAGAGAAGAGACCCCGCGCCGGCGGGGCCTCTGCAGAGCCACGGGTGTCTTCCGGGAACAGAGGTGCAAGCTTCAGCTTATGAGTATTGGACGCAATAAGGTGCAGCAGGGAACGCATCCGCAGACACCCGCATAGGCATTATAACAACCAGCGAGGGTGCCGGTCAATAGGCAGTTCAGGAGGGGCGTGTTCAGGAGGGGTGTGTGGGGGCGCAGAACGATCGTGTCCGGGTTGCGCAAAGTGGAAATGTGCGGTTTCCTCCTGGGTGCAAGGAGGAAGGCGGATGGGTCTTCTGATGAGCAGCAAGGAGCCAGATCGGTTGCAGGCAGTGGGTCAGGTTGAGCGGGGCGAGTTGGCGCAGGGTGTGGCAGCAGCGTTGTTGGGGATCGGCGAGCTACAGTTGCGGCGTAGCCTGCGGAGGTACGAAGCCGAGGGAGACGCGGGTCTGGTGCATCGTCGTCGGGGCGGCAAGTCGAACCGGCGGGTTGCGCCGGGGGCCTGGGCCGCTACGACGGCGCCCGAGACCCCCGGACTATCCCGTCTTTCGGCGCCCGGGGAGCGATGGCGGCGTCCCGCGCTCTCCCGGCGCATGGCCTACCCGCATCGGCCGGCGGGCCCTCCCGCCCTGACTACCACGACAGGCCGCGCTGTCGGAACATGCGGCGGCACTCGGTCTGCTGGTCCGGCTGCGCACCGGTCGGCGTCTTGAGCCACTTGACATGGCCGTCGACGTAAGCGAGGTTCCCACCGCCGTTGTGTCGTCCAAACTGGTCTATGTCGGACTGGTTTGCGTCCCTGCCGTACCCCCAGCGTCCCTGACACGACGTGGCGCGGTTCTGACCGCAGAGACCCCGCGTCCCCGCACCATCCGCAAGCATGACGTGCTGCGACGGGAGCGCGATCTCCGCCAGCATCCGGCCGACGCAGCCGCTGTCGCTTTGCAGCAGGTAGCGGGGCGTGGCGTACGAGTTGATGCCCAGGCTCGTCGATGGGCACTGGTACAACTGGCGGTTCTTGACGTACGGCATGGCCAGACCGTCGTAGCGTGCGTGCCCCGCCGTGTTCGTGCTGGGGCGCCAGTCGGGCAGTGCGTTGTTGTCCGGATCGTTGGCGCGATTGGCCGGCACGCAGCACCACATGAACCGCTCGTCGTAGTCCTGCACGTACATCAGCATGCTTAGGGAGATCTGCTTCAGATTGCTCTGGCAGCTTGCCTGCCGTGCCTTGTCCCTGGCGCGCGCAAAGACTGGGAAGAGAATTGCTGCCAGGATTGCGATAATGGCAATCACTACCAGCAACTCAATCAGTGTGAACCCCTTGCGTTGCATACAGGTCGCCTCCACCGGATGGCATCTTGCTCGCCCGGCCGCTGAAGCGGCGCGCAGCGCGAGTCGCATTTTGTTGTCATTGTGCCATCTTTCATCACTTCAGCCAAACCAAAGTCACCTGAGCAATGCAACCGCTAACGACACTATCCACTCTCGCCCCCATCGCTGGGGGTCGGGTCGGTTCCGTCACAGGG
>CAZXDD010000639.1:0-4596 GCA_964639415.1 uncultured Armatimonadia bacterium
GGGCCGGGCCTGCCCACCCGCGCCCCCTCGGGCGCGCCGCGGGGGGGCCCAGCCCGGCCCGCGCCGGCGGAGAGGCAGGGAAGAGGCAGGGAAGAGGCAGGGAAGAGGCAGGGAAGAGGCAGGGAACGGCACGACGCAGTAGCTCCCGCGAGGCGGGACCGTAGTCGTTGACGCCGTAGCCGTTGACTCGTGACCCGCGACTCGCCGACTCGCAGACTCCACCACCAGGAGAACGCCGGCATGTCCAGAGCCTTCAGCGCACTCATCGTGACTATCATCTACTCAGCCGCGATCGCTCAGATCGCGGCGTCGCCCCTTGAGCCCTTCACGCCCGACGAGCACACCCTCCTGCTGTACCACTTCGACGAGGGCGAAGGCGACCTGGCCCGGGATGCCGGTCCGCACGGCTACCACGGCGCCGTGCAGGGGGCCGCATGGTCCGAGGGCCGGTTCGGCGGCGCCCTGCGCTTCGACGGCGTGAATGACACGGTGCTGCGCAAGGACACGCCGGCCATCCAGAAGCTGTCGCAGATCACCGTCGAGTGCTGGTTCAGTCCCGATGACTCCTCGGGCCGCCAGTTCCTCATGGGACAGGACGTGGGCTTCCACTTCGATGTGACCGGCGGGGCCGCCATGTCGCTGTCCATCTACAACCAAGGCGGCGGGGTCAAGAGCGCCGACGGCCTGCCCCACCAGCACCTGGGCGCCGGCATCCCCCACGTCCGCCCCCGGCGTTGGCACCACCATGCCGCCACGTACGACGGGCGGTACATCACGTTCTTTGCCGACGGCGTCCTGCGCTCGCGGCAGGAGGCCGCCCGCGACTTCCTGCTCGGAGTGCCCTCGCGCGGCTTCTGGGTAGGCTCCTATGTGGACACGGACTTCTACTTCAGCGGCCGCATCGACGAGGTCCGTATCTCCGACTGCATCCGCTATGACCCGGAGGGTGCCATGAATGTGGGCGACAGGCTCTTCGACGTGCCCGAGCCGCCGAAGCTGAGCAAGTCGCTTCGCGAGCCGCGGAAGACCGGGCTGGCACGGGTACAGTGCACGCTCAGGAAACTCCACGGCTCCGACGCGGCGGGCCAGGTATACCTCAAGGCCCCGGGAGAGGAGGCGGCCATCGTCGGGCGCTATGAGCTCAAGGGCCTGGAGGAGGGTGCCGAGGCCGACCTGAGCTTCGACGTCTCCGACGAGGTGGCCGGCGACGGCCGCTACATCCTGGGCCTGGAACCACAGGACACGGGGGCCTACTTCGCCGTTACCGGCGCCCGGCTGCTCAGGGGCGACGCTGAGATCGCGAGTTGGAGCGGTGAGGCCCGCTCGCGCCGGACCTTCCAGCCCCCGCTGCTGATCCCGCTGCAGGTGGGGGCGGCGAGGGCCGCGGAGCCCGCGGAAGGCTACCTCCTGCGGCCGACGGCCATCGACCGTCTCTGGGGGAGCCTGGGCCTGGACGCCGCCGACCCGGCGCAGCCGCCGATCCTCTGGGGCGAGGGGTACGCCGAGTTCTGGCTGGATGTGCCCGCCGGCGGCGCCTACGAGGTGCTCCTGCGCTACGGCGGCGGCCTGCGACCCTGCGACATCGTCATCGACGGGAAGGACGTGCACCCCTACCATATGGCCGCCCGCGAGAAGGCCCTCGGCGGCGCCGTGCAGGACCACCTGTGGGAGCGGCAGGGCACCGTGCTGCTCGAGCCCGGCCTGCACTGGGTGCGGCTGCAGGACCACATCCCCGATACCGGTGGGCTGTGGCTGCGGCCCGCCGAGCCGCCGGTGCCCTACGCCCTGCCCCGCGAGCGCTTCGAGGTTCCGGACGAGACCTTCCTCAGCACGGCCGAGGCCTGGACTGCACAGACGCTGCTGGGCAAGGTTGATGGTGCCCGGTTGGGTCTCTACCGGCCCATTCTGGGCACTTCCCTCTCCTTCAGCGCCGACTTCCCGGCCGGCGCCGACGACCCCCTGCGCGACGCCTCTCGCGTGCGCTTCTCCCATCCCTGCCGCGTCGACCTGGAGCCCTTCGGGCGGCTGACCTTCTCGTTCCAGGGCACGGGCTCAGGCCACGTGCTCGCCCTGCGACTGGTCGACGCCAAGGGCGATGAGATGCTCCTGTGGCGCGACAGAGACACCGAGCAGGGCCTGCGCGAGGTCGAAGTCCCCATCTCCTTCGAGGGCAATCACGTCTTCTCTCCCGGGCATGTGGTGGCCGTGTGCATCGACCTCGACGGCGCCAACGCCGGACCCGGGCAGATGCAGGGCGCTATCCTCAACCCGCGCCTGTGGCGGCGGGATGCAGTCGCCACGCCCGCGGGCTACGCCGAGACGCTGAGCGAGGCCCGCGAGCAGTACGCCGCCTTGGCCCTTCCTCCCGCCGCCGAGCCCCTGAGGGCCCGGGCCTTCAAGTTCGGCCTCCGGCCGGTCGTCCCCGAGACGCACCCGCTGTTTGCCTCCACCGACCCCAGGCCCGTCACCCGCGAGACCCTGGGCGATGAGCTGCACTTCACCGGCTCCCGCAGCATCTCCGCCGCCTCCCTGGATGACTTCCACAGCCATTACGACTTCGGCGACATCTGCTGGCCGAACATCGGCACCCTGCCCCTGAGAGAGAAGTATGACAGCGAGGAGGCCTATGCTCAGGCGCTGGCGGACCTGGAGCGGAATCTGGAGGCCGTCAAGGCCCGGGGGCTCATCGTGTGGGACATCTGGGGCTACGTGCCCGACCATCCCGACTTCCCGTGGCGGGTGGCCCCGGAGCATGTGGAGATCCTCAAGCGCGTGCTGGGCCACCGGTTCCTGGGCTTCGACAATGGCGAGCAGGATGGCCGCTACATCGGCGCCTATGCCGACAGAGGCACCTTCACCGACCGCAAAGGCGGGTGGGAGGATTTCGTCCGCTGGGATGAGCGCATCTGCGCCGACAACGGCAACTACATGAACGCCACCGGATCTCTGAACTTCTCGCACTATTACGCCGACCGTGCCCACCGGACCCTCGGGCTCGAGACCGCCCAGGGGCTGCCCAGCGACACGCTGATGTTCGCCTTCCTCCGCGGCGCCGCTCGCCAGTACGGGCGCCTCACCACCCAGGCCACCTCGATCTGGAACCGCTATGGGTACAACCTGTACAATGACCGCAAGACCATGGGCGGCAACGGCTATGGGTATGGCCCGAACAAGGGCTGCTCGCTGTCCTTGCACAAGCGCCTGCTCTTGCAGAGCTACACCGGCGGAGACAGCATCGCCGGCACCGAGACGGGGCAGTTCACCTCGGAGCGGCTGGAGAGCGGCGCCCCGGAGCTCAGCCCCCTGGGACAGCAGCACCTGGCGGTGCGAGACTGGGTGCGGGAGCATCCCGACCGCGGCGTGATGCAGACGCCGGTGGCCTTCATGCTGGACTTCTACAACGGCTGGAACATGCCGCGCCATCTGTACCGAGGGGACAAGTACAAAATCTGGGGCAAGCTGCCGTACGAGAAGGGCGACTACCTCATCGACGCGATGTTCCGCATGGTCTGGCCCGGGTACGAGGACTGCTCGTATTTGCGCGATGAGCGCGGGTTCATCACCGACACCCCCTATGGCGACGGCTTCGATGTGCTCACCAATCGCTGCCACCCGGACATCCTGGGGCAGTACTCGGCGCTGATGCTGCTGGGAGAGGTGGCGATCACGCCTGAGGTAGCAAGGAGGTTGGAGGCCTTCGTCCATGCCGGGGGCGACCTGATCCTGGACGCGAAGCAGGCGCAGGCGTTCGCCCCGGAGTTCACCGGTGTCCGGGTGGGGGAGAGTGCTTCGGGCCGCACCTCACGTCGGCTCCCGGATGGGGAGATCACAGGCGAGCTGCCTTACACGTACCTCCGGCTGGAGCCGGCGGGTGCCGGGGCGCTGCTGGGCAATGAGAACGGGGACGCCCTGATGACGGCAATGGCCGTCGGCGAGGGCCGGGTGATCGTCGGGGCCGCCGACTACTGGATGACGGACAAGCTGGAGTACGAACTGCCCGAGATCGTGAACATGGAGCCCCCGTACCTGCTGCTCTCAGGCGTCCGCGCGGTACTGGACGGCTACTTCGCCTCCCATTGCCCGGTGCAGGTGACTCCCGGCGACCTCAACGTGCGCACCTGCAGTTTCGGAGACGATCCGAAGCGCCTGCTCATTGGCCTGACGAACAACAACCTGTTCGCCGACTGGGAGGGAGAGCTGGCGGTGAAGCTGGGGCCGATCGCGTCGGCGGTTGAGACCTGGTCGGGTAGAGAGCTGGGCGGTGGGGAGAGTGTGAGGCTCACCATCGCGGCGGGGGATGTGGCGGTGGTGGACGTGAGGCTCCGATGAGGGCAAGGGCCGGTATTGGCCGCGGTGCGCTACGTCCAGCGCCTCCCTGCCGCCCGCAGGGAGCGGCGCCGTTGGCCGTCCCGCGCCACTCGCCCCGGCCGTTGCCGCCGTTCACCCCCCTCCTCCCGTCGCCCGCGGTGTTTGCGGGCGTAAGGGAGAGGGGGGCAGGGGGGGTGAGGCGGCCGTTTGTCGTTCCGCCGTAGATGCCGTTACGCGCCACTCGCCCCGGCCGTTGCCGCCGTTCACCCCCCTCCTCCCGTCGCCCGC
>CAZXDD010000640.1:0-1893 GCA_964639415.1 uncultured Armatimonadia bacterium
GCCGACAATATCACCTACGGCATGCGCCTGCGGGGCACTCCCGCCGAGGAACGGGCTCAGAAGCTCCAGATGCTGTCTGACCTGCTGGGTATCGGTCACCTGCTGGATCGCCGACCGCTGCATCTGAGCGGGGGCGAGAGGCAGCGGGGCGCCCTGGCGCGGGCCCTTGCCATCGATCCCGACGTCCTGCTTCTGGATGAGCCGCTGTCGGCGGTGGACGAGTACACCAGAGACAGCCTCTGCGAGATGCTCAAGGGGCTACAAAGGAAGCTGGGCATCACCACGCTGCACGTCTCTCACAATCTGGACGAGGCACTTGCCGTGGGCGACCGCATCGCGGTCTTCGGCAACGGCACGATCCTGCAGGAGGACGAGCCCTGCGAGGTATTGAGCCGACCGGCCAACTCCTTCGTCGCACGGTGTGTGGGGGTGAGCAATGTCGTCCCGGGGCGGGGCGTGGTTGAAGACGGGCAGAGGTGGTTTGAGGCCGATGGGGTGAGGCTTCACCTGCGCAGTGTCCCCGAGGGCCCCTGCGTGCTGATTGTGCGTCCCGAGCACGTACGCCCGATGCCTCCCGGCGCACGGGACCGCGGGCCGCGCATGGAAGCGGTGGTCCGGCACCGCCAGGAGCGAGGCCCTCTGGTCTGGCTGGACCTACAGATGGGAGGGCTGTCGCTCAAGGCCTGCCTCCCCTCGGGCGCGTTCTCACCGGATGCGGACAGTCTGAGTGCCGGGACGAGGGTGGACGTCGTCTTGCCCGAGCACGAGGTGCACTTCGCGCCCAACTAGCTCGAGCCGTCCATCGGCCACGGGGCGCCGCCACACCGCGGCGAGGCGGCCACAGAACTGAAGAGGCCAGACCACCCGGGTCGCTCCCGGACGGTCTGGCCTGTTTCCTGCAGCACACAACGGCGTCGAGGTGAGCAGGGCCGCAAGCGTCGTCACTCACACTGCGAGTAGCCGCAGTCGTGGCAGACCAGGCAGCCGGACTCGTGGGCGAGCGTCCCCCCGCAGTCCGGACAGGCGCCGGCGTGACCGAAGCTGTCGCCGTTGAAGTCGATGGCAAGCTGTGGGTCCTCCAACTGCGTACACGACTCGAGGGCTTTGCCGAAGGCGTCGGCGCAGGAGAGGATCTTGCCGCCACCGGGCGCCCAGGCGGGCATGTGGCAACTGATGCCCTTGAGCTGGCGGATGATATGCTCCGCGGGGATTCCGGAGCGCAGGGCCAGGGAGATCAATCGCGCCACGGCCTCGGTCTGACTGGCCGCGCAGCCCCCGGCCTTCCCCATGTTCCCAAACACCTCGAACGGTCCGCCTGTGTCCTCATTGATGGTGATGTACATCTTCCCGCAGCCGGTCATCATGGCTCTGGTACTGCCTGTGATGAGGTCCGGGCGGTCGCGGGGTTCCATGGTGGCCGGCGCGGCCTCGGCTTCAGGAGCCGCCGCGCCGGTCTTGCCGGTGGTCAGCACCTGGTTCTCGCGGCAGCCGTCGCGGTAGATCGTGACCCCCTTGCAGCCCAGGTCGTAGGCCAGGTTGTAGGCCTCCGCCACCTGCTCCCGGGTGGCCTCCTTGGCGAAGTTCACCGTCTTGGAGACCGCATTGTCCGTGTAGAGCTGGAAGGCGGCCTGAATGCGCAGGTGCCATTCGGGGGTGATATCGTGGGCCGTGACAAACACACGCTTGAGGTCCGCCGGCACGCCCGGCACGTCGTGCAGGGAGCCCTTGGCCGCGATCTCCTTGATCAGCTCCGGCGTGTAGATGCCCCGGTCCTTGGCGGCCTGCTCGAACAGCGGGCTGACCTCGATAAGCTCGTCGTTATCCAGCACGTGACGGCTGAAGGCCACGGCAAACAGCGGCTCACAGCCGCTGGAGGCGCCGGCGATGATGCTG
>CAZXDD010000640.1:1903-4583 GCA_964639415.1 uncultured Armatimonadia bacterium
CATCATGATGAGCATGTCCGCGAAACCCATGATCCCCAGACCGATCTTGCGGTTCGCCCGGGTTCTCTCCTCGATCACGGGCAGCGGGAACCGGTTGGCATCGATGACATTGTCCAGGAAGCGCACGGCACTGTGCACGGTGGCCCGCAGGCGCTCCCAGTCGATCTCGGCCGACAAGAGCGGCCCGCGCACCATGTTCAGCAGGTTGATGGAGCCCAGATTGCACGATTCGTAGGGCAGCAGCGGCTGCTCTCCGCAGGGATTGGTGCTCTCGATCTGCCCCACCTCGGGAGTGGGGTTGTCGGCATTGAGCCGGTCGAGGAACAGCAGGCCCGGCTCCCCCGTCTGCCAGGCGCTTTCCACGATCAGGTCGAAGATCTCCTTGGCCCGCACGCTCTCCACCGGCGCCTCGTTGCGCGGGTTGATAAGCTCATAGGTGCCGTCGATGCGCACCTTGCGCATAAACTCCTCGGTCAGAGCCACCGAGATGTTGAAGTTCGTCAGCCGCGACAGGTCGTTTTTGAAGGTGATGAACGAGCGGATGTCCGGGTGGTCCACGCGCAGGACGGCCATGTTGGCACCCCGCCGGGTGCCGCCCTGCTTGATGGTCTCGGTGGCGGCGTCGAACACCTGCATGAAGGATAAAGGTCCGCTGGACACGCCCTGGGTCGAGTTGACGATATCGTCCTTGGGCCGCAGGCGCGAGAACGAAAAGCCGGTGCCACCGCCGCTCTTGTGGATCATGGCGGTGTCCTTGACGGCATCGAAGATGCTCTCCATCGAGTCCTCGATGGGCAGCACGAAGCAGGCCGAGAGCTGCTGGAACTCGCGGCCGGCGTTCATCAGCGTAGGGCTATTGGGCATGAAGTCGCCCTTGGCCATGGTGCCGTAGAACTCGTCGGCGCGCGCGGCCACCTGCGCCTCGGTGGCACCGTAGGCGGCATCGGCCGCGGCGATGTTGCCCGCCACGCGCCGGAACATGTCCTGCGGGGTCTCCGTAGGGTTGCCCTCGGCGTCCCGCTTGAGGTAGCGGCGGCGGAGGACTGTGAGCGCGTTCTCGCTAAGCAGGACATCGCTTTCGCCGGTGCCAGCAACCATCGGAGACCCTCCAACGAGGTATTGCCGTGTAAGTCCGGGCGCGGTGACCCGAAGCGCAGGGGCCGGGGCGGCCGACGACGCCCCGGGAGAGCGGGGAGACACGGACGGGCGGGGCGGACCCGAGGACCCGCGCCTCGCGGCCGCGGGATGCCCATGACCGCCGGGCGCCGGATGGGGAGCTGCGAGGAAGAGCGCGGTGGTCCCAGGGCATGGTCGGGCCCGGTAGCGACGGCCGGGATACCGTGGTCATCTAGGGGTGCTCCCATGGCTCGCCGAGGTCCGCTGACCCGTGGACCTGCCGGCCCCACGGACGGACAGACAGCGCGCGCCAGCCCTCCCCGTGGGCCGGCGCGTGTCGAAGTTTAGCTGCGACAACTTGCACGGGGCTACACTATAATCCCCGGCGTCAATGGCCGTCAAGCAGCTTTTCCGCGGCGAAATTGCGTCGGATACGCGCTTTGAGGTCATCTTCCAGAGCTCACCCGTCACGGTCAGGACGGCTCCGCCGCGAGGGCTCACGCCGTCGCCGACCACGCATGACGGCGCCCGGCCCCGGCACGCCGCGATGCCTCCAGCCGCCGCCCGCCGAGGCTCTGTGGACGGCGCCACGCCGTATCCGCATCCCCTGACACAAACGGGAGCCACTACCCGGCCTCCCTCATCGTCTCCCCCGGCGCCTTATCCCGAGCCCCCAACGCCAACGCGTCCTTGGGGCACCGGTCCACGCACAGACCGCACTTGAGACAGTCCGCAGGAGGGGTGCTCCCCGAGCGGAGCTGATCGTGCGGGCGCAGGTCCAGCGGACACACCGCCGCGCAGGCCCCGCAGTCGGTGCAGGCGCCGTGATCCATGCGCAGAGCCGGGCCCTTGCCCCGACCGATCCAGTTGGCCATTGTCCCGGCGGGGCAGATGGTGCACCAGGCGCGTTGGTGCAGCCCGATGCCCATCAACACCGAGGCGATGGTGGTGGCCGTCAGCAGGAAGACGAAGACCCCTCCCACGGCCGCCCAATCGCCCCACACGGCCGGGAGCCGGATGGCCAGCACCGACATGAAGAAGGCGAGAACCCCGAGGCGCACGGCCGGATGCTTGAAGAAGGCCGGCACCGTCCGGCTCCTGCGGACCCTGGTGACGACATGGTCGTGCAGGCCGGCCCGGGGGCACATATAGTCACACCACACCCGGCCGCGGAAGGAGGCCAGCACGAGGGCGCCGATCCAGCAGAAGGGTACGACCACACCGACCACGGGATAGACCCAGCCCAGGCCGATGACGATGGGCAGAAGCCACCACATCCGGGAGTGCCATCTGGCGCGGCGCTCCGCGTTGCTGAGCGATGAGCATTGGGTTGTGCAGTCTTGGCAGGTCATGGAGTGGGCCTCCTGGTTTGATTCGTTTGTTTCGCATATACGCAACATACGCACCGACGAGCACCCCCGAGGCCGCGGGGCTCCGGCTACTTCGTGTCCTCCTCGGCGCCCTCTCCCCGGGCGATGGCCTCGATGGTCTCGAGGCGCTCCAGCAGCACTTGCTTCATCAGGTCGCAGGCCGGGAGGATCTTGGGGTTGGCCACGCGATAGTA
>CAZXDD010000641.1:0-4574 GCA_964639415.1 uncultured Armatimonadia bacterium
GGGGCGTCATCTAGCGGCGGCCGTAAGCCCGCCGCGCCGTTGCCGGGGCGCTCGCTGCGCCGTTGGGATGCTGCCCGCCGCACCGTCGGGTGGCGCCCGCCGCGCCGTTGGCGGGGCGCTCGCCGCGCCGTTGGGATGCTGCCCGCCGCGCCGTTCGCCGGCTGCGCGTCGGTCCGGAGGTCTCCGCGCTCCTCTCGCCGAAACACTCTGCACCGCGGGTGCGGAGCACCATCACCAAACCACGTCGGCCGCCGGGGACGCGATACCGGCCGCCAGGAGGTGCCGTCGTCATGTCTTGTGATCAGAAGATCGGCTGTGCCATCTGGGGTGCGGGCTGGGTCGCGGTGGAGCATCTGAAGGCCTATGCCAACAACCCGCACTGCAGGGTGACCGCCGTAGGCAGCCGCAAGGAGGCATCGGCGAAGAGGGCCGCCGCAGCGGCCGGGCTCGACCCCGACGGGATCGCCATCTACACCGACTACGACCAACTGCTGGCCGATGACGGCGTGCAGCTCCTGTCGATCTGCACCCCCAGTGACCTCCACGTGGCCGAGGGCGTCCGGGCCGCAGCCGCGGGCAAGCACATGATCATGGAAAAGCCCATGGCCCTGTCCATCGACGGCGTGCGTGAGCTTCGCGATGCGGTGCGCCAAAGCGGGGTCAAGAGCGTGGTCAGCTTCGTCTTGCACTGGTGCCCGTCTCTGGTCAACGCCAGGCAGCTCGTGCAGGCCGGGAGCATCGGGAGCATCTTCTATGCCGAGGCCGATTACTGGCACGGGGTGAGCGACTGGTATGCGGGCTGGGAGTGGGCCAGGACGAAGGCCGCCGGCGGCAGCAGCTTCCTGTTCGGCGGCTGCCATGCCGTGGACGCCATCCGCTGGCTGACGGGGCTTCAGATCGTCGAGGTCAGTGCCTATGCCGGCGGCTGGGATGACCGCTACGAGTACCCGGCCACCGTCGTGGGCGCATTGAAGTGGAGCAATGGGGCCGTGGGCAAGATCAGCAGCTCGGTGGACTGCGTCATGCCCTATCAGTTCAACATCGACATCATGGGCGACAAGGGCTCGATCCGGGACAATAAGGTCTGGTCCGAAACGCTGCTGCCCGCGGCAAGCGGCTGGACGGAAGTCCCGGCCATCCTGCCGGACAGTGGCGAGGTGGAGCACCATCCATTCGAGGGCGAGATCGACCACATCGTGGACTGCATCCTTGAAGACACACGGCCCTGCCCGGACATCGAGGATGCCGTGAAGACCCACGAGGTCTGCCTGGCCATGGACCTGTCGGCGGAAAACGGCGGAGAGACGGTGAAGCTGCCGCTGGTAGACTGAGAGGCCGCTCCCGAAACCAGAGGCGAACGCGCCACGCATGGCGGCCGGGCACGACGGCAGCCCCGGAACGGAACAGTGAGGCCCCGAGGACGCAGGTGCTCCGAACCGGAAGAAGGCGTGGGGGCGCGGCGCGTGCCCTATCCCCGTCCGCGCCGCAACTTGCTGGTAGGCTCGTCCAGACCGCTCAGTTCCGGACGGTACCAGTCGCCGAGCGGCGCATCGCCGGGCACCACACAGGTGCCGGGCAGCACGTTGGTTCGCCCCACCCACAGGAACGGCCCCGTGTCCTGTTTGTACAGCTTCACATGGCCGTCGAGGAAGGCGAAGTTCTTGCTGTGACGGTGAAATGGCGCGTTCTGCGGCCTGTCGGGACAGCACGTGGATTGGGCGAAGTTCTCAGCGGTGGCGTCCGGCCTCTCGCCGGGTAGGTAGGCGCCCTTTTCGAAGAGCAAGACCACCGTCGCCGGCGAATAGGGACGATAGACCGCGATCCCGCTGACGTACCTGGGCATGGCGTACGAGCGGGTCTTGGGGCCGTAGGGGCTTGCCGGGCAATGGAGGATGTCGCTGCTGCGGTAGAAACGACTGATCTGGCTATCCCAGGTGCAGCCCCCCGGCCCGGCGGGAACTCCGCCGCCCGCGGCGTCGCCGTACAGGCACCACGGCGGCAGAAGCTCGGAGTGGTCCTGAGCGTAGAGCAAGAGGGCACCCACCAGTTGCCGCATGTTGGCCTCGCACGTCATCAGATCGTCTCGTGCCCTGGCCTTGGCGAAGACGGGGAAAACCACCGCCAGGACCACGAGGACGATGGCCAGCACGGCCAGCACCTCCACCAGCGTGAAACCTCTGCTACACACGTGGGCTCACCTCCACAAGGTCAGCACGCTCCCCGATGCCCGAGGCAACCGGGTCGAGCCCCACGTCTGATGCCGGGAGGGCCATACCCGGCCACGGGCATCCTGAGTATAGCATTCCCCAAACCGGGCCCGGTGATGCATGTTCCGGTCCGGAACCAGACGCCGGCGAGGAAGCGTTCGAGGCCCACCGAGCATGTTCGGCCGTAGACCGATGTGAGGAGAGCACACGACGCGCGATGATCGTCCTGCACGGCGGTTTCGAGGATTGGCGCCTGCTTCTGTGGGCGGAGACGAGGCCGGACGACGGCGGCAAGCCGGCACGGCGCCGTCGCGGCGGCAAGAACGCCGTGGCTCCGCCGCTGCCGTGGGCGGCCGGGAAGGCCGATCTTGCCGCCGCGATGGTTCAGGCCGGCCTACACGACCCGGAGGCAGCCAAAGGGCCCGCCACCGAGGAGGTCCTGGCCTGGCTGCCCACCGTGGAGGGCAAGCCTGTTCAGCCGGGCATGGGTGACCTCACCGGCGCTGAGCCGATGCCGGCGCCCTGGTCGGTGATCGTCTCGCCTCTGGCTGCCCGGCAGGCCATCGAGCTGCTGTGCTCCTGCGCCGACAAGCCGCTCCTGGCTCCCGGCGTGCTGGTTGGAGAGGACCTGCGCACCTTCGTGGCCGCCATGCGGCTCGCGGGGTCGCTGGTGGCCCGTCAGGAGTACCTGCCGGGCATCCGACGCCGCGGCGACGAGTTCCGGGCCGTCTGGTACCCGGTGCTCACCGGTACCGACGCCTCACGCCGGGACGCACTGGCTCGCGCCCTCCCCGGCGTCGCTCGGGCACTGACGAGGCCCACCGACGACGATCCGCGGCCCCCGGAGCACCCGGCCTCGGTGGTACTGGAGGAGTTCGTCCGCTGGATCGTCGACGGTCTGGTCCGCGGACAGACCGCGCTCGAGACCGGCCGCCGACGCACCTCTCGGGCGGAGGTCTTCGACAGCCTTCACGACCAGTGGCTCTCCGCCCTGAGCTCGCCCGACGGCATGATGGTCGGCCACGAGCGCGAGCTTTCCGCCTTCGCCGCCCAGGTACGCGAGTGGGCGCGGCCGGTGATGGCTCAGGCGGTGGCGCCGTTCCGGCTCTGCTTCCGCCTGGGAGAGCCCACGGCAACGGAGGATGAGGAGCCCGACCCGGCATTGAGAAGCCCGGCCGCCTTCGTGGAGCTGCCCGAGGGCTGGCGGGTGAGCTATCTTCTCCAGGCCGCGGATGATCCCAGCCTCATCGTCCCCACCGCGGAGGCGTGGAAGGCCAGGGGCAAGAAGGCCGGACTGCTCAAACGCCAGGGGTTCAGCGCCAAGGAATACCTGCTGCGCGCCCTGGGGGAGGCCTCGCGCCTGTCTTCCGAGATCGAGACCAGCCTGCGCGACGCGACCCCCGACGGGTACGAGCTGGACGCCACCGGCGCCCATCGCTTCCTGACCGAGACCGCCGGAGCGCTGGAGCAGGCGGGCTTTGGGGTCATGCTCCCGGCCTGGTGGACAAGAACGGGCACCAAGCTGCAGCTCAGCGCCAGGGCCCACGCCCGCGGCCCGGGAATGCAGGGCGCGGCCGGCCTCACCCTCGAGAGCATGATCGCCGTCGACTGGGAGCTGGCGCTGGGTGATGACGGCTTGACTCTGGAGGAGCTACAGGCCCTGGCGAAGCTCAAGAGCCCGCTGGTGCGGGTGCGGGGCCAGTGGGTGCAGGTGGACGCCGAAAGCATCGCCGCGGCCGCCGCATTCTGGGCTAAGAAGGCAACCACCGAGGTCCGAGCTAGGGACCTCCTGCGCATGGCGCTGGGGGCCGCAGAGGAGGCCGGCGGCCTGCCGGTGCAGGCAGTCAGCGGAGAGGGCTGGATCGGCCAATTGCTGGAGGATCTGGACCGACACGAGGCCCTGGAGCAGCTCCCCAGTCCGGAGGGCTTCTCAGGCACGCTCCGGCCCTATCAGGTCCGGGGCTTCTCATGGCTCACCTTCCTGGCCAGATGGGGGCTGGGCGCCTGTCTGGCCGACGACATGGGTCTGGGCAAGACGATCCAGACTCTGGCCATGGTGCAGCGAAGCTGGAGCAGCAACGGCCGGCGGCCGACGCTCCTGATCTGCCCGACATCGGTGGTGGGCAACTGGCGCAAGGAGGCCGCCCGCTTCACCCCCGAGCTGCCGGTCATGCTGCATCACGGAGGCGACCGCCAGAAGGGCGAGGCCTTCATCGAGGCGGCCAAAGAGCACGCCATCGTCATCTCCAGTTACGCCTTGCTCTACCGCGACGAGGAGATGCTGCAGAGCATCCCCTGGGCCGCCGTGGTGCTCGACGAGGCCCAGAATATCAAGAACCCCCAGACCCTGCATGCCCGGGCGGCACG
>CAZXDD010000642.1:0-4573 GCA_964639415.1 uncultured Armatimonadia bacterium
CCCGCAGGGCCGGGGGGTGAGGCCGCCGTCACCGTCGTTGCCCTTGTCCCTCATCGTGCGTCCCTTCCAGCACCCTGCCTGTCCGGAGGACTCCCATGCGCCCCGCGCCGATCTGCCTGATCGTCGATGACCCCTGTCCCGGTCTGCACCTGTACTACTTCCACGCCGCCAGGCGCGCCCCCGAATCAGGCGGCGCCGTCACCGCCGACGGCAGGCCGCTGCTGCCCACGATACCCAATGGCATGATCGAACGCTTCTGCGACATCGCCGAGCAGTTCGGCCTCCGCGGCAAGTTCTCCATCGTGCCCCGACCCGGCGTCGCCGGCTCCATCAACTCGCGCCTCGAGGGCGTGCCCGAGGCGGAGATGCAGCAGTGGCTCGACATCGCCCGACGTCGCGTCGCCCCGCACTTCGACATCACCCCCGAGATGATCACCCACGACTGGGCCATCGACCTGTCCACCATGCAGCCGCTCTCCGCGAACGAGCACGACTGGTCGCAGCGCCAGACCGTCGAGACGCTCCGCCCCTATATCGCCTTCGCCCTCGATGAGCTCAAGCGGGCCGGGTTCGATGCCACCGGCGTCACCTCGCCCTGGCACTTCGGCGAGCAGGTGGAGGCCGACTACGCCCGGGCGATCCTGCAGGCCCAGGAGCAGGTCTATGGGCGCCGGGACACCTGGTACTTCCTGAACTTCCGGGACGCCGTGGACGCCCGGGCCGAGGTGATGATCCGGGAGACCGACGCCGCCGGTGTGCGACGCTCCTGCGTGAGCGTGGTCTCCACCTGCCACGACAGGATCTGGCAGACCATGGACAGTCCGCGCACCGATCCCGAGTATATCGGCCGGATCGCCGACCTGTACCTGACCTCAGATGGCACGGCCGGGCGCATCCGCGAGCTCTTGGACGGCGGCGGCGACATCGTCCTGTGCACCCACTGGCAGTCCCTGTTCTCCAATGGCACGATGACGGGCCTGCAGGTGCTGGCCAAGATCGGGCAGCGCGCGCGAGACACCCTGGGCGACGCGGTGCGCTGGATGAAGTGCTCCGAGCTGGCCGCGGAGGCGCTGCGGCGAGCCTGAACCGCGAGTAGGGCGTGGAAGCGCCCCAGGAGGGCCACGATGAACCGGATCAGCACACTGCTTCTGTCCGGCGCGAGCGTGCACGACTGGCCTCGCACCACCCCGTTCCTCGCCGCTCTGCTCGAGGGCTGCGGCCGCTTCGCCCCCACCATCACCGCAGACCCCTCGGCGGCCCTGCAGGACGCCGACGCTCTGGCGCAATACGACCTGCTATTCAGCGAGTACCACGGACCGGAGTGGAGCGAGGCGGCCAAGAGCAACTTCGAGCGGGCCATCGCCTCCGGCACCGGCCTTGTCATCCTCCACTCGGCCAACAACGCCTTCCCCGGCTGGGTGGAGTACGAGAAGATGGCGGGGCTGCTCTGGCGCGAGGGCAGCAACCACGGCGATTACCACGAGTTTTTGATACACATCGTGGATAGCGAGCACCCCATCACCCGCGGGCTGGAGGACTTCCGGCAGCCCGACGAGCTGTACCACAACCTCCTACACATGCACGACGTGCCCGTCCACGTGCTGGCCACGGCCTATTCCAGCCCCGAGCGCCACGGTACCGGCAAGGATGAGCCGATGATGGTGGTCACGCGGTATGGTGAGGGCCGCGTGTTCCACATGATCCCCGGCCACGTCGCATTGGTCTACCCCGAGGGTGCGACGATGGCGTCCCTGGAGAACCCGCCCTTCCAAAGGGCGCTGCTGCGCGGCTGCGAATGGGCGGCGACCGGTGAGGTCACGCTGTGACCTGCTGGACGGTCGACCGTCGCCCGCCGGGCTCTGCCCTGACACAGGTGCTGGACGCCCCGGTGTGGAAGTTGCCTCCCGCGGCGGCCGGGCGCCAGAGTGCCACCCCCACCACCGCCCACGTGCATTCCCGGGAGGCGCAACATGACGGGTCAGTGGAGAGACGCCGGGGCCGCCCTCGGCACCGGCTTTGCCGCGGTCGCGCTGTGCCTCGTCGTGGCCGCGGCCGCTGAAGACGGCGGACGGAACGGGGACACCATCTGGACCACCGCCGCCTCGCTGGCGCCGGGCTTCGGGTTCTGGGTCCGTCCCGGCGACATCGGCGGCACCGAACCGCTGGGCGAGACCTCCCGCTACAGGACTTCCGTGGTCGGCGGCGGCACACTCACCTGGATCGCCGACCTCCCCCGGCCGGGAACCTACCACGTCTGGCTGCGCCACTTCGGCAACTCGTCGACGAAGGTTCTCGTCAACGAGTGTGCCGTGAAGGGCGGCAGGGGCGGTCCGCCCACGGGCGGACGGTACGTCTGGTGGCACCTGGGGCAGGTCTTTTTCGATAGCGGCCCCGCGCACGTGGATATCGTCGTCGAGCAGGCGGCCGTTGACGCGGTGCTGCTCACCTCGGACCCCGGCCTCGACCCCGGCAAAGACACCCTCCCGGAGCCTTTGAAGACGCCGGTCATCCGCGGACCGCGCGGTTACCGTAGCGACGCGCACCTTCGGTACCGCGCGGGCGCGGCCCGACTCGTGGCCGCCCGCATGACCGACCCCTATCAGGAGCACTGCAACGACCTCGTCCCCACCCGGCGCGAGGTGCTAAGGACCCTTCACCTGTGGGGGAGCCCCGACCAGTACGTCACGGGCACGTTCTACCTGCGGGCTCTGGAAACCGCCGAGGAGGTGGAGGTCTCTTTGCCGGAGCTGGTCCTCGCCGGGCGGCGGCTGGGCCGCGATGAGCTGGACCTGAGAGTCGCGCAGTTGCGGGAGCGCCCCATCGCCGCCCACGCCGAGCACACCGCCCTCAGCGGCACCGGGCTCGTCCCCGATCTTCTGCTCCGCGACGACCGCACCGGCTTTCCGCCCGCCGGGAGGCAGGGCGGCTACGGCGGCGGCCGCTGTGTCACCGCCATCCCCGCCCACGAGAGCCGGCAGGTGTGGCTCACCGTGCGGGTGCCCGCCGGCTGCCCTCCGGGTGAGCTGCAGGGCACCCTCACAGTCCGCGTCCGGGGCAGCTCTGCACGGACCCTCGAGATCCCCGTCACCCTCGAGGTGCTTCCCGTGGACCTGCAGCCGGTGATCGGCTACTACGGCTCCTTCTACCGGGCAAGCATCGCCCCCGGGACGGAGGGGGCCATCGGCGCCGAGCAGTTGCTGGCGGACCTGCGCTGCCACGTGCGCCACGGCCTCAATGCGGTCACGCTGTACGACGGCGCGCCGATGATCGGCTATGCCAGACAGGCCGGCATGACTCAGCCGCCGGTCTCGATGGTCCCGCGCACCACGGGCGCCCCCGGCACCTGGGAGGACGAGGCGCTGCGGCAGGTCGCCGCGGCCGGGGCCCTCGGCTTTGCCGACCTGTACTTCTACGGCGTGGACGAACCCCACACCGACGAGGCGATTGCGTTGGCCAGGGCGGCCGGAGAGCGGGCGGCGGAGATCGGCATCCATGCGCAGGAGTCCTTCATGGGCCCCGGGGACTACGAGAAGCTCAAGGACGTCACGAACCGACCGGTGCTGATGACCTACAACTTCAACATCAGCACCACCGATCACGAGCTGGTGCGGTACGCCGCCGACAAGGGCTTCCGGCCCATCTCGTACTGGTTCTCCGACTCCAGCTCTCCCATCAAGAGCCGTGCCCTGGTGGGCCTGTACAACACCGCCTGCGGCTACTGGGGCGCCGCGCCGTGGGCCACTCAGGATTACGGCGCCGCGGGCCCGACCACCGGCTACTTCTACCACTATCCCGACGCCGCCGGCGAGCCCATCCCCACCATCCGCCTGCAGGCCCTGCGGGACGGCATCGACGATGTCCGCTACCTGCAGGCACTGGACCGTGCGATGGCCGCGGCCAAGCAGGAGCTGGATCGGCAGCCGGGCAACGACGCTCTGCGCCGGGCGCTGGAGGCGGCCCGACAGGTGCGCGGCGAGCGCTTCGAGGCCATCGCCGGCGGGTATGTGACATACATCAGCGGCACCGGCGCCGCGGCCCTGGACGAGGGACGCAAAGACATGGCTCGGGCGGCCATTGCCCTGGAAACAGCCCGTCTGTCTGCCTCGCAGTGACGGCGGCGCGCGTCCCGCCCCCATCGGCGGACCGGTTGCCGCCAACCACCAAGTGGCCAAGGAGACCACCAACATGAAGCTATCCCGTCGCAGATGGCTCGGAGCCCTGCTGGGCATCTCCATTGCAGCCACGGCCTGCTGGGCCCAGGACACGGCGCCACAGGGCGACGTGCTCTTGCCCTCGGAGGCCACCGTGTTCGGGCCCTTCGCCCGCGAGGACGCAGTGCCCGCAGCGGACTTGCTCTCGCGTGCGCCCGAGACGCTGCGGATCGGCGACAAGACCGCCACCGCCCGGCCTGCGAGCTTCGACGCTCAGCGCCGCCTGGACTGCGCGCCCTTCTGTGGCGAGGCGGTGGGTGGCACCGCCTGGGTCTACCTGGCCTTCGCCGCCGAGGCCGCGGGCCCCACGACCTTCGGCTTCGGCGCCGACTGGTGGTACGAGGCCTACCTCGACGGGCAGC
>CAZXDD010000643.1:0-4552 GCA_964639415.1 uncultured Armatimonadia bacterium
ACCGTCCCATCGCGGACTTGCTGGCCGGCGGACACCGAAAGCTCGGCCCATGCACGGTCTACTCGGGCCGAGTGCCCCAATGCTACGGCGGAGCTCCGCACCACTCGGCCCCGCACCCGCAGATGGACAGCGTGGCCTACGGCTTCTTCTCCCTGGGGTACCCCGCCGACGGCAGGTTGACGCCCGCGTTCATGCTGGATGACTACGAAGTCTGGATCGTGGGCCAAGAGCCGGGCGGACGGTAGTGGCGGCGCGGTCTCCACCGAACTCCCCCCGCTTCCGGGAGCCCCGGTGTGAGTTCGATGTGGCGCTCCGCGTCGGGACACGGAGTTAGATCTTCCCGCGGCCCGCCGCATGGAGCGCTCACCCGCCGACGGTCAGGCGCATCCGTGCCCGCGCGCCGCTGGCCACGTCTCGCAGGTCCACCCGCCATACACCGGGAGGCGGGTCGTAGCCGAGAGGAACGGAGCGGCTCAGTTCGCCCTGCTCAACGAGGCAGTTCTCGGCGTACTCCTCCCGGACACGACCCGTGGCGTCGGTGACCTCCATGCGGACTACATGGCGATCCGGGAGGCTGCCGTCGGCGGTCACCAGTTGCGCCCGCACGTTCAGTCTGCCTGCCTCAGGCAGGTACTCCGCCTCCCCCTCGAGCTCCCGCACTTCGTAGGGCAGCAGGGCATACAGCCTGGCCCGTGCCGGATGGATCATCTCCTCGATCTGCCGGCGGTAGCCCCTGTATACCCCCCTGCGCACGTCGTACACGTGGGCCTCGCGGCCGAAGTCGATGGTGGTGGGGTGCGCGCGCATATCGCTGAAGAGGATGCGCTCATCAGGGCGCAACGCGAAGTCGCGCAGGATTCCGACGTACTCCGCTGCACCGTCCACGAAGCGCACGCGCTCCGTGGCCTGCAGGGGGCGCCTGCCGTGGGGGCCGGCATGAACGCCGCACTCCACCCTCGGGACAAAGCCCGCCCACCTGAGCGCTCCGGCCACACTCTGGCGGAAGGGCATCTCCGTTCCGAGGGTGCGCCACACCTGATAGTCCCGGGCGAGCGCATTGAGCAGGATCGCCTTGCCCTGTCCGTACTCGTGGAGCATAGGCACGGACGTCCCCCGGCCGTTGCGGGCGAGGGCCGTCGCGCCGGCGGGCGTCAGGTCCGTGGCCGACAGCCAGGTCCCGAGAGATGACAGGCCCTCGACACTCTCGCCCAGCCTGTCGGCGGCACTTCCATCCAGCATGACCTGCTCCAGCGCCACCTGCGGCAGGCCGGCGGGAGACTGCACTCCGAAGACATCGGCCAGAACGCCTCCGGCGACGGGGCGCATCGCGCCGTCGAACAGCCCGGGGGCGAAGTCGGCAAGGACGACGCCTCCTTCGCGCACGAACTCCCGAATCGCTTCCGCGGTCCTCTCATCCACGCGGATGCCCAGCGGCAGCACCAGCATGCCAATCCCGTCACGCTTCAGGACGCCCTCTTTGAGGCAGTCGTCAGAGACCACGTCATAGCCGAACCCGACATCCCTGAGGAGGTTGGTAAGGCCTTCCCAACTGTTCATGTAGACATGGTCGTCTCCGCCCGACCAGGCCTCCACGCCGCTCCACTCCTCCGGCTTGGGCAGAGGCGGCATGCCCGTGGCCTCGTTGGTCCCTCCCAGGAACGCCGTGGCGTTGAGGCTCCCCTGGCTGTAGAGCACGGCGATGCGGTCATTCTGCCGCTCGGCGTTGAACAGCAGCTTCGCAATGCCGGACTTCAGCTCCTGAACGCCCTCCAGGGCCTTCCCGTAGCCGTGCAGGGGCCCCAGGTCCGGCGCGAGCACTCCGGGGAAGTGGTTCCACGGCACGCCGTACCAGTAGTTCAGCGCATTCATCTGCCGCAGCACCGACCACCACGGGTACATCTCCATGGCCTCGTAAGGCTCGTAGCTGTACACTCCGTAGGAGCCGGAGTAGACCGACTGACGACTGCCCTGCCTGCGCGCCGATCGGTAGACATCGAGGGTCATGGGGTGGCCGTACGCGCCGACGTTCCCGAAGACACCGGCCAGCTTCCAGTAATCGAAACCGGTGTTCGGGGCCGGGTAGGTGATGGTGTTCTGGATGGACAGCGGGTTGCGGGGGTCTACCTCCCGGATCGCGTCGTGCAACGCGCCGACAAACTCCACCAGCATGTCCTCGCGAGCCAGTTGCTGGTCAACCCAGCGGCACAGGCCCCCGTAGTCCGGCCGGGCCGCATTGTTGGCGAGAGCCGCCGCCTCGGCCTGGTCGATCGGCTCTACCTGGGAGAAGTCGGCGTAGGCGGTGCTCCACGCCTCGTTGAGGCGGGCGATGTCGCCGTACCGGCGCTGCGTCCAGCCCGCAAGGTACTCCCGGGCGGCGGCCGTCCAGTCCTCGGGATAGCTGAAGTCATCGCCCAGGTGGTAGTGGTACAGGGGATAGGCGCCCAGCCGCCGAGCCGCGGCCTGGACAGTGCCGGTGTTGACCTCGGGCGTGGCCGTCGGCGAGATCATCCGGATGCCGCGCATGTTGGCCGCCTGGACCTCCGAGCGCATGTTGTAGATCGCGTCCGCCTCGGGCTCCCCGCGGTTGATGTCCACCCCGTCCCGGGCGTGCTTCCAGTTTCTCTGCCAGTTCCTCCCCGTTACCTGTCCGCCGCCCGTCACGGCGGCCCACATCTTGACCACAAGCTCATCGGCGGGCGGGTCCGGCTGCCGGATGATGAAGGAGCGGCGTGCCTCGTGAAGCACGGTCCCGTCGCCCGCACGCAGCGTGACGTTCACGTAGTTGTACAGGTGCAGCGAACCGGCGGTCGGCACGCCGACCTGCACCGTCTCCTCCGCCGGCACGGTCTGCCGACTCACGATCCGCCCGTAGTTGTCCACGGCTTCCACCCAAAGCTCCAGCCCGGGCCCCGGCGCGCCGGACAGCCGGATCGTGGCTCTCGCCTCCGCCTCGTGCGGGACCACCCTGTCGGCCAGCTCGACCCCGGTGATCTCTACCTCCGCGGACACCCGCAGCGCCTGCAGCGCCCAGTCCCGCACCGCTCCGCCTTCGCAGAGGCGCACGAGCACACAGTAGTCGCCCCCCGGGAGGCGAGGCAGATCAAGCTCCGCGCCTGCGCCTACCACATCCACCTGTGCCCGGTGCCGCTCGCGCCCATCCCGGTCGTACACGACCCATTCCAGCCGACTGTCCTCGACCGCTGTCTCCACCTCCGCCGCGATGGTCAGCGGCAGCTCGACGCGCGCAACTGCCGACCGGGGCGTGCGCACCACAAGCCCACCCGCGGGCCGTCCCGAGCACCACAGGACCACGCGGGACAGGAGGCTGTTGAAGGCCTCCTCCTCAAGCCGGGGAAGCCGGTCGTAGACCAGCCAGGAGGGGTCCGGCGGGGCATTGTCGCGGGGATAGCCCCACACCGCCGCCGCGCGCCGGCCGCGCTCGTTCTCGTACAGAGCAAGCGTGCTCTCAGCGGCGGCCTCCGGTGTCTCGAAGTCGGCCCGCAACTGCCGCAGGATCCCAAACGGGACCGCGGACTCGAAGAGATCTCGCTGCGCCTCGCCACGCCTCTCGTACCCGTCCAGACCGATCCCTTCCAGGTAGCCGATATACCCGACCCCGTCGGCCATCAGCGCCTGGACTCTTCTCTGTGCCTCAGCCGGGAAGACGTCGAACCGGGTCTCCGAGATGATCACCTGCGGCTTCTGGTTCAGGGCCTGCAGGAGTCGGCCCGCCACGTCCTCGGCGCGCATCCCGACCGAGCCGCTGTGGAACCCGAACTGGGTGCTGCTCCGCGTGTACACCACCGTCAGGTCGACGTCCAGCCGCTGCTTAAGCTCCAGCGGCCAGCGTCCGTACTCGAAGTTGGCGATCGCCAACACCCTCACGGGCCCCTGGGGCAGACACGGCGCCAGCGGAACGTGCGGGGTGATGACGTCGTGGATCGGCTCAACCATGCGCCTGTCTTCCACCGGGAACACCGGCATGATCCGCCCGGTGTCCGGGTCCCCGATCTGGTAGAAGCTGCCCAGATCCGCCGCAATGGAGCCGGAGCCGCACAGCAAGAGAACAAGCCAGGCCGCCGCTATTCTCGCCGCTATTCTCGCCGCTTCTCTCCCCGACGGCCTGCGTCCAGACTGCACTCGCATTGAAGGTACCTCCAGAAAGCTTCCGACGAACGTGTCAGGGGCGTCACGGACTCTACGCGAGATCAATCACATACTTGTAGGCATTGGCCTTCAGCCAGTGCTCGGGCGACTCCCCGTAGCGCGTCAGGTACAGCTCGATGGCGCCGGTCCGACTGTTCTGCAGCGCCGCGAAGTTGGACAACTGGAACTCGGGTGCGACCGTCTCCTGCTCGCCCTTCGTGTCTATGACGGTGACGGTGTCCCTGATCAGCGCGGGCCCTGTCTCATCCACCCGGGCGATGACCAGTGGGTGTCTGGGCATGTTGCCCTCCGGCGGCTCCGGACAGATGTTCCCGATCCAGTACAGCTTTCCGTTGGAATGGCGCAGGAGCCGCGAGAATGCGCTTGGAGAGTAGAATTGCTCGCC
>CAZXDD010000644.1:0-4535 GCA_964639415.1 uncultured Armatimonadia bacterium
TACGCGGCGGTGCCGATCCCCAATAACTTCCCCTGGACCAACCCCGATTCCAGCGGCCAGACCCCGGAGCAGACCGGGCTGCTCCGCGAGGCCTGGAGTCGGCCGGTCGCCCCGGATCGTCCGGCCCCGGATGTCTTCGTCCACATGCGTATCGCCGCCGTCGCCGCCGGACTGGGCGAGATCGGCTACAGCAAGATGTTCCTCTCTCCCGAGTTCGGCCCCCGGCAGCGCCTGGCCGCCGTCATTACCGACGCCGAGCTGGAGCCCGACCCGCTCTTCGACGGCCAGATCTGCGACCGCTGCATGCTCTGCGCCGGCGAGTGCAGTGGAAAGGCCATCAGCACCACCAACACGATCAAGATCAACGTCGCCGGCAAGCAGTGCGAGTGGGGCGAGATCGACTACTCCATCTGCAGCCGCTACTTCTGTGGGGCCTCCAGCGAGCACAACCCCTTCATGACCACACAGGCCGATGAGGAGGGCTTCACACAGCCGGTGGGGAGGGCCCAGCAGTACAAGGTCGCCCCCACGTATGACTACGGCAGAGCCCTCGAGGGCGCCTCGGGCTGCATCCGCGCCTGCATGGTTCACCTCGAGGAGCAAGGGAAGCTGAAGAACACCTTCAAGAACCCGTTCCGCAAGCGCAAGCCCTGGAAGCTGACCTGAGCCCCGCGGACCTGAGCGCGCTCGGGCGCCTGGCTCGGCGATTCAGTGGCGGCACCTTCCGGCCACCGGCCCGGTCTCGGTCAATGGCTCTGCCGCCCCGCCACCGGAGGCCACCCATATGCGCACTGCGCACCGGATGTGTCTTGCCCTCGTCCTATGCGTCGGGGTGGCCCGGGCCGCCGAGGTGCAAAGAACCCCTGATTCGCTGTCTCTCAATACTCCGTCCGCACGGCTGTCCCTGGCCACGAGGGCCGCCGCCGGCTCCGTCGAGCTGCTCGCCCTGTCGCCCGGCGACGAGCCCCTCCTGCGCCGGGCCGAGATGAGTCTGTACTTCAAGCAGGACGAGCACTGGGTGGCCGAAGCCTGGACGCCACCCTCGGACATAGCAGTTGATCGGCAAGGGCCCAGGACCGCGGTGGCCGTCGAGGTCGCGAGCTTCGGCGGCTTCGCGCTCCGCAAGACGCTCACGGTGCAAGACGACTCTCCCGTCATCACCGTGGCCTACGAGCTGCGGGCACTGGGACCGGTCAGGCCGGAGCTCATCTGTCCGCTGGGCCTGCTGTGTGATGCCGGCCTGGACACCGTGCGCACTCCCGGAGGCGCCGTCGCGGCACAGGACGTGCGCGTCGGCGACTTCTCCATCGAGCTGGCCGCGCCGTGGTACTGGCTCGGCCGCTCGGACGGCGATGCCGGCGTGGCCGTTGCGCCCCTGCAGTGGCCGGACATGCACCGGGTGGATTACATCGGTCGCAAGCAGGATGGGGCCCTCAGCCTGGCCTGTCGCCTGCACCCGCTGCGCACCTTCCAGGCCGGTGATGTGGTGCGGTTCTCCTTTGCCCTGGTGCCCTATCGGGGCGACTGGGAACAGGCGGTGCG
Source organism: uncultured Armatimonadia bacterium (assembly GCA_964639415.1). GTDB lineage: Bacteria > Armatimonadota > Zipacnadia > Zipacnadales > JABUFB01 > CAYRFY01. The sequence goes on from CAZXDD010000644.1 coordinate 1,543, forward strand.
ATCGGCCAAAGCGGCGGCCGAAGCCGTCGCCGAGGCGACGGACGAGGGTCTCAAAGACCCGCTCCCGGTGGCCTACTGCGCCCCGCTGCAGGAGCCCCCCACCATCGATGGCCGACTCCAGGAGCCCTGTTGGGCATCCCTGACCCCTCTTGCGCCCTTCATGGCCCTGGACGGTGTGGCTACCCCGGAGGCCGAGACCTCCGCCCACGTCGCCCGCCAAAGCGACGCCCTGCTCATCGCCGTGCGCTGCCGAGAGCCCCGCATGGACCTGCTGCGTGCCGATGCCGCCCCGGGCTCCGCGGACGTCTGGCGCGATGACTGCGTGGAGATCTTCGTCAACCCCACGTCGACACCCGGCGCCTACCGCCACCTGATCGTCAATGCCGCCGGCGTGACGCAGGATAACCTGCCCCCCGAGCGCGGCGTCGCCTATGAGTGGCAGGCGGCCGCGGCCCGCGATAGCGACGGCTGGACGGTGGAGGCCCGCATCCCCTTCTCGGACCTGGATGCCGCCGCGCCCCAAGACGCTGACGCCTGGCGGCTGAACATCTGCCGTTCGCGATTGCCCCGCTCCGAGCAAAGCGCCTGGTCTCCCACGCTGAAGCCCTCCGACTTCCACGTCCCGGACCGCTTCGGCCTCCTGGTCTTCGGAGCCCCGACGGTGCGGGTGACCGCTATCGATACCGGCCTGCAGGGCTCCGGAGATAGCCGGAGCCTGTACGCGAGAGTGGAGAACCGCGGGGCTCGGGCGGCCGGCCTCAGCGGATGGCTGACGGTCGCCAGGACCGGCGATGACCCGGTGCGCATTCCGCTTGAGTTCGCGGTCCCGGCGGGCGAAGCGGCCCTGGTGCGTGCACCCTATCAGACACCGGCGCCCGGAGCCTATGAACTGACGCCGGAGCTGGCCGTGGTCGAGACGGCGGAGACTGTGCTTCAGGCCACCTTCGCCGGGCAGGTCCACTCTACCGGTCTTTGCAGCGCCATCTACCCGCCCGAGATGGACGACAATCGGCTCTACATCGCCCGGGACACGACCCAGCACTTCTTCTTCGTTCCCGCCAATCACGGCAAGACCGCCTGCGAGAGCTTCAGCTTCGTCCTCGAGCTGCCCGCGGGGCTCGAGGTGATCCAGGCCACCGGCGATGCCATCGAGTACTACCACAGACCGTCTCTGATCTCTCAGGAGGCTTTCCCCCGCGACGGGCGGCCCATGGTGCGATGGGTGTTTGAGGCGACCCGTGGCCTGTCGCCGCGCAACCTGGAAAGTGTCCGGTTCTTCAATTCCTGGTGTGGCGCCCTGCGCGCCACCGACGCCATCAGCGACGGTGAGTACCCCTACTCCTTCTACCTACAGAGCCCGGAGGAACAAGAACCGGCCCACGAAGGCCGGCTGATTGTGCTCCCGACACCCCGGGGTAGCCCGCCGCGGCGCATCGTCATCGCCATGTCGAACTGGACCATCAGTCCGACTCCGGAGTTCTGGCGCGACCTGCTTGCCACCTACCGGCGATGCGGGATCAACGCGGTGGACTGCCACATCGTGGCCAGGGACGACGACCGGGCTCAGGAGGCGCGACAGGCCAAGATGCGCTGCACCAACGGCCTGTGGTGGCACTGGTGGGACGAAGCCTACCTCAAGGACCATCCGGAGCACGCGGCCGTGGCGGCCGACGGTAGCTCCGACGGCAAGTCGGTGTGTCCGGAGGTGTTGGCCGACCCGGCTTCGGACGCCATCTCGGGAGTGATGTCGGGCATCTTGGCCTCGACGGCGGCCGGGCGCATCCAGGGCTCCTGGTGGGATCTCGAGGGTCCGGCCTGCTTCGACAAGTGCTTCTGTCCCCGCTGTCTCGCGCGGTTTGGGCAGGAAGCGGGGATCGCCGGGGAAGAGGGGCTCACTGCGGCCAGGATCCAGGCCAGATACCCCGAGCAGTGGGTAACTTTCGCCTGCGGGCAGTCGGCACGGATCGCCCGGCGGATGAAGCAGTACGCCGCCGCGGCCAAAGTGCCGTGGGAGCTGTCCGTCTACAGCGGCGCCCGGAGCGAGCATACCCGCCGCGCCTATCGCGTGGACTGGGACACTCTGGCGCCTGAGATCGACGTGGCGACCCCCAGCTTCTACTCCTTCTCCGCCGCCGCGCTGGCCACCAACTTCACCGACGGTGTCACCGACTGCGTCCGGGCGATCAGAGCCGTCGCAGATATCCCGGTGTGGTGCACCCTCACCACCGGGTATGACAGGGGCGACCAGTTCGTCTCCGACGGCCCTGTGACGAGGATGCAGGTGCTCAAGTCCGTGGCCTTTGGTGCCGACGGGACGCTCCAGTGGTGGTGGGGCCCCGTGGACGGGCGCCATTACCAGGCCTATGCAGAGGCCACCTCGATCGTCTCCGAGCTGGAGGCCTTCTTCGTGGATGGGCGGAGGGTCGAGGACATCTGGACGTCCTCCGCCGAGCCGCCGGTCAGTCGCGTGGCCTGGCGGCTTGGTGACGAGACCCTGCTCCTGCTGTTCAACGACGGCGCCTCGGAGCCGGTCCGGGCCTCACTGCGGCTACCGGCGGGTCTGCGGCTGCTCAGGGGCCGACCGGGGCTTGAGCCCACAGTGGCGGAGGATACCCTGAGTGTCGCCATCCCCGCCCTGGACTGTGCCTGGGTGGTGCTGGCGAACTGAGCCCGCCTCATCGTGGGCTCTTGTTTGGCCAATGATTGTTACAAGGAGAACTCAGGGGCGCGTGGAATAACCATTCCTGGCGCGGAACTGGGCCCGGTCGGGAGAGCACGGTCACCGACGGTGACCGTGGGGATTGGCCGGGCCCTCATCGTGCGCCAACGCCGCCGGGTTCACCCGGTGGCGTTGGCTCTTCCGGTGCGCCTCGGCCGCCTCTCTTGGGTGCGGCCGAAAGCCCCCTCTTCGCCGGGAATGTCATCCTCAGAGCGTCCGCTCCCCGCAGGAGATCGGAAGAGCGTCGTGTAGGGAAAGAGTGTAGGATAGGGTG
>CAZXDD010000645.1:0-4521 GCA_964639415.1 uncultured Armatimonadia bacterium
CCTCGGCGATCACCGGGCGCACCGTGCACTACGATCAGTTCTCGCCCCGCGGCCATTACACGCGGACCGAGGAGCTCAAGAAGTACTTCATGGCCATGATGTGGTACGGGACCCTGGGCTTCGAGCTGGACGCCGAGAAGGCGTCCGAGCCCATCGCCGAGCTCCACACCCTGCAGGCGCTGCTCTTCACCCGTATCCTGGCCGGTAGTGACTGGGTCGAAAGCATGTGGGAGCGGATCTACGAGCCCACCTCGTTCTTCGTCGGTGGCGCCGATGACCTCACCTGGGGCCAGTACCTTCCCCTGGCCCGGCAGGTGTACAGCGACGGCATCCCACTGGCCGAGCTGTCCGACCAGGGCAAGCTGCGCCAGTTCATCTCCCTGGCCCGCGAGACGCTGCCCGCCCCCGAGATCGCTCCGGCGTTCCTGCAGGCCGATGAGGCCGGGAACCTCGAGGAGGTCGCCGCCGAGCCCCAGGGTCGGCAGTTCCGGTTCATGGGCCAGAGGTTCATCCCCGACTCGTATGCCCTCCAGCAACTGGTGTATCCATTGGTGGGCGCCAACGCGGAGGAGGAGCAGCGGTACTGGCCGATGGGGCTCGATGTCATGGCCGTGCTGGGCTCCACCCGGGCCCGCGACCTGCTCATCGGTACCTACAAGCAGGATCAGTACGCCAACTACCTGAGCCAACTGGACAAGGTGACGGCCCAGTTCGCCGGTACGCCCGAGGACAAGTGGTGGAGCAACCTGTACTGGGGCTGGCTGCGCAGCCTCCAGCCGCTGCTGCAGACCAAGGGTGAGGGCTATCCGACGTTCATGCGCAATGATGCCTGGCTGGACAAGGAGCTGGCCACCGCGCAGGGGAGCTGGGCCCAATTGCGGCATGACACCATCCTCTACGGCAAGCCGTCGGGGGCGGAGTTCGGCGGCCCCGATCCCCGGGAGGTCAAGGGCTACATCGAGCCGTACCCGGAGGTCTTCAGCAGCCTCAAGCGCCTGGCGGTCATGTCCCATCAGGGCCTGGGGCAGCGAGGTCTGCTGCCCGAGACGCTCGGGGAGACCTACGACGCCTTCATCGACACCCTGGGGTTCCTCGAGACCTGCTCGGCGAAGCAGCTACTGGGCACGGCGCTCTCCAAGGATGAGTACGACCGCATTCAGTTCTTCGGCGGCGAGCTGGAACGTCTGGCCCTCGAGACTGTCGACTCCGACAGCCAACTGGCCTACTGGCACGAGATAACCAGCACCACCGATCGGAACATGGCCACCATCGCCGATATCCACACCAGCTTCGGCTATTGCCTGGAGGTGGGCGTCGGCATGGCCCACCGGATCTACGTGGTCGTTCCGGTGCCCGGCGGCGGGCTGCAGCTTGCCAAGGGCGGGGTGATGTCGTACTACGAGTTCCAGTGGCCCGTGAGTGACCGGCTCACCGATGAGAAATGGATCGCCATGCTGCAGGCAGGAGAGCAGCCGGCGATGCCGCAGTGGACGAGGAGCTTCACCGTGGAATGAGGCGGAGAGAGGCGGAGAAAGGCGACATCAGCGTCTCACCACGGAGACACGGAGAGCACGGAGTTTCACGGAGAACGGCTGAAGAGGCGGAAGGCTGAACACAGAGACGCAGAGAACGGCGGAGAACACCCAGAACGGCTACAGGCGGGACGGCCCATGCAAGCGCGGGCCGTCCCGTTGTCTGTGTGCACTCCGCCGTCATCCGCCCTCGATGCCGCCGTCCTGCCTATCCGTCCTTGCCGTGATCCGGGGTGATGGCGCGGAACGGCAGGCGCCGCGTCACCCTGCCCCTGAGCTCGACGGCCCCGGGGCCGCTGTGGTCGCGGGGCACCGGCGACCAGTCAACCCCATCGGACGTCACCGTCGCCCGGGCGAAGGCCACCGGCAGCAAGTGCTCGCCACGGAGTGCGTAGGCCTCGAAGCTGCAGAGCGTGCCGCTGCGTGCCAGCACGACTATCTCCCCGCGGCCGTCACCCCACACGTCGGCGGCGCGGAGGTCGCAGGCCCCGGCGATCTCCGCGGAGCGGGCGATCCCCTCCACTCCGAACCCCTTCCAGATGTAGGCTCCCAGGCTGATGCCGCCGGTGGCCGTGCGCTCCAGGGCAACCAGCTCGTCGTCTCCCGTGCCGTCGAGGTCGGCGAAGTCCGCGGTCTCGAAGGGGCGCGAGAGGCTGGTGGCCAGCCATATCTTGCGCAGCCCGCCGCCGGAGCTTCTCACCTCGTAGATGAAGGGCCGCTTGCGTTCCCTCGGATCGAAGATGGCTGTCTTGCGCACCCCGATGAGCAGGACGTTGCGCCCCGCGAACCGGCCGGCGCGCAGCAGCCAGGGGTCTAGGGCGGGGTCGAAGTCGTCCCAGAGGACTTGGCCATGGGGATGGCGGATCTGCACGCGAGCGCCGCGGAGGATGCCGTGCAGGGGCTGTCCCCCGATCAGGACGGCACAGACCGGGTCGCCGGCTTCGTCGCAGGCGGGGATCTGCTGGTGCGGGAGGTCGGCGGCGGCCGCGGATGGGATGGCAGCGACCAGCAGGAGCGGGGCGAGACGGCTCAAGCGTGCGGGCATTGTGGCCTCCGGGAGGGCGGTGCATCTGGGTGAGGGTTTCGCCGGGTGTGTCTGGGGGGCCTTCCGGGGTGCGAGAGAGGGGGTGCTTGACGGGCGGGGGGCAAATGTATATTGTATACAGTATGCAACCGGAACGCCCCAGCCCCGTCTCCCGCGCCTCTCTCACCGACCTCGTGGCCGAAGCCATCTTCGCCCGACTGGCGGCCGGTGATCTCAAGCCCGGCGACCGCCTGGCCGAAGTCGCCCTGGCCCAGGAGCTTGAGGTCAGCCGCACCCCGGTCCGCGAGGCCCTGCAACGCCTGACCACTCTCGGCCTGCTCTCCCGCGATACCTATCGCGGCTCCCGCGTGGCCCAGTTGTCGCTGGCCCAGCTTTGTCAGGTCTACGAGGTGCGCGAGAGCCTCGAGGGCACCGCCGCCGGGGTCTTCGCTCTCCGCGCCGGTCCACAGGAGCGCGCGGAGCTCAGAGCCCTCTGGCGCCGGATGCAGCGGGCCCGGGCCGAGGGCGACGCCCGGGCCGTGCGGGGCCATGACTTCGAGTTCCATCGCCAGATCATCCGCGGCGGAGGCAATGAGTACCTGGCGGGCGCCGGGCATGCGGAGGCCCTGATGCTGCTGGCCTTCCTGGTGCGCCGTTCGCGAGACGACGAGGCCCCACAGGACATCCCCTCCACTCAGGACCCCCACGCCCACGTGCTCGCAGCCATCGAGGCCCGGGACGGTGTGGCCGCCGAGGCCGCCATGCGGGCCCACGTGCGCGACACTCGTCTCACGTTGGCGCAGGCTTTGCCTGCCGAGGAGCACCGCCGGCTCTATCCCCCGCACAACCCACCCGGTGAGGTGACTTTCGTGACCCGCGCATCCATGACCGGCAGGGAGCGTATCGAGGCCGCGGTGCGTCACGAGGAGCCCGACCGTGTGCCGATCAGTCCCCGCACCGGGGCGTACCTCACCCACCGGCACGGTCGTGGCGACCTGGCCACCGAGATGGCGCAGTTCCCGGACATGGACCACATGTGGATCGTGTACGACGGAACTCCCAACTACATCGGCAGTTACCCGGACGCCTACGATCTGCCCGAGGTCGAGGTGGAGCAGACGAAGTACTCCGAGGGCGAATACCAGGTCGTCGAGCGCACCTTCCACACGCCCGCCGGCAGGCTCTCGGACCGCACCAAGATCCCGCCGAGCGGCCGCGAGTATGGTGTGTCGCCCAATCCCATCAAGACCGAGTACCTGGTCAAGGCGCCCGAAGACCTGGGGCGCCTGAGCTACCTCCTCCCACCGCCCAACCGCGACTTCGGGTTCGTCCATGACCTGCAGGCGCAGTTGGGGGACAAGGGCGTCGTGATGGTGCGTGTCGCCGGTGCCCTGGACCACCAGGCCGGCGATGCCAGGGATATGCAGGACATCATGACCGACTACTACGACGACCGGGCGTTCTTCGACGCCGAGTTGGACATCCATCACCGCCGCAGCCTGGAGCTGATCCGCAACATCCACGAGGCCGGGATCCCGTGGATCTTCGGGAGCTGGTACTACACCTCGGTATCCGCGGGATGGTCTCCCCGGATCTACGAGGAAGTCTTCATCCCCATGATCCGCGAGCATGTGCAACTCACCCACAGCTACGATGGCCTGTACGATCTTTACGACGACGGCAAGCTGTCCCGGACAATGACGATGGTCGCCGATGCCGGCGTGGACGTGCTGGAGACCTGCACGCCACCACCGGTGGGCGACTTCGATCTGGCGGAAGCGAAGGCCACCATCGGCGCCGTGACCACGCTCAAGGGTTATGTTGATCTCCTGTACGTGGTGAAGCACGGGACCCCGGAGCTGATCGAGCGTACGATCCAGGAGGCGATGGAGATAGCCAGGCCCGGCGGTGGCTGGATCTGCGGCACCAGCGACAGCTTCCGCGAGGGCACGCCGGACGAGAACA
>CAZXDD010000646.1:0-4506 GCA_964639415.1 uncultured Armatimonadia bacterium
CGACGGCAACGGCGTCGGCTACGGCGTCGGCTACGGCGTCGACAACGGCGGCGACGGCAACGGCGTCGACGGCAACGGCGTCGACGGCGATGGCGTCGACGGCAATGGCGTCGACGGCAACGGCGGCGAAGGCAACGGCGGCGAAGGCAACGGCGGCGACGGTCCCGCAGGGCGGGAGCAATGGCTACTGCGTCACCTGAGCTGCAGATTCCTCCATTGGCTGCGGCCGGAAGCGTGCCAGTTGAACAGCTCTATCTGCACCGCCCCCGTCTCGGCGGGGACATCGAAGGTGGCCTCGAACCTCTGCCACTCGCCGGGTCCCCGGTAGAAACCCAGGCAGATGGGATCGCGAGTCCCGGTGTTGGGCCTGGTCTTGTGCAGGAAGATGATGCGGACGCGGGCACCGCCGGCCTCGCCGCGGACATCCTCGGTCCGGACCTGTCCGGAGAACGTCCACGTCGTCCCCGGAGGGAGCATCGCACTGCGCCACCGCCAGCCTCCGCGGTCCTGTGCGGAGGCGGTGGTGATTCGCAGCTCCTGCTCTTGGGTCCCCGCTCCGGCGGTCTCCGTCACCACCTCACCCTCGTAGCTCTGGGGCCCCCAGTTTGGCGGCGCCAGGTCGGGGGGCGCGAGCTCCACGGTGGCCTCGGCGGCCACCGACCCGGCCCGCGCCGTCACCAAGAGCCGAGCCTGCGTCGTGAGCTTACCCGACAAGGCGAGGGGAAACCGCAACCGGACGCTCTCGCGGGAGCCGACCTCGAAGGGCTGCCGAGGAGTGCCGAGGTCCAGCCACTGTGGCCCCGCAACGTGGCAGTCCCCGCGCAGGGCCGCGGTCGACCGATTGAGCAGCGTCACGTTCAGCTCGCCCGCCTCCAAGGCCGCCTCAACCTCCAGCGCATCATGCACAAGCAGGCGCCTGTCCAGCTTCAGGACCCGTCCGGTGGGAAGAGCGACGCGAACGGTGACCGGATGTCCGGATCCGGCGGCGTCGGCCGGGGGCAGGACCGGCAGGCCGACGTCGGCCGCCTCGCTGAGGGAGAAGTCGACGGCTTCCGTCGTCCATCCCCGCGGTGCCTCGACGACTGCCGTCGCCGTTCCGCGCAGCTCCGGCGAGAGGGGTCGATACCGGAGGATTGCCCGGCTGGGAGCCCCCGCGGCCGCGATCGGCGTGTCGAGGCGCATGAGTGCCGGCGGGTCGAGCTTCACCGCCGACAGGGCGAGGCCGGTGCAGACGCTCGCGGCCGGCAAGGTCAGAGTCAGGCGACCGGCCGCGACCCGGCAGGGAGTGGGCGCCAGGCGGCCGTCGAGGGTGGCGACATAGGCCCTCGGCTCCCCCGCGGCATCGAAGGGCACGGAGACCTCGGCGGCCTCGGCCTGCGGGTTGAGCACCGTGACCAGGACGCCTTCGGCCTGCTCGGGACTGAGAGTCCACCAGCGCGCCTGCAGCCGGGGCGAGGTGAGGCGAAGGTCCACGTCATCCATGAACCGGCCGCGGTACTGGAGGGCCGCGGTCTCCTGCCGGAGATACAGGAGCCTGCGGAAGTACTCCATCGTCTCGGCGTCGCGGGGGAACATGTCAAACCGATTGCCGTACAGGAAGACAGAGTTGAGCACATCCACATCCGGCACCTGGCCCACATTGCCGTTGGCGTAGCCGTCGAAGCAGACGCGGTCGGGCAGGGTGTATCTCAGCAGGCCGGGGTAGGCGTCGGGAGCGGCGCTGCAGGCCGTCGGGGAGACGAGGAACATGTCCACATCTCTGCCGTAGCAGTCCCCGAAGCCCTCGGTTGCGATGGCGAAGTCCGGCTCCGTCCGGCGGGCCTCCTGCTTGATACGCCGGAAGTTGTCCATGTGCCCGCGGGTCCAGGCGCCGACATCGCCGTGGCTGTGGTCCTCGGCGAAGCACCACTGAGCCTCGGCGGCCCCGACCTGGTCGATGTACATGGCGTCGACGCCGTATTGCTCCACGTACTTTCCCACGATGTAGCTTCGCAGGTACCGGGGCCAGCCCTCGGTGGCGGGGCACATCAGGAAGAAGAGGCCGGGGTAGGGGTCGGCCGAGGATGGCTTGTCGTACTGAGGCACATAGCCGCCGTCGGGCCGGATCAGACCATAGCGATGGTACTCGCGCTCCCAGTCGGGGATGAAGACGCCTTCGGGCAGTAGGCCCTGGTAATCCGGGCGCAGCCCGGGGTAGCGGGGGTTCCAGGCCTGTCCGTTGGTGTAGAAGCCGATGTGGCCGCCGGCGCCGCGTACATACGCGATGGCCCGTGCGAACTGGGCCTCGGTGCCGTAGCGCGGATCGGGGAAGTAGAGGCGGTTGCAGCAGCTTTCACCGGCGGCGAGGCCGGCCATCATCTGGCCCCAGAACTCCACGTAGTCCAGGCCCAGGTCCTTGGCCAGTCGGAAGTGCCGGGGGATGTCGCGGAGGAAGTTGGTGCCGCGCCCGCGACCCAGCCAGCCGTCGCATTCCACGACCCACTGTGGCGGGGAGTACGTCACGCGGCCGTCCATCCACTCCCGGTAGAGGTCGGCGCCGGCGTGCCAATCTCCGTCGTGCAGCGCGAGCCGGAAGGTCTCCGAGGCCCAGTTCTCGCCGGGTCGGACCCGGGGCATCTTGCTCAGGGCCAGGGTCACGGCGTCCGCCGTCGGGTCGGCCTCGGCGCGGATGGCCCCCATCAGCCAGGTAGGGTCCTCGGAGCCCAGGTACAGACCACGTCCGCCGTCTACCCCGTCATAGAGGTCGACCCAGTGCATCGTGGCCCGCCCGCTGCAGTACGTCCCGCGGCCGGGGGCATTCCTCGAGGGCCGCGCGATCAGCCGGCCGGAGCCGATCCAGTAGGGCCAGGTCAGCCAGTCATCGCCGTCGTCGCCGCCGATGCACGCCGCGCGCACCACCGGGTACTCCACCTCGACGATGTGCGCGTCTCGGGCCTGGTTATGCAGCTCGATGCGCCACCGGGAGGTGCCCGGAGTTGCGCCCAGTGTCACGGTGCAGTCGGCAAGGATGCTCCCTCCGGGAGCATTGAGACGGTAGCGCAGGAGAAGGCGACGGTTGGTCTCGTCCGCGGATAGCTCCAGGAGCGAGAGCGCCGCGTCGGGCAGCCAGGCGAGGGCCCGGCTCGCCGGTTCCCAGACCTGAACGCGTAGAGGCGGCCCGGTGGCGTCCCGCGTCACCCGCAGCCCGGTATCCGGCCGGGCGATGGACAGGAGCGAGCCGTCGACACGGTCGAAGCGCAGGGCGATCGCGTCGTCGCTTAGCTCGACCTCCGAGCTCTCGCCCTCGTACTGCAGCCGGGCCCCCAGCACCCGCGTGGCGGCGGCGGGAGTCAGGCGGACCGACAGCTCGAGGGAGGTCCGGGCGGCGGGGGAAAGCGACAGCGTCTGCAGGTCGCCGGAGGCGGGCACGGGGTGCACGGTACCCCGTGCATCGGTAACCGCCAACTCCAGCGCCGCGGGGTCGCCGTCGGTGTCCACGGCGACCGCGGTCCAGCGGTGGACGGAGGGTGGCCTGAAGGCGGGGAAGGTCAGGCGCATGTGTGAGGGCAGCCAGGCCTGTGCCGCCGGCTCCCCGAGCCCGGTGGGAGTGAAGTCCGCGGGCCCGAGCGCGATCTTGTCCAGTTGCGTTCCATCCTCGCGCCACCAGACGGCCACCCGATGCAGTCCGGGCTCCAGATGCCACACGGGTCCGGAGAGCCAGAACCACCGCTGCAGATGCTCGGGGGCCTCGTCATTGCCCCAGGTGACCATCTCTCCATCATCGAGCTGCAGGTAGAAGGAGTTGCTCCCCACGTCGGGCCAGAAGGTACGGGCAGAGAGCTTGTAGTCTTCGGCCTGCCGCACGTCTATACTGTAGATCACCCCGGCGGTGGTGCCGGAGAACGTCCGGTCGGGCACGACCGCGAAGCGGCCGCCGGAGACCGTGGGGTCGTCCTGCACGACCACGGGCGATCGCAGCTCGGTAGGCGCCTCCGCCTCGGCCCACAGCACACCCGAGGCCGGAAGGGTGTAGGTCATCGCCGGGACCACCTCGCCGGCCCGCCGGATGGCGCCCTCGAGGGCGGCGGAGCTGAGCGGCAGTTGGCGCACTTGAGGGGCCGCGGCGGCGGACGAAACGGCGAGAGCAGACAGGAGGGCCAGGTAGCGCGGGCAGGCAGAAGGCATTGTGTCGCTCCGGGGCGCGATCGTCGGTGGCACGAGGTGGCGGGCGCTCAGAGGTGCGGCCGAAAACCGCGCATTCGCCGGGAATGTCGTTCTGAGAGCGTCCGCTCCCGGCAAGAGCAGCTCGAGGGATCTCCCGGCATTCGGCGAGGTTGTTCGCTACCTCGCTGCGCGAGATGGACGCTCACGATGACGTCTCCACGGCACGCCCAGCTTCCGGGCCGTGCTGATAGCTCAGGTCATGCAGGTTCCGGGCGGGCGCCGACTCACGTCGCCTCACCCCCCAGCCCCCCTCTCGGCGTCTCTTCGAGCCGCTTGTACTCCGCCAGACGGCAGGCGGAGACG
>CAZXDD010000647.1:0-2205 GCA_964639415.1 uncultured Armatimonadia bacterium
CGCCGGCCGTTTGGCGGAGTAAGGGAGAGGGGGGCTGGGGGGTGAGGTGACGTGAATCGGCGCCTGGCCGGAACCTGCATGATCTGAGCTGGTAGCCCGACCTCGCAAGATGGGACGCTTGCGAACGGCGGCATTGTAGCCCCAGAACTGGCTTCGGACGCCCGCAACTGCGGCCGTGGAGGCGGCTCGGTGCAACAGGCGAGTGCCGCCGCCGGACGGCCCCATCGACGCTCCAGAGATTCTTGTGGTCGACGGCCTCGATTCGGTCCAGCGCCCAAGCCGCTTGTCCGACGGGCTGCTGCTCGTCTGCCATACGGACGGCAGCCTGTCCACACTGGACACAGAGAGCGGGGCCGTGACGCCAGCGAACGCCGGGCACGTCGGAGTGCTTGTGGGGAACGGGAACATGCTGAATGCGACGGTAGATCCGCAGGGCCCCGCCGGCTACTGGGTGCACCTGGATCCAGTGCAGACGTCGGTGCGAGGCACCGTCTGGGCCTGGGTCGAGGAGCGCTGCACGCCCTATCTCGAGGAGTGCGACCGATGAGATCACGAGCCTTGCGCGCCGCGGCGACGGCGGCCGCTGTGGGGTTGGCTGTCGCCAACTGCGGGAGGTCCCAGGCTACCTTCAGCAAGTGCGAGGTGGTGGTGACGGCGCCCTGGGGCTCTGGGCAGGGCGAGGTGGGCCACGGTACCTGGCGGTGGCCCGGCGTCCCGGAGTTCGCCGGTACCACCGCGCCCGAGGACGCCATCGAATGCAGCGCCGGCTTCTGGGTCGCCGACTCGGCCAACGGACGCGCGGTGCTGTTCGACCAGTCCGGGCGCTGGGTGCACAACGCCGTCATGCCCGTGCCGGGCCGCATCCACGGTGAGCCGCTGCTGCTGGCACTCTCGCGAGCGGGCGACCTGTTCGTCATCGAGAGGGGGCCGCGGGGCGAGGTCGCTCCCGACGCCTACGAGAACCCGGGGCTTGCCGTCTTCGGGCCCGGAGGGGACCTGCTGTCCTCGAACAGCGACGTCCCCTGGGCCCCCGGAGAGCCCCCCGAGCCCCTGTGGGCGAGGAACGTCGTGGCCCTCAGTGCAGGCCCGCGCGACGCGTACATCTGCCTCAAGTCACGTGACGCGAAGCGTCTGGGGGTGTTCCGGGTCTCCCGCGACAAGCAGCAGATGGAGTTCGTGGGAGCGCCTCCGCAGAGCCCCTTGAGTGTGCGGTGCGCGGCCTTCGGCTGGGCTGGAGACGAACCCGTGCTGCACTGCGTTGCCGGCTCGGGGACCGGCGGCGACGGAGCGCAGACGGTGCACGGCTTGCGCTGGACCATCACCCGGGCGGACGGCACGGCGGTGGCGGAGCACCCGTTCGGACTGCGCTCGAGGGCCGAGATGCTTGGCTTGGTCGGTCTCGGTGCCACGGCGGGCGGCGACCTTTACCTCACCAAGCTCGACTGGACGCGGGACGCGAAGGGGCGCTACTGGTACAAGGACATCCGGACCTCCGTGGTCGTGCTCCGCGGCTCAGACGGGGCGGTGCTGGAGCAGCCCGCCGAGGAACTCGAGCAGATGGCCACGGATGCCGGCGTGCCCCAGTGGACGGACCGCTACTACCTCCGGGTGTCGGCCGCAGGCGATCTGCTGGTGGGGTTCATCTGTGACGACTCCTTCCGCCTCGTGCGCTACACGCGCGGGCCGGCGGGGGGCTGAGCCGGCGGCGAACTAGTGGCCTTCGAGGTCTACCAGGCCTCGACCAGGCTGCGCTTTGTGGCGCTGTGGAACCTGGCGGACGACTCGGTCCTCCGGCTCGTCCGCGACAGCCCCGCGTCTTGCGGGCTCGAGGCATGGTCGCCCGACGGCACGAAGCTGCTGGTGTATCGGGGGGATCGGGTTGACGGCGTCGGTTCCGACCTGTGGTACTTCCGGGCAGATGACTGGACGGCCGAACACGCCCTCGGCGCGTTCCAGAAGCGCCTGTGGAGCCCGTGCTGGAACCACGACGGGACCAAGATCGCGTACTGCGTGGGACAGGGCGACTGCCTCCAGTGCGAGCCCTTCGGGCAGGTGTACGTGTTCGACCTGGCGACCCAGGAGACGACGAAGATCGAGCCGCCCGCCAACTGCAGGCCGGTCTGCTTGACGTGGTGAAGGCCGGAGAAGCCGGACCTTCTGAGCCGTCGCACCCGACGCGCCGCCGGTCGGCCGGAACGATGACGG
>CAZXDD010000647.1:2215-4474 GCA_964639415.1 uncultured Armatimonadia bacterium
GTCCATCCAGTACGACCACTCGCGGTACTTGGTGTCCTTCTGCGACTTGGCGTGGCCGTCGGCGAACACGATGTTGTACATCTCGTTGTGCCTGTTGTTTGCCCGCGTTCCCGATGTGTCCGTGGCAGAGTTGAGAACGTTGGCGTTCGGGTCGTAGCCCGCCGGTACCGCGGGACTGTAGGGGCCGGCGTAGAGGTTGGTATCGTCGATGAACACGATGGTCCCCGCCGGGTCGGTGATCCTGGACTCCTCGATCCCGCCGTCGAAGTTGGCATAGCCCACGAAGCGGCTCTGATTGTAGCCGTAGTTGCAGTTGATCCCGTAGTCGAAGGACTGATATGTGGTCCTGGCGCTGGGGCAGAGCCAGATCTGCGCGTTCTTGATGTAGGGATGCAGATTCTCCGGGGTGTGGATGTAGCCGCCGGAGATGCCCGGCGTGACCGTATACAGCAGCGGCAGTATCTCGTCATAGTCCTGGATGTACATCTGCCAGCCCAGGCCAATCTGCTTGAGGTTCGACTGGCAACTGGCCTGCCTCGCCTTCTCGCGCGCCCGGGCGAAGACAGGGAACAATATGGCTGCCAGGATGGCGATGATCGCGATGACCACCAGCAGTTCGATCAGCGTGAATCCTCGTCGCATGTGGTTGTACACCTCCATTAGTGTTGACGGACAGAGTCCCTGCGACCCAGTATACCTAATCTGCCGGTATTCCGCATGCACACTGCATCCTCCTTCTGGTTACCGCGTTAGCAGCCTCTTCCCGTCGCCGTGCACCGACGGCCTCTACCCGCGCCACCTTCGGGGTCGGAGCCGCCGCACTCCCCGTCCGGATGGGGAGTGCTGTCAGCTCGCATCGGGGAGAGCCAAACCGGGAGCTCCCCGCGGCCTGGAACCTACCTTTATGGTTTCACCAGGTCCTCTCCGGGCTAGAGTGTCTTTGTGCCGGATACTTGTTCAGTCCGGGGGCGATGGCCTGCCATCGGCTCCGGCGGTTCAGTTCACGTCGGGAACGACAAGACATCGTCAGGAGGCAACTGATGACACGAACACGCGCTATCGGCGTTGCCGGGGTAGCACTGGGGATTGTGATGTTGGCCGCCTCATCCGGTATGGCGGCGACGAGCGTCATCGTCAACGGGAATCCGATTTCCTTCACCGTCGAGCCGATGCAAGTAGCCAACAGGACGATGGTCCCGATGCGCGCCATCTTCGAGGCGCTGGGGGCCGAGGTGCACTGGAATGAGACCACGCAGACGGTTACGGCCATCAGGGGCACGACCAATGTGCAGCTCACCATCGGCGAGCCGGAGGCACTGGTTAACGGGCGGGTCTTGGCCCTGGACGTCCCGGCCATGGTGCGTCGCGGCTCGACCATGGTGCCGCTGCGGTTCGTCAGCGAGGCCCTGGGAGCCGAAGTAGAATGGGTCGGCGCGACACAGACCGTGTTCATCTCCACAGGCGGCAGGGAGTCCTTCGCGGCCCCGCCGCCCGGCGGTCAGACCGGTACCGCCCTGCGGACCGTCTTCATCCCTCAGGGCACCGTGGTGCCCGTCAGCCTCGACACCCCTCTGAGCTCCGCCACCGCCAGGCTCGGGGACGGGTTCACCGTTACCGTCAAGTCGGAGCAGGAGGGGGATGCGGAGTTCCCTCGCGGGACCAGGCTCTACGGGGTGATCGTCGGGGTGCAGAAGGCCGGCGACGGCCAGCCGGGCACTTTGGACCTGGACTTCCGCGAGGCGCACCTGCCGGACGGGAGCAGAGTCAGGCTGGACGGCGCCCTGATCTCCCTGGACGACGAGAGCGTGACGCGCAGTGAAAGTGGCCGCCTCACCGCGACCGCCAAGGCCAAGGACGACCGCCTGCTGATGATCGGCATCGGCGCCGGTGCGGGCCTCTTGATCGGCAAGCTGACGAAGGGCAACGTCCTCGTCGGCGGCCTGATCGGGGCTGCCGCAGGCTATCTGTACAGCGAAATCCTCAAGCCCAAGGGTGAGGCCAAGAACGTGGACGTGAAGGCCGGGACGGTGTTCGGAGTCCGCATGGATAGCGATGTGAACTACAACGCCCCGGTGGCTTTCGCGGCCGCGCGGGAGGCCTTCCTGAGCCAGTAGGCACGGCATGACCGGGGCCGGTTTCTGATACCCACCGCCGTAGAGGCACACCACGCAGTGCTGTTGCGGAGACCCGGGCCCAGGCCCGGGTCTCCGCGTTCTCTCCGGCCCTGCGCGTTACCCATTCCCCTGTTCATCTCCTCGT